>NZ_JBEOXR010000028.1:0-100131 GCF_040296665.1 Streptomyces sp. NPDC002057
CGTATCCAGGAGGGTGTGTCGGCGCTCGCCGGGTACGGCGGCATCTTCCAGCGCAACACGCGGGCGTCGGGTGTGATCCCGCAGATCTCGGTGATGCTGGGTCCGTGCGCGGGTGGCGCGGCCTACAGTCCGGCGCTGACGGACTTCGTGTTCATGGTCCGTGAGACCTCGCAGATGTTCATCACCGGTCCGGACGTCGTCAAGGCGGTCACCGGTGAGGAGATCACCCAGAACGGGCTCGGCGGCGCCGACGTCCACGCGGGTGTCTCCGGTGTCTCCCACTTCGCCTACGACGACGAGGAGACCTGCATCGCCGAGGTCCGCTACCTCCTGTCGATGCTCCCCCAGAACAACCGCGAGAACCCGCCCGTCGCGCACACCTCCGACCCCGCCGACCGCCCCGGCGACCGGCTGCTCGACCTCGTCCCCGCCGACGGCAACCGCTCCTACGACGTCCGCGAGGTCATCGAGGAACTCGTCGACGACGGGGAGCACATGGAGGTCCACGCGGCCTGGGCGCCCAACCTGGTCTGCGCCCTCGCGCGGCTGGACGGCCACGTCGTCGGCATCGTCGCCAACCAGCCGGCCGCCCTGGCGGGCGTGCTCGACATCAAGGCCTCCGAGAAGGGGGCGCGCTTCGTCCAGTTCTGCGACGCCTTCAACATCCCGATCGTCACCCTCGTCGACGTCCCCGGCTTCCTGCCCGGCGTCGACCAGGAGCACGAGGGCATCATCCGGCGCGGAGCCAAGCTCCTGTACGCCTACTGCAACGCGACCGTGCCCCGGATCTCCGTCGTCCTGCGCAAGGCCTACGGCGGCGCGTACATCGTCATGGACTCGCGCTCGATCGGCGCCGACATCTCCCTCGCCTGGCCCACCAACGAGATCGCCGTCATGGGCGCCGAGGGCGCCGCCAACGTGGTCTTCCGGCGCGAGATCGCCGCCGCCGAGGACCCCGAGGCCATGCGCCGCCGCAAGATCGAGGAGTACCGGGCGGAACTCGTCCACCCCTACTACGCGGCCGAGCGCGGTCTCGTCGACGACGTCATCGACCCGCGCGAGACCCGCCGGGTGCTCTGCCGGTCCGTCGCCATGCTCGCCGCCAAACACGCCGACCTGCCGCGCCGCAAGCACGGCAACCCGCCCCAGTGACACCGACGCACGCCCCCGGCACCGTCCCGATGACAGGAGTCGTCCACGTGACCGCACCCGCCCACCTGTTCCGCGTCGAGAAGGGCGCGCCGAGCGCCGAGGAGCTCGCCGCCGTCACCGCCGTCCTGCTCGCCCGCACACAGGAGGCCCCCGGCCCGGCCGCCCCCGGCCCGGCCGCCCCCGTCTCCCGGTCCGTCGCCGGCTGGCGCCGCCCGGAGCGGGCCCGCGGCTTCGACGGGCCCCGCACCTGGCACTCCACGGGCTTCGGCCACCACTGACGCCCACCGTCCGCGCACCGCCGACCGGAGAAGGGTCCACACCATGACCACGACCGACACGACGACCGGCACCACGACCGATTCGACGACCGACCGTACGACCGGTGCCACGCGCGCCGAACTCGACGAACTCCGCGCCACCGTACGGACGCTGTCCGACCGCGCCGAGATCGCCGCCGTCTGCGACCGCTACGCCATGCACCTCGACAGGAACCGCGGCGACGACGACTGGTTCGGCGCGGTCTTCACCGAGGACGTCCACCTCGTCTTCCCGATGGGCGAGTACAAGGGCATGGAAGGCCTCGCCGCCTTCCAGCGCATGGCCCGTACGACCTTCGCCCGCACCCACCACCTCACCGGCGCCTACGCCATCGACCTGCGCGGCGACGAGGCCGAGGTGCGTGCCCACCTCACCGCCTTCCACGTCCGCGACCCCGCCGAGCCCTCGGCCCACTTCGCCATCGGCGGCCACTACGACGCCCGGGTGGTCCGCACCCCCGCGGGCTGGCGCATCCGCTCCTTCACCTTCGACCTGGTCTGGAACGCGGGCGAGGCGCCCGGCGCGAAGGGACACTCCTGATGAGCACCGCCACGACACCGGCCGGCGTCACCCCGCAGGCCACCGCCGCGACACGGGCCGACACCACCGCGCGGGCCGCCGCCCCGGCGGCGGTCGCCCTCACCCCCCGCCGCCCCGCCGGGCTCGCCGAGCGGATAGCCCTGTCGGCCGCCACCGGCCGGGGCGCCCACCTGTCGACCGAGGAGTTCCACGGCTGGCTCGAAGGACGCCGCCGCGCCCACACCTTCCGCGTCGACCGGGTCCCCTTCGACGCGCTGGACGGCTGGTCCTTCGAGGAGGGCGGCGGCAACCTCGTCCACCGCAGCGGCCGCTTCTTCACCGTCGAGGGGCTCCACGTCGTCGAGGAGGCCGGACCGTACGGCGACGGCCCCTACCGCTCCTGGTACCAGCCCGTCATCAAACAGCCCGAGGTGGGCATCCTCGGCATCCTGGCCAAGGAGTTCGACGGCGTCCTGCACTTCCTCATGCAGGCCAAGATGGAGCCCGGCAACCGCAACCTGCTCCAGCTGTCGCCCACCGTCCAGGCCACCCGCAGCAACTACACCAAGGCGCACCGCGGCGGCGACGTGAAGTACATCGAGTACTTCACGACCTCGGAGCACGGCACGGTCGTCGCCGACTCCCTCCAGTCCGAGCACGGCGCCTGGTTCTTCCGCAAGTCCAACCGCAACATGATCGTCGAGGCCACCGGCGAGGTCCCGCTCCTGGACGACTTCTGCTGGCTCACCCTCGGACAGATCGGCGAACTCCTCCACCGGGACAACGTCGTCAACATGGACGCGCGGACCGTCCTCTCCTGCGTGCCCCACCAGGACACCGCCGACGGCGCGCTGCTCTCCGACGTCAAGCTCCTCTCCTGGTTCACCGGCGAACGCGCCCGCCACGACGTGCGCGCCCGGCGCGTCCCGCTGCGCGGCCTGCCCGGCTGGAAGCGCGGCGAGGAGACCATCGAGCACGAGGAGGGCCGGCACTTCAAGGTCGTCGCCGTCTCCGTGCAGGCCGGCAACCGTGAAGTGAGCAGCTGGACCCAGCCGTTGTTCGAACCGGTCGGTCTCGGCGTCGCCGCCTTCCTGACCCGTGACTTCGGCGGCGTCCCGCACTACCTGGTGCACGCCCGGGTGGAGGGCGGCTTCCTCGACACCGTCGAACTGGCCCCCACCGTCCAGTACACCCCCGGGAACTACGCCCATCTGCCCTCCGAGGAGCGCCCCCTCTTCCTCGACGACGTCCTCGGCGCCGACCCGGCCCGCATCCGCTACGAGGCCGTGCACTCCGAGGAGGGCGGCCGCTTCCTCAACGCCGAGAGCCGCTACCTCCTGGTCGAGGCCGACGAGGAGCGGACCCCGGCCGAACCGCCGCCCGGCTACGCCTGGGCGACCGCCGCCCAGCTCACCTCCCTCACCCGGCACGGCCACTACCTCAACGTCCAGGCCCGCACCCTGCTCGCCTGCGTCCACGCCGGGGCGGTGCGGGGCCGATGAGCACCCCGGCACCCCTGCGGATCGGCGTGCTCGGCTGCGCCGACATCGCCGTCCGGCGCATGCTGCCCGCGATGGCCGCGCTGCCGGAGACCGAGGTCGCCGCGGTCGCCAGCCGTGACCCGGAGAAGGCCGCCGCGGCGGCCGCCCCGTACGGCGCCGCGGCGGTCCTCGGCTACGAGGCGCTGCTCCGGCGGGACGACGTCGACGCCGTGTACGTACCGCTGCCGGCCGCCCTGCACGCCGAGTGGACCGGGGCGGCGCTGCGCGCGGGCAAGCACGTGCTGGCCGAGAAGCCGCTCACCACCGACCCGGAGTCCACCGCCGCCCTGCTCGACCTGGCCGAGGCGGCCGGGCTCGCGCTGATGGAGAACGTCATGTTCGTCCATCACCGGCTCCACGCGGACGTCCGCGCACTCGTCGCGGACGGGGTCATCGGCGAACTCCGTTCCATGCACGCCTCGTTCGGCATCCCGCGACTGCCGGAATCCGACATCCGGCACGATCCGGAGCTCGGCGGCGGCGCCCTCGGCGACGTCGGCGTCTACCCGCTGCGGGCCGCCCAGCATCTGCTCGGAGACGACCTCGACGTCCTCGGCGCGCACCTCGTCCGGGGCGCGGGAAGCCGGGTCGAGACCGCGGGCGGGGCGCTGCTCGCCACCCCGGCCGGGGTGACCGCGCACATCGCCTTCGGCATGGACCACGGCTACCGCTCGGCGTACGAGCTGTGGGGGAGCGCGGGGCGCCTCACCGTGGAACGGGCCTACACCCCGCCGGCCGGCCACCGCCCGGTCGTCCGGCTGGAGACCCGTACCGGTGTCGAGGAACGCGTCCTGGACGCCGACGACCAGGTCCGCAACACGGTCGCCGCGTTCGCCGCCCACGTCGCGTCCGCACGCGCCGGGGAACCCGTCGCCCACGACCGGGAGGCACCGCTGCGCCAGGCCCGGCTCCTCGACGCCGTTCGCCGCCGGGCCGCCCCCGTCCGGCCGGTGCCCGAAGCCGCCCGGCCCCGTGCCGAGGCGGCCGCAGGGCCCGCGCGCACCCCGTCCGGGCCCTGAACCGCACCACTCACGACAGCGCCGCCCCGATGAACCGCACCGCCCACCACCGCACCGCACCGATGAGGCTGGGAAGCCCAGGAGGAGAGAACCGTGAAAGGCATCGTCCTGGCCGGAGGCCACGGCACCCGGCTGCACCCGATCACCCTCGGCACGTCCAAGCAGATGCTGCCGGTCTACGACAAGCCGATGATCTACTACCCGATCTCCGTGCTGATGCTCGCCGGGATCCGGGACATCCAGATCATCTCGTCCCCCGACGACATCGAGAACTTCCGCCGACTGCTCGGTGACGGCGCCCCGCTGGGCATCTCGCTCAGCTACGCCGTCCAGGCCGAGCCCCGCGGCCTCGCCGAGGCCTTCGTCATCTCCGCCGACCACATCGGGGACGACTCCGTCGCCCTCGTCCTCGGCGACAACATCTTCCACGGCCCCGGCTTCTCCGCGATCCTCCAGGAGAAGGCCCGGACCGTGGACGGCTGTGTGCTCTTCGGCTATCCGGTCCGCGACCCCGAGCGGTACGGCGTCGGCGAGGTGGACGCGGCCGGACGGCTCGTCTCCCTGGAGGAGAAGCCCGCCCACCCGCGCTCCGACCTCGCCATCACCGGGCTCTACTTCTACGACAACGGCGTCGTCGACATCGCGAAGAACCTCACCCCCTCCGCCCGGGGCGAACTGGAGATCACCGACGTCAACCGGGTCTACCTGGAGCGGGGCAAGGCCGAACTGGTGTCCCTCGGACGCGGATTCGTCTGGCTCGACGCCGGCACCCACGACGCGCTCACCGAGGCCGGCCAGTACGTGCAGATCCTGGAGCACCGCCAGGGCGTACGGCTCGCCTGCCTGGAGGAGGTCGCCTGGCGCATGGGCTTCATCGACCGGGAGGCCTGCCTGCGGCTCGGGGAGGGGCTGTCCAAGTCCCCGTACGGCCAGTACGTCATGGAGATAGCCCGCGCCGGCTGACCCCCTCCCACGACCCAGCTCCCCACCACCCCAGCTCCACCACCCCAGCCCCCACGCCCCTCCGCGGAGAGAGAACCATGCGAAATCCGTGCACCACCGTCCCGATCCAGTTCGACGCGCTCCCCGGGGGAACGGCATGAGAATCCTCGTCACCGGCGGGGCCGGGTTCATCGGCTCCCACTACGTCCGCTCCCTGCTCGCCGGGGAGTACGGCGGCGACGGCACGGACACCGTCACCGTCCTCGACAAGCTGACCTACGCCGGCAACCGCGCCAACCTGCCCGCCTCCCACGGACGGCTCACCTTCGTGCGCGGCGACATCTGCGACCTGCCGCTCCTGCTCGACCTGCTCCCCGGGCACGACGCGGTCGTCCACTTCGCCGCCGAGTCCCACGTCGACCGCTCCGTCGAGTCGGCCGCCGAGTTCGTCCGCACCAACGTCCTCGGCACCCAGACCGTCCTGGAGGCCGCGCTCCGCACCGGAGTCGGACGGATCGTGCACGTCTCCACCGACGAGGTGTACGGCACGATCGACGAGGGCGCGTGGACCGAGGAGTCCCCGCTCCTGCCCAACTCCCCGTACGCCGCCTCCAAGGCGAGCTCCGACCTGGTCGCCCGCTCCTACTGGCGCACCCACGGGCTCGACCTGTCGATCACCCGCTGCTCCAACAACTACGGGCCCCACCAGCACCCCGAGAAGCTCATCCCGAGGTTCGTCACCCAGCTCCTGGAGGGCCTCCCGGTGCCGGTCTACGGCGACGGGCGCAACGTCCGCGAGTGGCTGCACGTCGACGACCACTGCCGCGCCGTCCACCTCGTCCTCACCGGGGGCCGGGCGGGCGAGACGTACAACATCGGCAGCGGGAACGAGCTCAGCAACCTCGACCTGACCGACCGGATCCTCGAACTCTGCGGCGCGGACCGCTCGATGATCCGGTACGTCGAGGACCGCAAGGGCCACGACCTGCGGTACTCGCTCTCCGACGCCAAGATCCGCGAGGAGCTGGGGTACGCGCCCCTGACCTCCTTCGAGGACGGCCTGAGCGCGACCGTGCGCTGGTACCGCGACCACCCCGACCGGTGGAAGGCCGACAAGGAGGGCTGAACCGAAGGCCGTGTACACGGCCGGCCCGCCGGTACCCGCCCGGGCCGGATCGGCGCCCCGCGTCCCGACACCCGCCGACCCGGTGTTCACCGGCGGCCCGTCCGGCCTCGGGGCGTACGGCGGGGCGTCATCCGGTCCAGAGCCGCAGGAGCGCGGTGACGGCCACCGCGCCCAGGAGGGCCAGGGGCAGCGGTGCCCGGAACCGCCGCAGGACGACCACGGCCGAGAGGCCGGCGAGCACGGTGAGGTCCAGGGCGCGCCAGCCCGGCCCGGCGACCGCCGTCACGACGAACCCGGCCAGCAGCGCCGGCGCCAGGAGCGCGATCACGGACCGGGTGCGGTCGGGCAGTTCCCGGCCGGCCAGGGAGGCCGGGCCGATGGCCTTGAAGGCGAAGCTGACCAGGGCGACGGCGCCGATGGCGATCCAGAGGCTCATCGCGCCGCCTCCGGGGCGGAGTCGGAGGGACCGTCGGAGGGCAGCGGGCGGGCGGGTGCCCCGCCGGTGGGCACGGCGAGGGCGACCAGCGCCGCCGCGGCCGCGCCGATCAGGGCCGGTCCGGTGGGCAGGACGGTGATCAGCCCCGCCGCCACGACCCCGCCGAGCAGAGCGGGCAGCCGGTGGGCCCGCTCCTTGCGGAGCCCGTCGAGCAGCAGCATCAGGAAGAGCGCGGGGGTCAGGACGTCCAGCCCGAGCGTGTGCAGGAGGCGCGGATCGGGAGCGACGGCGACCCCTAGCGCGGTCCCCGCGACCCACGCCGGCCACTGGACCGCGGTCGCGCCGAAGAGCACGAGCCGGTCGAACCGTCCGCCGCCGAGGTGCGCGGCGGCCCACGACCCGTCGACCACCGCCTGGCCCTCCAGCGCCCGGCGCAGCCGGCCGCCGCGCAGGTCGCCCGCGACGGCCATCCCCATCGGAAGGAAGCGGCTGTTGATGAGGGCGGCGGCCGTGACGGCGGTCGCTATGCCCCCGCCCGTACCCAGGGCGGCCACCAGGGCGAACTGAGCGGAGCCGGAGAAGACGACCATCGAGCACAGAACGGTCGCGAGGGCGCCCCACCCCTGCGCCCGGGCCAGTGCGCCGAAGCTGACGGCCAGCAGGAACGAGGCGACCGCCAGGCCCGACCCGATGGCCAGACCGGAGCGGAAACGCTCACGGGGCGGAGCGGCGCCGTGCGGGGGCGAGGTGCTTTCCATGATCGCAGGCTAACAGGCATAAGGGCTCAAGGTCGTTAGGTACGTAGAATGACCGGGTGGCAGCAGAGAAGAACGGAACCGGCGTCCCGTCCGCGACGCGCGGTGCGCACACCCCCGACGCGGGGGTCGCGCTCATGGGCGGACACCCGGTGCTGGACTTCGCCAACACCGTCGCCTGGCGTACGGACCCCGCACGCCGCGCCGAGCGCGTCACAGGCGCCAGGGCCTGGGCGCGGTGGGGGGCCGCCGCCGGGCTGCTCACGCCGAGCCGGTCCGTGGAACTCGCCGAGACGTCCGCGGCGGCCGAACCGGAGGAGACCGGGCGGGAACTGGCCGCGCTGCTGCACCTGCGCGCCCAGCTCTGGCCCGTCCTGGACCACCTCGTCGACGGCGAGTCCCCGCCGCCGGGGCCGTGGGAGGAGCTCCGCCGATCCCTCCTGCTGGCCCGCCGGAACGCCGAGCTGCCGCCCGCGTTCCCCCTGCGCTGGCAACCCGGCACGGAGCGGCTCGCCGACCTCGGCCACGCGCTCGCGCTGGAGGCCGAAGCCCTGCTCGGCGGCCCGTCCCTCACCCGGATCCGGCGCTGCGAGGGCCCCGGCTGCGGCTGGTTCTTCCTCGACCGCAGCCGGGGTGGCACCCGGCGGTGGTGCAGCTCCGGCGACTGCGGCAACCGCGATCGCGCCCGCCGCCACTACGCGCGCACCAGACACCCGCGATGAGGCGACCGGGCCCGGGGGGCGTACGGATCGGGCGCACGGATCGCCCGCGCGGGGGCCGGGGCAGGCGTACGGGTACGGCGGAATCCGTCCAGGACCCGGCCCGGGACCGCACGGATAGGGTGACCGCACGATGACACGCTTCCGTGAGAGTGTTCGGTCCCTGCTGCGCGAGCAGGTCCTCGACGCCGCCCACCGCCTCGTCGCCGCCGACGGCTGGGGCGGGCTGCGCATGACCGCCGTCGCGCGGACCGCCGGGATCAGCCGCCAGACCCTCTACAACGAGTTCGGTTCGAAGGAGGCGATCGGCAACGCCCTGGTCCAGCGCGAGCTGGAGGGCTTTCTGGTCGGCATCCAGCGCGAACTCGACGCCCACCGGGGCGAGCTGGAGGCCGCGGCCGCCGCGGGGGTCGGCTACACGCTCCAGCAGACGGTGGACAACCCGCTGGTCAAGAGTGTCCTGGTGGCGGCGCGCGGGGGCGAGGACGATCTCCTCGCCTACCTCACGACCCGCCCGGAGCCGGTCTTCGGCACGGCGATGGCGATGCTCGACGCGTACGCGACCGAGGCCTGGCCCGACGTGGACGAGGAGTCGCGCGGACTCGCCGTCGAGACGGTCGTGCGGCTCACCGTCAGCCACATCGTCCAGCCGGTGGCCTCCCCGGAGGAGTCGGCGCGGCGCATCGCCGCGATCACGGCGAGGATCGCGTACCCGGGCGCCGCGAAGGCCTGACGGGAGATCAACTCGCCTTGTGGTGAGGTGGTTTCGGCAGACGAGGAACCCGGCGGTGGCGCCGTCCGACTGCCTGGACGCGACAGAAACGTCGGGACCGTCCACCTCCCCGGGGAGAACCATGAACCGCCGCCACCTGCTCCGCGCCACCACCGCCCTCGGCGCCACCGGCGCCCTCACCGGCGTCGCCGCGACCGGGGCGCAGGCCACGACCACGGCGGGGACCGCCGCCACCGGCTCGGCCGCCTCGAAGCCTTCCGCGTCCCGCCCGCTCCGCGTCCACGTCGTCCTCTTCGAGGGCGTCGAGGAACTCGACTTCGCCGCCCCCTATGAGGTGCTGTCCGCCGCCGGGTTCTTCTCCGAGCGCCCGGTGGAGGTCCGTTACGTCTCCGCCACCGGCCCCGGTACCGTGACCGCGGCCTACGGCACGAAGGTCCGCGTCGACCACCCCTGGGCCCCGCACCGGGCCGACCTGCTCGTCGTGCCCGGCGGCGGATACGCGCGGCGCGACAGCCCCGGCGTCCGGGCGGAGATCGACCGGGGCACCCTGCCCCGCGCCCTGGCGGCGGCCGCCCGGCCGGGGCTCACCGTCGGCGCCCTGTGCACCGGCGTGATGCTGCTCTCGGCGGCCGGGCTCACCCGTGGCCGCCCCTGCACCACGCACCACAAGGCCCGTCCGGACCTGGAGCGGCAGGGGGGTGTGCTGAAGAAAGCCCGGGTGGTCGACGACGGCGACCTGGTGACCGCCGGCGGCATCACGTCCGGCCTGGAGCTCGCCCTCTGGCTGGTCCGGCGCGAACTCGGCCCCGACGCGGCGAACGGCCTGGAGACCATGCTGGAGTACGAGGCCCGGGGCACCGTCTGGACGCGCGACCGGTAGGCCGTCACGGAGGGCGCGGGGCCGACGCGGGGCGGGCCGGGCGGGTCGAGGCGGTTCGGGGCGGTTCGGGGCATGAAAAGGCCCGGTGCCGGACACGGGGGATCTCCGGCACCAGGCCTCTGTTGAAGATTCTACAGACTCGGTGGGTGTGTACGCACCACACCCCACCCCGCCGCCGTCCGCCCGCCCCCGGGGCGAGACGCGGACCCCGCGCGGCCCTTCCTCGAACGGGGTTCACGTGGGAGTCCGCCGGCACCGGTCGGGGTGCGGGCAACGGGCGAACGACGGGCGAACGGGGTAAAAGTCCCCTGAGGCGTGAACGCGGCCGAGCGGGGTCCCCGCCCCCTCGGCCGCGCCACCGGTGACGACGACGAGGAGGCCGCCGTGGAGGGCAGAAACATAGGGTTCGTGCATTCCTTCAACCGCGCCGGCGGGTACGGATTCGTCGTTCCCGTGGGCTCCGAGGAACAGGTCTACTTCAGCGCCGAGGACATCGAGGGGGAGGAGCGGTCGCTCTCCGAGGGACAGCAGGTCTCCTTCGTCCTCGTCCTGGGCGAGGGCCGGTTCGAGGCGAAGGAGCTGCGCGTCTGACGCCCCGCCGGCACCTCTCCGCCACCGGCGGCGCCCCCGGGCGGGGGAGCGGGCCGGTGGTAGTGTGCCGAGGCCAGTCGCACCTTTGTACGCACCCGAACGGGTTTGTGCACGGGTCAGGGAATCCGGTGCGAGACCGGAACTGACGCGCAGCGGTGAGGGCGACGGGCGGAGCATCGGCCACTGGGCGGCACGACAGGCCCGGGAAGGCGCTCCGTCCGGCTGACCCCGAGTCCGAAGACCTGCTGGCGGCCCCGGCGGCACGCTGTCGTCCGGGGAGCACCGTACGACAGGCTCCGCGAATGAGCCGTGGCCGCAGAGGAACATCCCGTGCCGCTCGCACACCCCGTCCGCTCCGCCGTGCTCCTCCTGGCCGGCGCACTGCTCCTGACCACGACCGGATGCGGCGGAGGGACCACCGCCCCGGCCGCGAAGGAGCCGGCCGCGGGACCGGGGCAGGGCTTCCCCCTGACGCTCGCCGACAACTGCGGACAGCGGGTCACCGTCGACCGGCCGCCGCAGCGGGCCGTCGCCCTCGACCAGGGCGCGGCCGAGATCATGCTCTCCCTCGGCCTCGCCGACCGGATGGTGGGCACCGCCACCTGGACGGACCCCGTCCTGAAGGGCCTGGAGAAGGAGAACGCGAAGGTTCCGCGCCTCGCCGACCGCTACCCCTCCTTCGAGAAGGTCCTCGACACCGAACCCGACTTCGCGGCCGCCTCCTTCGCGTACACCCTCGGCAAGGGCGGGGTGGCGACCCGCGACCGGTTCGAGAAGCTCGGCGTCCCCACCTACCTCTCGCCGACCGACTGCGTCGGCAAGGACAACAGCGGCGACGGCGACGGCGTCCGCACCGAACCGCTGACCATGGAGACGGTCTACGGCGAGATCCGCGACCTCGCCGAGGTCTTCGCGGTGCGCGAGCGCGGCGAGAAGCTCGTCGCGGACCTGAAGTCCCGGGTGGCGAAGGCCACCGCCACCGGCGACTTCGAGGACGTCACGGTCCTCTACTGGTACGCCAACGCCGAATCGCCCTACATGGCGGGCTGCTGCGGCGCCCCCGGCATCGTCACCCGCGCCCTCGGCGCGAAGAACGTCTTCGACGACACCCGCGAGGAGTGGCCCCAGATCAACTGGGAGAGCGTCGCCGACCGCGACCCCGACATCCTCGTCATCGGCGACCTGACCCGCCGCTCCCAGTCGGCCGAGAGCGCCGCCAAGAAGATCGAGTTCCTGGAGTCGGACCCGGTCACCCGGAACATGACGGCGGTACGGGAGAAGCGGTACGTCCTCCTCAGCGGCCAGGCCCTCAACCCCACCCTCCGCACCGTCGAGGGCATCGAGAAGGTGGCGGCCGCGCTCCGCTCGTACGGTCTCGCGAAGTGACCGCGACCCCGGTCGCCGGAGCCGCCGCCGTCGTACGCGGCGGGGGCGTGGCGCTGCTGTGGACGGTCGTGGGACTCGCCGTCCTGGCGGCGTCGGTGGCCGTGGCGATCACCATCGGGCCGGCGGACATCGGCGTCGGCGACGTGTGGTCCGTCGTCGCCGCCCACCTCGGCGGGGGAGCCGCGGAGGTCTCGCCGATCCGGGACGGCATCGTGTGGGACCTGCGGCTGCCCCGCACCCTCCTCGCCGCCGTCTGCGGAGCCGGCCTCGCCGTCTGCGGTGCGGTGATGCAGTCGCTGCTGCGCAACCCGCTCGCCGACCCGTTCGTCCTCGGAGTCTCCTCCGGCGCCTCGACCGGCGCGGTCGCGGTCGTCGTCCTCGGCATCGGCGGCGGCGTCCTCTCCGTCACCGGAGGGGCGTTCCTGGGCGCCGTGTGCTCCTTCGCGCTCGTGCTGCTCCTCAGTCACACCCTGGGCGGTTCGACGGACCGGGTGGTCCTCTCGGGGGTCGCGGCGATGCAGCTCTTCTCCGCCCTCACCTCGTTCGTCGTGATGACGGCCGCCGACGCGGAGACCACCCGCGGGGTGCTGTTCTGGCTGCTCGGCTCGCTCGGCGGGGCGGGCTGGGGCGATGTGGGGGTGTGCGGCGCGGTGCTCGCGGTGGCGCTGCTCGTCTGCGGCGGGCACGCGCGGACCCTCGACGCGTTCGCGTTCGGCGAGGACGCCGCGGCGGCGCTCGGGGTCGCCGTCGTCCGGACCCGGCTCGTCCTGCTCTGCGTCACCGCCCTCCTGACGGCGGCCCTGGTCTCCGCCGCCGGGGCGATCGGCTTCGTCGGCCTCGTCCTGCCGCACGCGGCACGGGCCCTCGCGGGCCCCGGCCACGCGCGACTCCTCCCGGTCACGGCCCTGACCGGAGCCGTCTTCCTCGTCTGGGCCGACACCCTGGCCCGCACGGTCCTGGACCCCCAGGAGGTCCCGGTGGGCGTGGTGACCTCACTGATCGGCGTACCGGCGTTCGTCCTGGTCCTGTACCGCACGAGGAGCACACGGTGACCCCACCCGGAGGCGCGAAGGCGCCCGGCGCGCGGGGAGCCGAGGACCCGGCCGGAGGCGCGAAGGCGCCCGGCGCGCGGGGAGTCGAGGACCCGGCCGGAGGTGTGAAGACGCCCGGCCCGCGGGACGCCCAGGACGCCGCCGCCCACCCGGCCGCCGCCCGGGGGCTCCGGGCCGAGCGGGTCTCGCGCACCGCAGGCGGCACCCTCGTCCTCGACGGCGTCGGACTCACCCTCGCCCCCGGGACCGTCACCGGCCTCCTCGGGCCCAACGGCTCCGGCAAGTCGACCCTCCTGCGGCTCCTCGCCGGAGTCCTCGCCCCGGACTCCGGCGTCGTCACCCTCGACGGCGAACCGCTCGCCACGCTCGGCCGCCGGACGGTCGCCCGGCGTCTGGCCACGGTCGAGCAGCAGGCCGACACACAGACCGACCTCACCGTCCTCGACGTCGTACGCCTCGGTCGCGTCCCGCACCGCCGCGCCTGGTCGCCCCCCTCGGCGGCCGACGAGGCCGCCGTCCGCTCCGCCCTCGCCCGCACCGGCCTCACCGACCGGTCCCGGCAGCCCTGGCGCACCCTCTCCGGCGGCGAGCGCCAGCGCGTCCAGATCGCCCGCGCCCTCGCCCAGGAGCCGCGCGAACTGCTCCTCGACGAACCCACCAACCACCTCGACATCCAGCACCAACTGGACCTCCTGGCCCTCGTCGCCGAGCTGCGCCTGACCGCCGTCGTCGCCCTGCACGACCTCAACCTGGCGGCGATGTACTGCGACCGGCTCGTGGTCCTGGAGCGGGGCCGCGTGGTGGCCGCCGGCACACCGGGCGAGGTGCTCACCGAGGAGCTGATCGCCGAGGTCTACCGGGTCCGCGCCGCGGTGACCCGCCCGGACCCGGGCGGACCGCCCCACATCCGCTTCCTGGGTACGGTCTCCGCCACCTGAGGAGCACCTGAGCAGCACCTGAGCAGCACCTGAGGGGCACGTGAGGAGCACCTGAGGGGCCGTCCGAGGGCGCCGCAGCGCTGCCGCCGGGCCGCCTACGATGAGCGCATGTCTGAGCGCGTACACCCCGAGGCCGCGTCCCGGCCGCACGAGCGGACGCCCGGAGCGCTCGAACTGTCGGCGGCGGCGGAGGTGTTCGGGCTGCTCTCGGACCCGACCCGGCTGCATCTGGTCTGGCTGCTCACCCGGGGCGAGGCGGACGTGACCGCCCTGACGGAGGCGTGCGGGGCCGCGCGCCCGGCGGTGAGCCAGCATCTGGCCAAGCTGCGCCTCGCCGGGCTCGTCCAGTCCCGCAAGGACGGCCGCCGGGTCGTGTACGCGATGCCGGACGGGCATCTGAAGCGCCTGGTGGTCGAGGCGATCAGCCGCGCCGACCACGAGGTGAGCGGGGAGCCCTGGCACGACTGAGGACGACTCCGCCCCCCGCACGTCAACATGTGCGCAATCATGCACACGTCGGCTACGGTGGTGACGTCCGCAGTCCGCCCTGGCCGACCGGGGGCGCCCTCATGCTGTCCGTGCTGCGCAGCCCCACCTACCGCCGCCTGTTCGGCGCCCAGGCCGTCGCCCTCACCGGCACGGGCCTCGCGACCGTCGCGCTGAGCCTCCTCGCGTACGAGCTGGCGGGCGCGAACGCCACCGCCGTGCTCGGCACCGCCCTCGCGATCAAGATGGCCGCGTACGTCCTGATCGCCCCGCTCGTCGGCGCCCTCGCCGACCGCGTACCCCGGCGCGCGCTGCTCGTCTCCATGGACCTGGTGCGGGCGGCGGTCGTCCTGGCCCTGCCGTTCGTCGGCCGGATCTGGCAGGTCTACCTGCTGATCCTGCTGCTCCAGGCCGCGTCGGCCGCCTTCACCCCGGCCTTCCAGGCGACGATCCCGCAGGTGCTGCCCGACGAGCGCGACTACACCGAGGCCCTGTCGCTCGCCCGGCTCGCCCACGACCTGGAGAGCCTGGTGAGCCCGGTGCTCGCCGTCGCGCTGCTGACCGTCCTGCCGTACTCCTGGCTCTTCGCCGGCACCGCCGCGGGCTTCCTCGCCTCCGCCGTCCTGGTCCGCTCGACCGCCCTGCCGCCCCCGGCGCCCGCCCGCCCCGCACCGGAGCGCGCCGGGGGCGGCGGTTCCCGCCCGCGGGCGGGCACCAAGGCGCTCTCCGGCGTCCGGCTCCTGCTCGCCGCCCCGCGCCTGCGGGCCCTCCTCGCCCTCGACCTGGCCGTCGCGGCGGCCGGCGCCGTGGTCCTGG
Source organism: Streptomyces sp. NPDC002057 (assembly GCF_040296665.1). Taxonomy (NCBI): domain Bacteria; kingdom Bacillati; phylum Actinomycetota; class Actinomycetes; order Kitasatosporales; family Streptomycetaceae; genus Streptomyces; species Streptomyces sp. NPDC002057. Next base: position 15,410 of record NZ_JBEOXR010000028.1, read on the forward strand.
TCGACACCGTCCTCCTGGTCCGCGACACGCTCGGCCGCCCCGCCGGGGACGTGCCGCTCGCCCTCGGCGCGTACGGCGCGGGCTCGATGGCGGCGGCCCTGCTCCTGCCGCGCGTCCTGGAGCGGTGCGGCGACCGCGCGGTCATGGTGCGGGCCGCCCTCGTCCTGCCCGGGGCCCTCGGACTCCTGGCCCTCGGTCTCGCCGTCCCGCCCGGCGCCTGGTCCTGGCCGGCCCTGCTCGCGGTCTGGCTGATCACCGGCGCCGCGGGCTCGGCGGTCCTCACCCCCGGCGGCAGGGTCGTGCGCCGCTCCGTCCGCGCGGGCGACCTGCCCGCCGCCTTCGCGGCCCGGTTCTCCCTCTCGCACGCCTGCTGGCTGGTCACCTACCCGCTCGCCGGTCTGCTCGCCGCGGCGGCGGGCCCCGCGGCCTCGGCTGCCGCGCTCACCGCGGTCGCGCTCGCGGGCGCCCTGGGCGCGGCGCTGCTCTGGACGGAGCCGGAGCGGGACCCCGGCCACCGAACCGGCACGGCGGCCCGTCAGCGCGGGAGCCGCATCTCCAGGCCGTCCAGGACCACGTCGAGGCCGTAGAAGAACTTCTCGTCGCGGAGGGCGACCGGGTCGGCCGTCGCGTGGACGGCGGCGTCGGCGTAGGCCCCGGTGAGATGGTCGTGGCCGGCCGCCGCCTCCTGTGCGGCGGGCATCAGACGGGCGATGAACTCGGCCTCGGTGTCTCCCGAGCGGGCGACGGTGGTGAGCCAGGCGGCCTCGGTCGTGCTCATGCCGATGACGTACGACAGGACGGTGTCGATCGCCCGGCTCGGCTCGGGGAAACCCGTGGCGGTGAAGAGCCCGGCGAGCCGTTCGGAGTACGCCATCAGGTTGGGGCCCAGATAGGCGAGGCCGGCCTGTCCGAGGACGGCCGAGAGCCACGGGTGACGCAGGGCCGTGGCGCGGAACGAGACCGCGGCCTCGGTGACGGAGGCGCGCCAGGGGCCGCCCGGGGCCGGGACGGTGAACTCGGCCGCGACCTCGTCCACGGCGAGCTCCATCAGCTCGTCCTTGGTGGCGACATGGCGGTAGAGGGAGGTGGCGCCCGCGTTCAGCCGGGCGCCGAGCTTGCGCATGCTGAGCGCCTCGATGCCGTCGGCGTCGAGCATGACGATCGCCTCGCGGACGATCGCGGCCCGGCTGAGCGCGGGCTGGTCGGGGGCGGACTGCTGTCGGGCCCACACGGACGGAACGGGTTGCGCCTTGGCGGCCATGGTCCTCCTTCGCTGCGTACGACGTTCGCATCCAGCGTACAGCGATCGGGGTTGCGAACACTGTGCGCAGCTGCGTACAGTGTTCGCATCGAAGGAGCGAGCAAGAACGCGAACCGAGGGGGAAGTCCCATGGAAGCCCGCAACCCACGCCGTTGGTGGATCCTGGTCGTGCTGTGCCTCAGCACCCTGGTCCTGGTGGTCGACAGCATGGCGCTGACCGTCGCGGTCCCGGCCATGACCGCGGACATCGGGGCGAGCGCCCAGGACATCCAGTGGATCCTGGACTCCTACATCCTGGTCTTCGCGGGACTCCTGCTCACCTCCGGAAGCCTCGGTGACCGCTTCGGCCGGCGGAAGATCATGATCATCGGCCTGCTGCTCTTCGGCGCCGCCTCCCTCGCCGCGACCGTCTGCACCAGCCCCGGCGAGGTCATCGCCGCGCGGATCGCCATGGGTGTGGGCGGCGCGCTGATCATGCCCTCGACGCTCTCCATCCTCATCACCGTCTTCGACGAGGACGAGCGCCCCCGGGCGATGGCGGCCTGGGGCTCGGTCTCGATGCTCGGCCTGGTCGGCAGCCCCGTCCTCGGCGGCTTCCTGATCGACCACTTCTCCTGGCAGTCCATCTTCTTCATCAACGTCCCGGTCGTCGTCCTCGCCGTCCTGGCCGCCCTCACCCTGATGCCGGAGTCGAAGGGCCCGTGGCAGAAGCCCGACCCGCTCGGCGCGATCCTCTCCGCGGTCGGCATGACCGCGATGATCTGGTGGATCATCGAGATCCCGCAGCACGGTGCCTTCGAGGGGCGTGGACTCGTCACCCTGGCCGTCGCGGTCGTCACCCTCGCCGGATTCGTGATCTGGGAGAACGTCACCCCCGAGCCGATGGTGCCGCTGGTCCTCTTCAAGAACCGGAACTTCAGCGGCGGTTCGCTCTCGCTGACCCTCGTGCAGATCGGCAACGGCGGCCTGCTCCTCGTCCTCACCCAGTACCTGCAGTTCGTCCTCGGCTACTCGCCGGTCAAGGCCGGCCTCGCCTTCGTCCCGCTCGCCGTCGCCGCCCTGATCGGCAACGGCGCCGGTGCCGGTCTCGCCGCGAAGACCGGCAACCGGGTCCTGATCCTGGTCGGCATGCTCGTCATGGCCGCTTCCTTCGCCCTGCTGACCACGGTCGACGCCCACTCCGGCTTCACCGTCCCGGCCATCGCCCTCGGTCTCCTCGGTCTCGGCGCCGGACTCGCGATGCCGGCCGCCGTCGGCGCCCTGATGAGCACCATCCCCGCTGAGAAGGCGGGCGTCGGCTCCGCCCTGAACGACACCATCCAGCAGGCCGGCACCGCGCTCGGCATCGCGATCCTCGGCTCGCTCCTCACCAGCACCTACTCCGCCGAGATGCCGGACGACGCCCCCGAGGCGGCCAGGCAGTCGATCGGCGGCGCACTGGCCGCCGCCCAGGGCGACCCCGGTCTGATCGCCGCCGCCCGCGAGGCCTTCACCTCCTCGATGGCCACCACCTTCACCATCAGCGCCGTCGGTGTCCTCGCGGCGGCCGTCCTGGCCACCCTGGTGATGCGGGACGCCAAGCCCGCGCCGACCCCGGAGACCGCGGCCGACACCCCGGCCGACGCCAAGTCCGAGGCGGGACTCGCCGCCTGACCCCACGGGAGAAGGGCCGGTACCCCCACGGGGGTACCGGCCCTTCTCCCTGCCCGTGCTCCGCTACTCGCCCGGCGCCGGCGGCAGCGCGTCCATGAACGAGCTGACCGAGAACACCGCGCGACCGGGGCCCGCGGGCCCGTACCCGGGCGGCGCGGTCAGACCGTGCTCCTCCAGCGTCGCCGTGTACGCCTCGAGCAGGCGCAGGTGGTACTCCAGCGGGGCGCCGTCCGGGTTGTCGCGGCCCAGCGGCGTCGTCGGCTCCGGGCACCAGGTGGTGAAGCGGGGCGTGATCCCGCGCGACATGAAGAAGCGCAGCCCCTCACGGGTGGAGGCGATCGCCTCGTCCACGGTCAGGAAGCCGGACGGGCGGGCCATCTCGACACCCGCGACGAAGTTCGGGATGACGTTGCGCGGCCCGAAGACCTCGGCGGAGTCCAGGATCCGCCGGTGCCACTCGTCGCGGCCGATGTAGCGCTCCTTGCCGGGGCAGTACAGCTCGAACAGCCGCCGGTCCCACACCTCGTAGTTCGGGTGGTAGATCCGGATGCCGTAGTCGTGGAAGCGCCGCACGTCCTCCTTCGGCAGGGCCTGGGCGACGACCTTGCCGATCCAGCGGCCGGGGAACCGCTCCTCGATCGCCCGCGCGTACTGCCCGTAGAAGTCGGCCTCGTCCTTCCCGCCGACCTGGGAGGTGACCGCCCCGCCGGTGAGGGTGTACGCGGTCGAGGTCCGGGCGGTGTCGTGGCGGTCGATGATCTCCAGGGCCTCCAGGACCTCGTCGACCGGCTTCACGCCGGTGTACGGGCGGCCCGCCGCCTTGTGCTGGCGCCAGTTGTGGTTGATGTCGCAGTACTGGCACTCCTCCTTGGCGCCGAAGTACTGGCAGACCCGGAAGACCGTCAGATAGATCAGGTAACCCCACTGGATCGTCGGCGCGACCTCCATCACCGACTTCCCGTTCGACAGCGGGTGCCGGTAGTACTCCGGCATCGGCGGCAGGCCGACGTCCGCGATCTTCACCCCGTCGAGGAAGAGCGCGAGCGCCCCCTCGCCGTCGGGGGCCACCCGGTACGGGGACGACGGGTTGACCCGCACCGACACCACCGTGCGGCGCAGACCGTACGGACCGCCGGTGAGCACGATCTCCTCCGGCGGACGGTTCAGCGCCGCCTCCCCGAGCTCCGGCAGCGTGCGGTGGTCGAAGGAGAAGATGAAGTAGGACTTCGGCTTCACCTCGCCCCCCTCGTTGCCACTCAGCGCGGACGGGTCGAAGGCGAGCCCGCCGCGCAGCAGGTCCTCCTTGAACACGGCCTCCGGAGGGATCCCGGGGAAGCGCTCCATGAGGGATTCCACGACGGCGGTACGGGTCGGGGCAGCGGTGGACACAGGCGGATCTCCAGAGGTGAGAGACGACGGAGCCGACACCGCCACGCTACGCGCGCGTGCGTCCGGGGCGGCGACCGGGACCCGGGGTCCGGCGCGTCCGGCCGCCGCGGGGGAGGCGGGATGCTAGAAGTTCCACGGTCCGCACACCCGCACCACACGCCGGAGAGCACCCATGAGGATCAACCTGGCCGGCCTTCTCGTCGACGATCAGGAGAAGGCCCTGCGCTTCTACACCGACGTGCTGGGCTTCGTGAAGAAGACCGAGGTCCCCCTGGGGGAGTACCGCTGGCTGACCGTGGTCTCGCCGGAGCACCCCGAGGGCGTCGAACTGGTCCTGGAACCCGACGCCGCCGTCCCCGCCGCCCGGACCTACCGGGAGGCCCTGGTGAAGGCCGGCATCCCGCTCACCTCCTTCGCCGTGGACGACGTCCGCGCCGAGTTCGCCCGCCTGAAGGGCCTCGGCGTCCGCTTCACGCAGGAGCCCGTGGAGATGGGCCCGGTCACCGTCGCGATCCTGGACGACACCTGCGGCAACCTGATCCAGATCGCCCAGTACGCCTGACCGGGGCGGTTCTCAGGCCGCCACCGGCACCCGGCAGGTCCCGATCCAGATGCCGGTGACGGCGCTGACGTACCGGGCGCCGCAGCGGTCGGAGGGGACGACGAGCTGGGTGCCGGTCGCTTCGAGGCCGGCGTCGTCCATCCGGGTCGCGAGGAGGACGGGCGCGTTGCCGAAGTCGGCGTCGATCTCCGCCCACGACAGGACGGTGTGGTGGCCGTCGCCGCCGCTCACGGCGAGCAGGAAGCGCGAACGCTCCTTGCGCCGGGCGGGGTCGAACTCCGGACGGACCCGGCTGAGCACCTCGCGGAGCAGCGGGCCCTCGAAGGTGTGGTGCTGCGGCCCGGCGGTCGCGCAGTCGAAGACGACCTCGGCCCGGTGCTGCTCCCACCCCGCCCGCAGATCCGCCACGGTCAGGCGGGTGGGCCGGGCCACCTCTCCCCAGAGCGTGAACGCACCCGCGCGGGTGGCGTCCGCCCGGGGTGGAGCGCTGGGTCGACTCATCGGGATCCCCTTCGGACGGTCGGACGATCGGGCAGTCGGGCGGGCCGGGCGAGCGTGCGGCGGCCGGAACGGCGACTGCGCCCAGTGATACCCGACGGCCGGGACGGGGAACCGTGCCTGCGACCCGAATCCCACGATCCGACCGGCGATTGTGAGCTTCCTACGAGGTTTCCGGTCTCATCCTCCAGTCCGATGCTCCGGCCTCACCGGGTCCTTCCCCCGTCCGCGCGGGCCTTCCGGTCGAGTGCCAGCCACACCCGGTCCCGGGTGACCGGAAGCTCCGTGAAGCGGATGCCGGTCGCGTCGCGGAGCGCGTTCGCGAAGGCGGGTGCGACCGGGTTGAAGGGGCTCTCGCTCATCGACTTGGCGCCGAGGGGCCCGATCGCGTCGGCCGTCTCGGCGAAGTGCACCTCCGTCCGGGGCACGTCGGCGTACTGGGGCAGGCGGTAGCGGCGGAAGGCGGCCGTGGTGACCTCGCCGCGGTCGTCGATCCGGACCGTCTCGAAGAGGGTGGCGCCGAGCGCCTGGGCGACGCCGCCCTCGACCTGTCCCCGGCACTGCATGGGGTTCATGACCTTGCCCGCGTCGGCCGCGTGGACGCTGCGGAGGATACGGATCTCCCCGCTGCCCGGGTCGACGGCGATCCGGAACCACTGGGCGTTGAAGGCGACCGACCGGGGCGAGCCGCCCCAGTGCCCGTCCGCCCCCAGCTCCTCCGCGAGGCCGAGCGCGTGCCCGGCCTCGTACAGCTCCTTGAGGGTGACCGTACGCCCGGCGCAGTCGACGGCCTCGGCGCCGAGCACGCACAGGTGCCGGGCGACGCCGGTGTGGCGGGCGGCGAGGGTGCGGAGGCGTTCGGCCAGGGAGGTCGCGGCGAGGAGGACGGCCTTTCCGGCGACGACGGTGCCCGCCGAGCCGAAGGCGCCGGTGTCGTGGCGGACGACGTCGGTGTCGGACTGCCGGATCGTGACGCGGTCCCCGGTGGTGTTCAGGGCGCCGGCGGTGATCTGCTGGTGGACGGTGGTGGTGCCGTTGCCGAACTCGGCGGTGCCGACGGCGACGTCGTACGTGCCGTCCTCCAGCAGCGAGACGCGGGCGTCGGCGTAGTGGCCGCCGGGCGGGCCGGTGGCGATCATCGCCATGCCCGTCCCCTGCCCGGTCAGCCACCCCTCGGGCACGTCCCGCTCGCTGGTGTCCTCGGCGATGGCCCGGCGGACGACCGCGAGGCACTGGTCGAGGCCGTACGAGGCGATGTGGAGGTCCTCCTCCTCGCCGATCGGGCTGTGCATGGCCTCGCCGGGGCCGATGATGTTCCTCTCGCGCAGGGCCAGCGGGTCCATGCCGAGGCGCCGGGCGAGTTCGTCCATGACGGACTCGACGGCGAAGGTGACCTGGCCCAGGCCGTAGCCGCGGAAGGCGCCCGCCGGGACGGCGTTGGTGTAGACGGACCAGGCGTCGACCTTCTTGTGCGGGGCGCGGTAGACGGCGAAGGACTCGCCCACGCTGTGGAACATGACGGCGGGACCGTGGTTGCCGTACGCGCCGGTGTTCGACACGACCCGCATCTGGACGGCGGTCAGGGTCCCGTCGGCACGGGCGCCCACCTTGATGCCGATGGTGAACGGGTGGCGGGTGGTCGCCCCGTAGAACTGCTCGGCCCGGGTGTACTCCAGCTTCACGGGCCGGCGCAGCCGCAGCGCGGCGAGCGTCACGATGTCCTCGGTGAGCATCTCCTGCTTGCCGCCGAAGCCGCCGCCGACCCGCCCCGCGACCACCCGGACCCCGTCCTCCGGCAGGCCGTACAGCGCGCACAGCGCCCGCCGGGTCAGGAACGGCGTCTGGGTCGAGGAACGCACGGTGAGCCGCTCGCCCGTACCGTCCTCCTTCGGTTCGAAGTACGCGACGCAGCCGTGCGTCTCCAGACTGGCGTGCTGGACCCGCTGGGTGCGGAAGGTGTCCTCGACGATCACGTCCGCCTCCGCGAAGCCCCGCTCCACGTCCCCGATCTCGCCGTGCACCTCGCCCGCCACGTTGTCCGCCGCGCGGGCGATCCGCGCCTCCGGACCCTTGTCGCCGTGGAGCGCCGGGGCCCCGGGGAGCATCGCCGCCTCGGGGTCGGTGACGTGCGGCAGCCGCTCGTACGTCACCTCGATCCGGCGGCAGCCCTCCTCGGCCGCCTGCTCGCTGTCGGCGACGACGGCCGCGACCCGCTGACCGACGTACCGGACGACGCTGTCCAGGACCCGGGTGTCGTCGGGGTCCTCGGTGGGGTGTTCGTGGCGGGCGCTGGAGTACAGCGTCGCGGGCGCGTCCTCGTGGGTGAGCACGGCGTGCACGCCGGGGACCCGGAGCGCGGCCGAGGTGTCGATCGCGAGGATCCGGGCGTGCGGGTGCGGGGAGCGCAGCAGCTTCATGTGGAGCAGTCCGGGGACCTCGACGTCGAAGGTGTAGCGGGCCCGTCCCGTGACGACCTCGGGCCCGGCCGGAGCGCCGACGTTCCGGCCGACCGCCTTGCCCGCGCAGGGGCGTTCGGTGTGCCGGACGCCGTGCACCGCGTCCTCGATCGCCCGGTAGCCGGTGCAGCGGCAGATGTTTCCCTTGAAGGCGCGGGGCAGGTCCTCCAGCTTGCCGTCGTCGTGCGCGGTGCCCCGCTCGGCTTCGAGCGCGGCGGTGGTCATCAGGAACCCGGCGGTGCAGAAGCCGCACTGGTACCCCTGCGCTTCGAGGAACCTCTTCTGTACGGGGTGGAGTTCACCGTCCCGGGAGGCGAGCCCCTCGACCGTGGTGACCTCGCGCCCCTCGGCCCGTACCGCCGGATAGAGACAGCTGTGGACCGGCTCGCCGTCGACGTGCACGGTGCAGGCACCGCAGTCCCCGGCGTCACAGCCCTTCTTCACCCCGAACCAGCCGCGTTCGCGCAGATAGGTGCGGAGGCACTGCCCGGCGCGCGGGGGCTCCTCGAACGGCCGGTCGTTGACGTGGACGCGGAAGCTCATCGGGGGTCCTCCTGGGTGCCGTCGAAGGTGCCGTCGTGGGTGCCCCGGTCCGGGGCCGGCCGGGTCAGTTCCCGGCGGACCTCCTCCGCGAGGCGCAGCCCCATGTGCCGTCGCCAGGCGGGGAGTCCGTGGATGTCGTCGAACCAGTCGTCCTCGCCCACGGTCGACGCGATCGCCCGCCGGAGCCGCTCGGCGTCCGGCGGCAGCGGGAACCAGAACCGGAACGGCCGCACGGTCGCCGCGCTGATCGTCACCGCCATCGAGCCGTCCACCGGATCGAGCGTCCCGATCACCAGCGCGCCCGACCGGCCCAGGCCGTACAGCGAGGCCTGCCGGAAGGCCGTGCGGCAGCGCAGGGCCCGCGCGGGAAGGGTGACCGAGCGCAGGAGTTCCCCCTCGGCGAGGTCCTTCCGCCCGGCGCCGGTGATGAAGTCCACGACCTTCACGCGCCGCAGCGAGCCGTCCTGGGCGCGCAACAGGCACTCCCCGTCGAGGGCGGCGGTCAGCGAGATCATCGGCCCGGCCGGCAGGCCGTTGCACAGGTTCCCGCCGACGGTCGCCATGTTCCAGATCTTGAACGAGGCGAGGAAGGCCCGGCAGCACTGCTCGAACAGCGGCGCCGCCGGGGCGCGCCACGACCGCCCGAACCGGGAGAGCTGGGCGACGGTGCAGGTCGCGGCGATCTCCAGGGACCCGTCCGCCCGCCGCGTGAGCGGCTCCCAGCCCATCCGGCTCAGATCGACGAGCCGGCGGATCCGCGGCTGGGGCTCGGAGAACAGGTACGTTCCGCCGCCCAGCCAGGCGTCCCCCGGCCGCCACGGCTCGTGCCGCCGCCCGTCCCGTACGTCGCTGACCGTGTTCAGATCCATGTCTTCCACGCCTCCCGGCCTTTCAATTCAGGCCAGTGAAGCCCGGTGGGGGCGGAGCCGACGACTGGTTCGCACGCCGGAAAACCACCATGTCGCGGGCGGGCGCGCTGGAGGATCGACCAAGGAGCATTTCGAGCCGACAGCCGGGCATCTACGATGAGGGACCTCGTATTCGCCTCGTGAATGTGAGAAGTGGGCCCGACCTGCGACCGCACACAAGGAGCACCGCATGCACGTCGAACACCTCCTCCGGCTCGACCGGCTCGACCTCGCCCTGGTCTGGGGCGACCCGGCGCTGCTCGGCCAGGAGATCGGCGGCGTGACGGCCACGGACCTGGAGGACCCCGCCCGGTTCCTCCAGGCCGGGGAGATCGTGCTGAGCGGCCTCGTGTGGTGGACCCCGGACGGCGATCCGGCCAAGACGGACCGCTTCGTCGCCGCCCTGCGCGGCGCCGGGGCCGTGGCGCTCCTCGCCGGCGAGGAGACGCACGGCGAGGTGCCCGGAGAGCTCGTCGACGCGTGCCGGAGACACCGGGTCGTACTCCTCTCCGTTCCGGCGCACACGAGCTTCCGCGCGATCACCGAAGCGGTCTACCTCCGCCAGTGGGGCGAGCTCAGCCGGCGCCCCACCGACCACTACGCGCTCCCCGAGAACGTCCGCGGCGAGCTCGGACGCGAACTGGAACGGGGCGCCTCCGCGGGCGAGTTGCTCGACCGGGCGTTCGCGCACCTCGGCACGCCGCCCTGCTACCTCCTGACCGGCAGCGGCCGCACCGTGGCGCGGACCGCCACCGCGGCCGAACTCCCCGCCGGGCGGGCCTCGGAGCGGCTGCGCGGCTCCCGGGGCACCACGCTGCGCGTCGAGGCGGAGGACTCCGCCTTCGACGCCTGGCACCTCCACCTCCCCGGCGAGGACCAGGTCCCCCCGCGCCTCCTGCACGAGATAGCCGAAATCCTCGGACGGCACCGGCGCCGCCGCGACCGGCGGCTCGCCGCGCGCGTCCGGGCGCACGAGGAACTCACGGGCCTCGTCGGCTCGGCGTACCCCGACGTCAACGCCGTGGAGAACGCCCTGCGCGCGTGCGGTCTGCCCGACACCGGCCCCTACACGGTCGTGGTCGCGGCGCCGACGCGCCCGGAGGAGGCCTCCGGGTGCCGCGCGGCCCTGACGGAGGCGCTGAGCCACCTCGACTCCGTCTCCTTCGCCGTCGCCCCGGCGGGCGGCGAGACGATGGCGGTGATCGCCCACGAGGGCGGGGCGGGCGGACCGCTCGACGCACGCTCCGGCGCATCGCCCGACACGCACCCCGACGGGCGCCCCGACCGGCGGGCCGCCGCGCACCCCGACGGGCGCCCCGACCGGCGGGCCGCCCCGCACGCCGGCGGTCCCCTGGGCTCAGACCCCGGTGGACGCCCCGGCGAGGGCCTCGACGTCCGGGCGGAGCTCGCGGCCGTCTGGCCGCTCCTCCACGCCTCCGCGCCCGGAGCCGCGCCCCACGCGGGCGTGAGCGAGACCGTCGCCGCGCCCGCCGACCTGGCCACCGCCCTCACCCAGGCGCGCTACGCCCTCGCCGCGGCCCGGACGAGCGGCCCCGAGGACGCGGGCGTCGCCGGTGTCGGCGACCTCTCCGGCCTGGCCACCCTGCTCGCGGGCATCCCCCACGACGTGCGGACGGTGTACCGCCACACCGTCCTCGGCCCCCTCCTGCCGGGCGGGCGCGCCGCGCACGCCACCCTCCTCGACACCCTGGAGGTCTTCCTGGCACACAACTGCTCCTGGGCCCGCACCGCCGAGGCCCTCCACCTCCACGTGAACACCGTCCACTACCGGATCCAGCGCGTCGAAGCCCTCACCGGCCGGGACCTCTCCCGCCTCGACCACAAGCTCGACCTGCGGGCCGCGCTGCTCTGCCGCTGATCCGCACGGGCCGACCGGAGGCGGAGGCGGGACAGGGCCGGGCGAGGTCGACGGGGGTCGGAGGAGGCAGGGCGGGGCCGACCGGGGTCAGGCGAGGTCGATGTGCACGTTGGTCGACTTCACGCGCGCGGTGACGGTGATACCCACGGCGATCCCCAGCTCCTCGACCGCCTCCCGCGTCACCAGCGACACCAGGTGGTGCGGACCCGACTGGACCTCCACCTGCGCGGCCACGTCGTCGACCCGTACGGCCGTCACGATCCCCACGAACGAGTTCCGTACGGACGTGGGCACCTCGTCGGCCACGGCGTGCGCACCGGACCCGCGCTCCTTGGCGAAGCGCGCCAGGCTCACCCCGTCGACCGTCCGGTTGCCGGAGCCGTCCCGGTCCACGCGCAACCGCCCGCCGTCCGCCCACCGGCGCACGGTCTCCGAACTCACTCCGAGCAGCCGAGCTGCCTGCCCAATGCTGTACGACGGCACGACGTCACTCTAGGCGAAGCGGAGGGGGCCGGGCGGCCGGTGGAGAGCCCGGCGGAGAGGCCCCGCGGAGGCGTCGCCCGAGGTGCTGCCGGGCGCCGCCCTGGCTACGCTGCGCAGGGACGCAGCGGCCGGACGAAGGGAGAAGCCCTGATGACGATCCCCCCGACGCCCATGGACACCGTCACCCTGGAGCGGCGCATCGGCGCCGGCCCCGAAACCGTCTTCGGCTTCTTCACCGACCCCGGGAAGTGGCTGTCCTGGATGGGGGCCGAGGGCACGTTCGCCTTCGAACCGGGCGGCTCGTACCGCACCCGGATCACCGGCGGGGACGTCGCCGCCGGCCGGTTCATCACCGTCGACCCGCCCCGCCGGCTCGTCTTCAGCTGGGGCTGGGAGTCCGGCCCCGTGGCCGTCCCGCCGGGCTCCAGCACCATCGAGATCACCCTCGCGCCGACCTCGTACGGCACCGACCTCCGGCTGATCCACAGCGGCCTGCCCACCCCGGAGTCCTGCGAGGCCCACGCCGAGAGCTGGCAGCACTACGTCGACCGCCTCGCGGCCCGCGCCGAGGGCGGCGACCCCGGACCGGACACCTGGACGCGGCAGCCGGAGGGCTGAACACCCGCCGGACGGCGCGGCGGGAGCATGGGTGGGCCCGCCGCCCGAGGCGCGGACGACGGGCCCGACGTACGGGAGGTCAGGCTCCCACGGTCAGCGGAGCCCGGCCCGGGGCGCCGGCGCCGAGCTCGCGGACGAGCCGGAGCCCGAGGCGCAGGTACGCGCCCAGGTCCGCGCGGGGGGCCTTGCGGACGAGATGGCGGACCGCCTGCATGGCCTCCCAGGCGGAGGTGTGCGCCAGGGTCCCGCCCCAGCCGTCCCCGAGACCGTCCCAGAGGTACGCGCTGAACCCGAGCTGGAGCGCCCCGTCCCGGCGGCGCTCCTCCTCGTGCGCGTCCAGGGCCTCAGCGAAGAATCGTTCCGCCTCGGCGGGGGGCAACGCGGAGCGGATGATGCGCAGGTACGGCGCGACAAGCGACGCGACCTCGGGGCACTCCCCACCGGGAACGACCTGGTCGCCGAGAACGGGTGTGGTGGCTGGCTCGCATGTCTGAGTCATGAACCTATCGATACGTCATGTCATCGCAGGAACGGCCGTGGCGCGCCCACACGACACCGGTTCGCCCCACGGGGCTCCCCGTCCGGGGTCAGGAGCTCGTCAGGACGACGAGTTGCCTGGTCGCACGGGTCATCGCGACATACCGGTCGACCGCACCCGCGATGCCTCCGCCGAACCTCTCCGGGTCCACGAGGACGACCAGGTCGAACTCGAGGCCCTTCGCCAGGGACGGGGTCAGCGACCGCACCCGGTCCGTCGGCCGGAAGCCCGGGGCCCCGATCACACAGGCCACCCCGTCGTCGTGGGCGGCGAGCCACGCGTCGAGGACCGAGTCCAGCTCCGCCACCGGACCGTGGACGACCGGGACGCCGCCGGCGCGGACCGACGTCGGCACGTTCGCGTCCGGGAGCGCCGCCCGGATGGCCGGCTCGGCCTCCGCCATGACCTCCTCCGGCGTCCGGTAGTTGATGCCCAAGGAGGCCACGGTGATCCGGTCGAGCCCGACGCGTTCCAGCCGGTCCTGCCAGGACTCCGTGAACCCGTCCCTGGCCTGGGCCCGGTCGCCGACGACGGTGAAGCTCCGGGACGGACAGCGCAGCAGCAGCATCTGCCACTCCGCGTCGGTGAGTTCCTGCGCCTCGTCCACGACGATGTGCGCGAACGGGCCGGCGAGCAGGTCCGGCTCGGCGCCCGGCAGGACGGCCGTGTCGACCAGGCTCTCCTTGAGGTCCTGCCCGCGCAGCATCGTCACCGCGCCCTCACCGTCCACATCGGCCGCGAGCACGTCGTCGATGACATCGGCCATCCGCCGCCGCTCCGCCGCGAGGACGGCCTCGTGCCGACGCCTGCGCCGCGCCGCCTCGGGGTCGCCGAGCCGGTGCCGGGCCGCGTCCAGGAGCGGCAGGTCGGAGACCGTCCAGGCCTGCGCGTCCTCGCGCCGGAGCGAGCCGGCCTCCTCGCGGCTCAGCCACGGGGCGCACTTGCGCAGGTACGCGGGGACCGACCACAGGTCCCCGACGAGGTCGGCCGCCTCGATCATCGGCCACGCGCCGTGCAGCGCCCCGGCCAGCTCCTCGTCCTGCCGCAGCGCCCTGCGGAACTCCTCGGCCGGGACCTCGTCGTCGAGCTTGCCGCTCAGGATCGCGACCAGCTCGTCCCAGATCTGCTCCCGCGCCTCGTTGTGCGGCGTACCGGCCTCCGGCGCGTCGAACGCCTCGGCCCAGTCGTCGGCGGTCAGCCGGATGTCGGCCCAGTCGGTCGAGACCGTCATGCCCCGGGTGGGCGGCTCCTCGTAGAACCTGACGGCCGTCTCGATCGCCCGCACCATGTCCGCCGACGACTTCAGCGCCGCCACGGCCGGGTCCCGCTCGGCCGAGGCCCTGGGCCCCTCGGCGACGAGGTCCCGCACGGTGCAGGTCTGCACGCCCTCCTCGCCGAGGCTGGGCAGGACGTCGGAGACGTACGCCAGGTAGGGCTGGTGCGGACCGACGAAGAGGACGCCGCCCCGGCGGTGACCGAGGCGCGGGTCCGCGTAGAGCAGGTGCGCGGAGCGGTGCAGCGCGACGACGGTCTTTCCCGTACCGGGCCCGCCGTCGACGACGAGCGTGCCCCGGGAGCCCGCCCGGATGATCGCGTCCTGGTCGGCCTGGATCGTGGCGAGGACGTCCCGCATGCGCGGCGACCGGCTGCCGCCCAGACTGGCGATGAACGCGGACTGGTCGTCGAGCGCCGCGTGCCGTTCCAGACCGTCGGCGGTGAAGACCTCGTCCCAGTAGTCGCTGATCCGGCCGCCGGTCCAGCGGTACCTGCGGCGGCTCGCCAGACCCATCGGGTCGGCGTGCGTCGCCCCGAAGAACGGCTCGGCGGCGGGGGAGCGCCAGTCGACGAGCAGCCGCCGCCCCGTGCTGTCGGTGAGACCGAGGCGCCCGATGTACACGGGCTCGGCGCCGTCCGCGCCGACGATCCGGCCGAGGCAGAGATCCAGACCGAAGCGGCGCAGGGTGCGCAGGCGGCCGGTCAGCCGGTGGATCTCCGCGTCCCGGTCCATCGCCTCCCGGCCGACGCCTCCCGGTGCCCTGCGCGTGGCGTCGAGGCGGTCGGACAGTTCGGCGATCGTCTGCGCGAGGCTCTCCGCGATGTCCGCGAAGTGCCGCTCGTCGCCCGCGATCAGCGCGGGGTCGGCCTTGGGGGAGAGACGGTCGGGAAGGTCGAACGCACCGGTGCCGGACGACTGGTCCACCGACGAGAGCACACGCACTTGATGAATCCCATTTCTGCAGGTCCGAGCTGGCTGAGATGGGTGATTCTGCGGTACCGAGGGGGCCTTGCCGCAAGCCCCCCTGTGCGCTATACCTTGAGAGTGGCGAGAGGTGAGTACTCCCTCCCACACCCCGACCTCCCCCCCGCAGCACCGCGCCGTGCGACTAGCGCGGGGTGATGGCACCCGCGTAGACGTTGTCCGGAGTGACGATCTCGGTGATCGCCCGGGCGAGCAGGGTGGACGGCTCCTGGCCCTGGACCTGGGAGTCCGTGTTGATCATCAGGACCAGGGTGGCCTTCTGCGAGGGCAGGTAGACCGTCACCGTCTCGTAGCCGGGGATGGAGCCGTTGTGCCCGATCCAGCCGTTCGTCTCCAGGATGCCCAGGCCGTAGGTGGTGCCCGGGATGCCGGTCGGCAGCGTCTTCAGACGCTGGGCCTGGGTCCCGGGGCTGAGCAGCTCACCGGTGGCGACGATCCTGGCCCAGCGGCGCAGGTCGTGCAGGTCGGAGATCATCGCCCCGGCCGTCCAGGCCCAACTGGGGTTCCAGTCCGTGGCGTCCGCGACCGCGCCGCTCAGCGTCTGGTCGGTGTAGCCGCGCGGGTGCGGCTCGGGGAACTCGGAGCCCGTCGGGAACAGCGTGTGGCGCAGGTCCGCCGGACGGAGGATCCGCCGGTGGACGACGTCGGCGGCCCGCTGTCCGGTGACCTTCTCGATCACGAGGCCGAGCAGGACGAGATTGGTGTTGGAGTACTCGAACCGCGCGCCCGGCGCGAAGGTGTTCTTGTGCTTGAAGCCGTACGCGAGCACCTCCCGCGGTGTGAAGGAGCGCTGCGGGTCGCTCAGCAGGTCGTGGATGAAGTCCGGGTCGGACGTGTACGGGAAGAGGCCGCTGCGCATCCCGGCGAGCTGCCGCAGCGTGATCCGGTCGCCCTTCGGCACGCCGCGCACGTACGTGGAGATCGGGTCGTCGAGACCGATCCGCCCCTCGTCGACGAGCTGGAGCAGCGCGGTGACCGTGAAGGTCTTGGTCTCGCTGCCGATGCGGACGAAGCCGTCCTTCTCCATCGGCCTTCGGGTGACGGTGTCGGCGACCCCGGTGGCGCGGACGTAACCGCCCTTGCCCGGCATCCACAGTCCGACGACGACACCGGGGACACCGGCCTGCTCGCGGACCTCCTCGATCGTCTCGTCCAGACGGGCGGTCAGCTCGGGCCCGAGCCCGCCCTCCGGGCAGTCCTCCTGCCCGAGTGACCCGAGTGACCCGAGTGATCCGAGTGGCCCGAGCTGCCCCGCGCCCGCGGTGACGGGTGCGGCGTGGACGGGCGTGGCGGGCGTCGTCGCCAGCGGCGCCAGCACGGACGCCACGAGCAGCGTCGCGGCGATGAGTCGGCGAGGGGGGGTACGTCGCATGGCGGGACGCCTCTTCCAGGTCATGGTCAGGGACGGCAACATCACCACCGACCTCCCACCGGGCCCCCGCGCTCCCCGCTCCGCCTCCCGGCGAGTCCACTCGTTCGGCGCCACCCGGGCCGCCGGGGCGCGATTGTTGCAGTCATGTGTGCGGTCGGCCCGAGGCCACGTCCGGAGGCCGCGGGCCGGTTAGCGTGGGCGGCACGGGGTTCTGTCCACGACCGAAGAGCCACCACGCACCGCCGTGGATCACCAAGGATGGCAGCCGCGATGCACACCTCCCCAGACCTCGACGCCGACCAGGCCCGCACCCGCCTGCACGAGCTGACCGTCGTCGACGTCCGCACCCCCGCCGAGTACGCCTCCGGGCACCTGCCGGGCGCGCTCAACGTCCCGCTCGACCGGCTCGGCCACGCCGTGCCCGCGCTCAGGGAAGCCGCGGGCCGGGGCGAACTGCTGCTCGTGTGCCAGGGAGGCGGCCGGTCCGAGAGCGCCCGCGCGCAGCTCGCCGCACACGGCGTGACCGCTCTCAACCTCACCGGCGGCACCAGCGCCTGGGCCTCCGGCGGCCACGCCCTCGACCGTCCCGAGGGCGCCCCGCCGAAGGCCGTCTGGGCGATGGAGCGCCAGGTCCGCCTCGCGGCCGGTGCACTGGTCCTGATCGGCCTGGCGCTCGGCCTTCTCCTGCACCCGGCCTGGCAGCTCCTGTCGGCGGGCGTCGCGGGCGGACTCGTCTTCTCGGCGCTCACCAACACGTGCGGCATGGCGCTGGTCCTGGGCCGTCTCCCGTACAACCGAGGCGCCGCGACCGGCCCGGACCTGGAGACGACACTGAACCGTCTGCGCGGCGGGGCGGAGGCGGCGGCGGAGCCGGGCGCACGGGGCTGAGGCCGAAGACGGAGACGGAGCCGGAGCCTTCGGCGAAACCGAATCTGCAGGCGCCACCGCCGCCGTCGCAGCCGGATCGGCGTCCGCGAACGCGGCCGGTCCGGCGTCCGCCCCCCTCGTCCGGACCCGCGTCCGCCGTCGAACGCGCCACCGATTCCCCGGCCGCGTCCGTCACCCTCCGGGCCCAACCGGTTTCCCTCACAGGGGCGCTATCCGGCCAACATCCCGACGATTTCGAACCTCCGGACAACCGGGCATCCGGTCCCCTCCTCTCACCGCACGGGCGCAGCGAGTGCCTCTCACCGCGCCGGCCGGGCCGCTGTTCCGTCCCGTCGGCCGGGTGGGCCGCTGCCTGCTCCGTCTCACAGCATCCGGAGGACGAGGGAACGATGACCACTACGCGCACCAACCGGCTGCGGCGTCCGCTGCTCGCCGGTACCACGGCCGTCGCCGCCATGGCCGTGACGGTCGGCTTCATGGCCGCCACGCCGGACCAGGCGAAGGCCGCGCCGGGCCCCAAGCTGAGTCTCATCGCGGCGACCGGCTCGGTCACGCTCACCTCGTGGAAGGAGGACCCGGGCGTCTACCTCGACCTGGGCACCTACCTGACCGCGGAGGGAACCCCGCTGGAGTTCAAGGTGACCCGGAAGTCCTACAAGGACCCGGTGACCATCACCCAGACCGTGTTCGAGGGCGGGAAGGCGAAGGCCAAGACCCTGCCCGCGGGCACGGTGAAGGACTTCTCCGGCCTGCCCGGCTTCGCGGAGATCACCGTCACCGACAAGAACGGCAAGAAGGTCGTCAGCCGGACGGAGAGCTTCTGCCCGAACAACGCCAGCGGCCGGGTCCGGCCCGACGCGCCCTCCACCTCGAAGTATCCGGAGAGCTGCCCCACGAACCCCTTCACGCTCGGTTCGGTGTGGGGCGTCGAGAAGGGGTGGGCCGCCAACACGTACGGCGGTTCCTACACCCAGCCGGTGAAGCTCGCCGCCGGCGCGTACACGGCGAAGATCGGGGTCGCGAAGAAGTACCGCGACCTCTTCGGCATCGCCGACAAGCCCGCGACGGTCAAGGTCACCGTCCAGGAGCGCAGCTGGGAGGAGGGCCCCGGTGTCGCGGGCGCCCGTTCCTCCGCCGCGGGGGAGCACGCCGGGCACGGCGCCGCCCACCAGGCCCCGTCCGCCCACGCCGGCCACGGCGCGGCGCACGCCCCGAAGCCCGCCCAGGCCGGCGCACCGGAGACGAGCGGCGCGGGCCCCTCGTACAACGTGGGTCACGGCCCGCTGAAGGCCGCGCCGCCCGCCCTGCCGTGGGCGCTGAAGAAGCAGCAGGCCGCGCGCGCCGACATGCAGGCCGCGGACACCACCGGGCAGACCGACGGCTCGCGCCAGGCGCCCGCCCTCACGCCGCTGGCCAAGCGGCCCACCGGCAAGGCCTCCGTGCCGAACGTTCCCAAGCCCGACCTGCGGTCGCTGCCTGCCTACGGCATCACCATCAGCGACGGTGGCCAGAACGTCCCCGGCAAGGACTACCTGGCGTTCAGCGCGAACGTCTGGAACGCCGGTCCGGCCCAGCTCGTGGTGGACGGCTTCCGTTCGCCCGGCAAGGCCAAGATGGACGCCTACCAGTACTTCTACGACGC
Source organism: Streptomyces sp. NPDC002057 (assembly GCF_040296665.1). Classification (NCBI taxonomy): domain Bacteria; kingdom Bacillati; phylum Actinomycetota; class Actinomycetes; order Kitasatosporales; family Streptomycetaceae; genus Streptomyces; species Streptomyces sp. NPDC002057. The sequence continues at coordinate 34,360 of NZ_JBEOXR010000028.1, forward strand.
CAACGGCAAGCAGGTCGGCTACACCCCGACCGGCACCATGGAGTGGGACCCGCGCCCGGGCCACGTGCACTGGCACTTCACCGACTTCGCCAGCTACCGGCTCCTGAAGGCCGACCAGAAGGAAGCGGTGCGCAGCGGCAAGGAGGCGTTCTGCCTGGCCAACACCGACGCCGTCGACTACACGGTGAAGAACGCCAACTGGCATCCCTTCAACACCGACCTCGCCACCGCCTGCGGCCAGGAGAACTCCATCTCCGTCCGCGAGGTGCTGGACGTCGGCTCCGGTGACACCTACACCCAGGACCTGCCGGGCCAGTCGTTCGACATTACCGACATCCCCAACGGCACGTACTACATCCAGGTGCTGGCCAACCCGGCCAAGCGGCTGAAGGAGACCAACCTCGACAACAACAGCGCCCTGCGGAAGGTCGTCCTCGGCGGGACGAAGGGTGCCCGGACCGTGACCGTTCCCGCGCACGAGCTCGTGAACGCGAACTGATCACCCACCTCCGGTGAACGGGCGGGTGGTGCGGCGGACGCCGCGCCACCCGCCCTTCCCGTCCGCCCCGGGGGCGGCCCGCGCGCCGAGGGACCTCGTTCTCACCGGATCGGCCCCGGAGAGCGGCCCGCCCTGGCACGCTTGCCGTCGTGAGCTACGTCGTGACCGTGGAGACACGCCTCCCTGTGGGCGCCGATGAGCTGGACGCGCTGCGACAGGTCGGCGCGTCCGCGCTCCTGGAACGCGGGTTCGACACCGTGGCGGCGATCGAAGGGCCGGAGGGAACCGAGGTCGACGTCCTGGAGACGATCGTCGCCGTCCATCCTGGCGGGGCGATCCTGAAGGTGTTCGTCCACGCGCCCTCCCTGGAGATCGCCGAGGACGCCGTGGGCTCCGTCGCGGAGGACGTCCTGGAGCACTCGGAGCTGCTGGCCGACTGGGTGGTGGAGAGCAGCGAGGTCAAGCTCCACATCGACCTGACCCGCGAGCGTCTGGAAGCCGCCGACGGCCCTGACGTACCGTCCAGCGACCTTCAGGCCCGCCGCGCCCAGCACACGGCGGGTGCCGACACCCCGGGGAGCACGGCGGAGAGCGGCGGCCATGAGGGCCCCGTCGACCACGAGGCCAGGATCCGGGCGCTTGCCCCGCGCCTGACCTCCTTCGCGCTCTCGTCCTTCGGCGGCGTCGACCCGGAGGAACGAGAGGGGGACGGGGCGATCCCCGCCCCCTTCGCCGCCCCCGGCCTCTCAGCCGTCCCCGGCCTCTCAGCGGCCGGTGCGGCGGCCGGTGGCGCCGCCGACGCCGGTGGCGCCGCCGGTGCCGTCGGCGGTGGCGGTGCCATCGCCGCCGAGGCCGCCGAACTGGCCGCCGGAGCCCTGGTGTACGCCTCGGAGCTGCTCATCGACGAGCTGTACGACGACGTCCAGACCCTCGCCGAGGAGGAGACGAACGTCGCCGAGTGCGGTGACGAGCTCTGGCACCTGGGCGACCTGCCGCCGCGTTACGCCCTCCGGTACGACGTGCTCTTCGCGCGCCGCTTCCTGACGACCGCCATCGCCCTCACCACCCGCTTCACCGACGGCAGCTTCCAGCGGCTGGGCTGCCTCGCGGAGGAGCTCGTCCTGAAGCACCTCCTGGAAGAGGCGCACGCCACCCTGGAGCTGTACGGGCTCCTCGACAGCGGCGCCGCCGAGGCGCTGGCGTGCTTCGCCGGCGGCGTCCACGAGGACATGGACGTCGTGTGGCTCTACGACCCGGAGGACGGCGTCGACGAGGCCCCCGGGCCGGACGGCACGGGCACCACGCCGCCTGCCTTCGACACGTGGTTCACCCCGTTCGACGCCGACCGGTACGTCCACCCCTACGCCGCCGACGAGGAAGCGGGGCCGGCGGACCGCCCGTGACGGTGACCGCCGTCGGTCCGGCGCGCCGAGCGGCACGGGCATGGGGGAGGACGCCCTCCGCCCTCACCTCACGTATCCCGGACTCCCGGGTCGTGCCGGCGCCGTCGTGGCCGCCGGCCGGTCGTCGGAGCGGCCGCGAAGAACGTCTTCCACGCGATCGCCCGCCACGGACACGGCTTCGCCCGGACCCCGTACCTCGGCACGCCGCCCGTCGGCCGACTCGCCGGCGCCGAGCCCCGCGAGGACCTCGGCGCCGTCCGCCGGACGGGGTCCCGGTTCCCTCCCGCACCCGTTCTCGACGCCCACCCGTTGGACGCGGTCTGGACGGGTCGGCCGGTTGTCTGATCGGCTCAGCACGAGGAGCTCCCGACCGAGGACGTCCGGAGCGACGGCGTCCGGGCCGATCAGGTCCGGGGCGCGCCTCTCCGGGCCCCGTGGGTCCGGGGCGAAGACCTCCGGACCGTGCGGATCCGGAGCGAAGATCTCCGGACCGTGCGGATCCGGAGCCGAGGAAAGCGGGACACAGCGGTGAACGTGAGCGAACACATCGAGGCCGTGTACACGGAGGTCCGTCGGCGCAACCCCGGGGAGGCCGAGTTCCACCAGGCGGCGGCCGAGGTGCTGGAGTCCCTCACCCCCGCGCTCGAACGGCACCCCGAGTACATCGAGACCGGGATCGTCGAGAGGCTGGTCGAGCCGGAGCGGCAGCTGATCTTCCGGGTGCCGTGGGTCGACGACCGGGGCGCCGTCCGCGTCAACCGCGGTTTCCGGGTGGAGTTCAGCAGCGCCCTCGGGCCGTACAAGGGAGGGCTGCGGTTCCACCCCAGCGTCAACCTCGGGATCGTCAAGTTCCTCGGGTTCGAGCAGATCTTCAAGAACGCGCTGACCGGGATGGCCATCGGCGGCGGCAAGGGCGGCGCCGACTTCGACCCCAAGGGCCGTTCGGACGGCGAGGTCATGCGGTTCTGCCAGTCCTTCATGACCGAGCTCTACCGTCACCTGGGGGAGCACACCGACGTGCCCGCCGGTGACATCGGTGTGGGCGGGCGCGAGATCGGCTACCTCTTCGGGCAGTACAAGCGGATCACCAACCGCTACGAGTCCGGCGTCCTCACCGGCAAGCCGGTCGGCTGGGGCGGCTCCCACGCCCGAACCGAGGCCACGGGGTACGGAGCCGTGTACTTCACGCAGGAGATGCTCGCCACGCGCGGCGAGGACTTCGACGGGCGGCGCGTGGTGGTGTCGGGATCCGGGAACGTGGCCCTGTACGCGGTGGAGAAGGTCCATGCCCTGGGCGGCCGCGTGGTGGCCTGCAGCGACTCCTCCGGGTACCTCGTCGACGAGGACGGCATCGACCTGGAACTGCTGAAGGACCTCAAGGAGGTCCGGCGCGCCCGGATCTCCGACTACGTGGAGGCCAAGCCGGCCGCGCGGTTCTCCGCCCGCGGCCGGGTGTTCGACATCCCGTGCGACATCGCCCTGCCGTGCGCGACCCAGAACGAGCTGGGCCGCGACGACGCCGTGGCCCTGGTCAAGAACGGGGTGCGGGCCGTGGCCGAGGGCGCGAACATGCCGTGCACGCCGGAGGCGGTGGCGGTGTTCCGCGAGGCCGGGGTCCTCTTCGGCCCCGGAAAGGCCGCGAACGCGGGTGGCGTGGCCACGTCGGCGCTGGAGATGCAGCAGAACGCCTCCCGCGACACCTGGTCCTTCGAGCAGACCGAGTCCCGGCTCGCCGAGGTCATGCGAGACGTCCACACCCAGTGCCGTACGACGGCCGAGGCGTACGGCGGCACCTCCGACGACTACGTGCTGGGCGCCAACGCGGCCGGGTTCCTGAGGGTCGCCGAGGCGATGGCGGCACAGGGCGTCATCTGAGGTCCGCCCGGCCCGGACGGCCTCGACCTCCCGGTGGTGCCGGGTGCCCCGGTGCCCGGCACCACCGGGCGGGCGCGTCCGCGGCCGGGCGCGGCGCGCGGGTCGTCCTCTTCATCCTCCCGGTCCCGCCGGGATGCCCACCGGTCCGGGAGTGGGCAGGCTGGTGCCTCGGGCCAGGGCGTGGAGCCGTACAGGGCAGGGAGAGGACACCATGGGCGGGACGCGTGTGGAGGAGCCCGCCAGGAGTGGCGCGGCGCGGCTGCTCGCGCGTCTCGCCGTGCTCGCGGCGACCGGTTCGGTGGTCGTGCTCGTGCTCGCGGTGGGAAAGGGCGGGATCAAGGTCGTCCTGGCGGGGTTCCTCGGACTCGTCCTCTGCGCCGCCGGCCTGTGGTGGTTCGTGGCGCACCGCGGTGCGGTGCGGCTGCTCGGCGCGGTGCTCGCGGTCGCGGCACCCGTCGCCGTCCTGGTGCTGTTCGCACGCGACGGCCTGTGGCTGACGGCGCTGGTCCTGCTCCTGTGCTGGGGCGCGACGCTCGCCTTCGCCCGGGCGGCGCTGCGCACCTCGCGCCCGAGACGGTCGGCGCCGGCGGTCTCCGCGCCCCGGCCGAGCAGGCCGGTCCTGATCATGAACCCGAAGTCGGGCGGCGGGAAGGTCGGCCGCTTCGGTCTGGTCGAGCGGGCGGAGGAGCTGGGCGCCCGGGTGATCCTGCTCGATCCGTCGGCCCCGGCCGACGTCGCCGAACTGGCCCGCGGGGCCGTCGCCGAGGGGGCGGACCTGCTGGGCGTCGCGGGCGGCGACGGCACGCAGGCCCTGGTGGCCGCGGTCGCCGCCGAGCACGACCTGCCGTTCCTCGTGGTGTCCGCCGGCACCCGCAACCACTTCGCCATGGACCTGGGCCTCGACCGCTCCGACCCGTCCCGCTGCCTCGACGCGCTGGCCGACGGAGAGGAGCTCCGGATCGACCTGGGCGACGTCTCGGGCCGGGCGTTCGTCAACACGGTGTCCTTCGGGGTGTACGCCGATGTCGTGCAGCGGCCGGAGTACCGCGACGACAAGGCGGGCACGGCACTGAACCTCATGCCGGACCTGTTGGTCGGTGAGGGGGTACGGCGGTTGGACGCGCGGGTCGACGGCACCACGCTCTCCGACCAGCAGGCCCTGCTGGTCAGCAACAACCCGTACGTCTCGCCGGACGAGCTGAGCGGCGGCGGCCGTCGTCCCCGGCTGGACGACGGCGAGCTGGGCGTGCTCGGCATCCGGGTGGAGGACGCGGCGCAGGCCGCCGACCTGGCGCTGCGGGGCTCGCAGTCCTCGGGTCTCACCGTCCTGACCGCGCAGCGCGTCGAGGTGACCTCCGGGGCGGTGGACGAGATCGCCGTGGCAGTCGACGGCGAGGCCCTGCGGATGCCCACCCCGGTGGTGTGCACGCTGCGCGCGGGCGCCCTTCGGGTCCTGGTGCCGCGCGACCGTCCGGGTGTCGCCGTCCCCACGCCCCCGGTGAGATGGCGACGGATCTTCGACCTCGCCTTCGGCCGCACCGAGCCGAAGACCGGCGACGGCTCGAACCGCGCGTGAGTCCGCCCGTGAACCGGCCGGCCGCTCGGCGGCGTCGCAGCGCCGGGACGCCGGCCCGCGACGGGTCGCGGAACTCGCTTCCTCCTGGCTGCGACAGGAGCGATGATCTCCCTGCGTACTCGACGAGGGAGAGGCGATCATGGGCGACCGCCGGCCGAGACTCGTGCTCCTGTGCGGCCTGCCCGGAGCCGGGAAGACCACCGCGGCCAGGAGACTGGAGCGCGAGCTGGCCGCTGTGCGCCTGTGCCCGGACGAGTGGCTCACCGAGCTCGGCCTCGACCTCTTCGACGGGGAGGCGCGGGACCGCGTCGAGCGGCGCCTGTGGCGGCACGCCCAGGACCTGCTGGCCTCCGGAGCGGTGGTGATCCTGGAGAACGGGTTCTGGCAGCGCACGGAACGCGATGAGAAGCGGCTCCGCGCCCGCGCGCTCGGTGCGGATGTCGAACTGCGCTATCTCACCGTGCCGATGGGTGAACTGGAACGACGCATCGCCCTCCGGAACCAGGAACCCGGCTCGGTGGTGCTGACCGCCGAACTGCTCACAGCGTCCCTGGCCGCCTTCGAGGCACCGACCCGGACCGAACTCGCGCTGTTCGATCCGCCGCTGGCCTGGACGGGGTCGAGGACGGAGTCGGGATCGTGATCGGGGGCCGGGACAGGGACAGAGCCGGGGACGGGATTCGCGTGAGGAGCAGGAAGACCATGGCTGCGGAACGAAGCATCCGGACGAACTTCGCCTTCTACCCTCCCGAGGGGGACGGCGGAGCCTGGCACGCCACGCTGGACTCCCTGGAGCGGGCGCTGCGGGAGGCGTTCCCCGGCACCACCGTCGCGCACCGGAGGTCCGGCGTCCACGAGATGACCGTGCTGGACTTCGAGATCGAGCCGGCGCCGGACATGTGGGTGGACGGCACCGCGGCCATCAGCGAGCCCGACTACGCCTACATCACCCTCACCGATGTGACGGCGGACGAAGCGGGCATCTTCGCCGTCTGGCTGCGCGACTCCTTCGCCCCCGCGCCGAACCTCGTGGGCTTCGCCAGCAGCCTCGCCATGGCGAACGGCGAGGACACCCCCGCACCGCTGCCGACCGAAGGGGGCCGCGAAGACATGTGTGACCTGCTCCGCCGGCACCTCGACGCGTACGACCACTGACCGGCGGGACCACTGAGCGGCGGCCATCAAGCGCGCGGGAGCGGAGGGACGGTCCGACACGGTCCCGGACCTCCCGGCGGCGTACGCCCCTTCGGGCAGCTCATGTGGGTCGTCCTCGGCCCCTCCCGAAGAACCACCGCGCATCGGCCTACTAGGTTCGGGACATGACGACACCCCTTACCGGCCTTGCCGGCAGTGCCTTCGACTCGCTCCTCCGTGACGCCGTGCCCGACCGGCAGGCCTTGCGTCAGGTCTACGAGCTGCCCAAGGACGCGGCCCTGCGGAAACAGATGACCGAACTCACCGCGGAGACACGCCGGTTGATCGGATGCTCCTCGTTGGTCCTGGTCGCCAGCGCGGACGCCGAGGGAAACTGCGACGTCTCCCCGCGCGGGGGTCCCGCCGGGTTCGTCGCCGTGCTGGACGCGCGGACGGTGGCGATACCGGACGCGACGGGCAACAAGCGCCTGGACACCCTGCAGAACGTCATCGCCACGGGACGGGCCGGGCTGCTGTTCGTCATCCCGGGGCGCACCACGACGCTCCGGGTGAACGGCCGGGCCTGTGTCTCCACCCGTCCCGAGCTGCTCGCGCAGTTGACCGCGGTGGGCAAGCCGCCGGCCAGTGCGCTGGTGGTGGGGATCGAGGAGGTGTACCCGCACTGCCCCAAGTCGCTTCTGCGTAGCGGGGCCTGGAAGCCGGAGCAGTGGCTGCCGGCGGACGCCCAGCCGACGTCGGCCGAGGTGACGCTGGCCCAGCTGCGGATGCCGGAGCTGACGATCGCCGACATCGAGCGGACGGAGGCGGATTCGCTGAAGTACCGATACGAGTGACGGGCTGACCGGAGAGGGAAGCGGCGGGGCCGGACGAGATCGAGCGGTTCCGTGCGGACCGTCGTAGGCCCGGCCCGACGGATCCACGCGTCGGACACCGAGGGCCCGGCCGTCCCCGCCACGGCCGTTGCCCGGCTACGGACGTTCGGCGCCGCCTGCCTGCGCCTCTTGAGGCGCGTCGGCGGGCGGGTTTCCCGCACGGAGTCGCCGCCGCAGTGCGCGCAGCGCGGTGCGTTCCTCCGCGCGCCGTTGCAGCCAGGCGCGCCGTCGCCTGCGCGTGACGACGAGGAGAAGGACCAGGGCGAGGAAGCCGCCGACGATGAGGGCGGCGATGAGCCAGGGGAAGTAGGACAGCCGGACCGTGTTGCTGTCCACGGTCTTCGCCGCCCCGCCGGGAACCGTGGCGGTCACCGAGGCGGTGACCGTGCGACGGCCGAGCGCGGGGAGGTCGGCCATTCGGCCGGTGAGGGTGGCGCTGCCGCCGGGGATCACGTAGATCCCCGTGGGGGAGAGCGGGACGGTACGCGCGGAGCCGCCGCCGGTGATGTTCAGCGTTCCGGCGAAGGTGTAGAGGACGTTGCCCGTGTTGCGTACGGTCACGGTGAACTCCTCGCCGCCGCCCGCCGACCGGTGTTCCAGTTCCGTGAGGGAGACCTGGAGGTCGGCCGTGCCGGGGACGGTGAGTTCGACGAGCCGGGCGATACGGGTCTCGGTGTTCACCCCGCCACTGACCGCGGGGGTGCGCAGCGCGGTGACCAGGCTGCCGAGATAGCTGCCCGGCGGGGTGCCGGCGGGGACCGCGAGGGAGAAGCGGACCGTGGCGCTGCCCTTCGGCCGCACGGTGACGGTGGCCTCGGAGTCCAGCTTCAGCCAGGCCCCGACCGCGCCCATCCTCTGGCCCTCCTGCGCGGGGGCCAGGCCGCCGCCGGCCGCGTGGGCGACGTCGGCGCCGTAGACGTGGAAGGTCCGGGCCTCGTCGCTCGCGTTGTGGATGACCGCGGAGTCCTCGATCCGGGCGCCGGCCTTCAGCGCGTACCCGAAGTGTCCGCCGGTCAGCGTCGTCAGACCGTAGAGCCCGGCCCGCACGCCGAACGGCGCCCCCGCGGCGGAGTTCGGTGGAGTGGGCGACGGTACGGGGGCCGGCGCTGCCTGCGCGCCCGGCGCCAGAGCGAGCACGAGGCCCGTGAGGAGGAGGCTCCACAGAGCGGGGAACCGTGCCGGGTGGGTGGCGGTGGCGCCGCCCCGGGCGCGCGGACAGCTGTTCATCGGATCAGCCGGTGATCGTGTACTGGAGGGTGCCGCTGTACGAGCCGGGGGCCGTCTCCGTGGGGATGTTCCACTGCGCCGTCGACCCGTTGTGGGTGAAGACACCGCGGGTGCCGCCGTCGCCGGTGGCCATCGTCACGGCCGGGGAGAGGCTGGTGCCCGGCTGCGGGTTGTCGCCCTTGGGGAGGTGTCCGCCCGGGCCGGGCTTGGCGGTGCCCGTCCACTGGCCGCCGGTCCCGTTGAGGTGTCCGCCGGTCGTGATCCTCAGGTTGCTCCATCCGATGGTGTCCGTGCCGCTGACCAGGTCGGTGGTGGCGACGGTCACCGACCAGGGGGCGGTGGTGGAGAGGGTGTCGGTGTACGTGAACGTGCCGAGTCCGGCCGGGTTGCTGACGGTGCCGGGGGTCAGGGTGCCGAAGTCGACGGCCGGCAGGTCGACCTCCATCGACAGGACTCCGGGCGCCTTGGCGACCTGCATCGACATCGACTGGGCCGTGCGGTGCGGCTTCGAGGTGTTCAGCAGCACCTGCGCCGCGACGCCCGCGGCGGTGGAGGAGGCCACCAGGTCGGGCCGACCGTCGGCGTTCAGGTCGCCGACGGCGTACGAGCCGTTCCCGCCGCCCTTCACGTCGTACAGCGGGCCGGCGTTGCGGAAGGTGCCCGTGCCGTCGCCGAGCAGGACGGTGGGCTGGTCGTCGGGGCCGTTGTCGGTGACCAGGTCCGGCTTGCCGTCCGTGTCGACGTCGGTGATGGCCACGCCCTCGAGAGCGCCGCCGCCGACCGGGTAGGTGACCGGGGCGCGGAAGGATCCGGCGCCGTCGCCGAGGAAGACGGTGATCGTCCGGTCGGTGTGCGCGACGGCCACGTCCGGCTTGCCGTCGCCGCTCACGTCGCCGAGGGCGATGGCTCGGCCGAGGAAGACGCCGTCGGCGAAGCGGGTGGCCGGGCCGAGACGGCCCTTGCCGTCTCCGAGGAGGACGGAGATGTCGGAGGTGCCCGCGTTCACGGTGACCACATCGGGCTTGCCGTCGCCGTTCACATCCGCGGTTGCCAGGCCGGAGGGGCGCAGCTGCCCGGCGGAGTAGCTGCCGGGCCGGCCGCCGCCGACGTAGTGGTTGCTCGCGGTGCCGAGCGCGCCGGTGCCGTCGTTCGTCCACACGGAGACGTTGTCGCCGTTGGTGTTGGAGGTCAGCACGTCGGGCTTGGCGTCACCGTTCATGTCGGCGACCGTGATGTCCGCGGGGAACATGGCGTTCGTCGACGGGTTGACCAGCGTCGGCGCGAAGTAGGAGGTGGCCGGGGCGAAGCCGCCCTTGCCGTCGCCGAGCAGCTCGACGACGCTGCCCATGCTCTCCATGCCGTGCTGCGTGGGCTGCTTGGTCAGGGCCGCGGCGACGACCGCGTCCAGCCGGCCGTCACCGTTGAGGTCCGCGAGGGCGACCGCCGTCGGGAAGACGCCGGTGTCCAGCTTGAAGGAGACACCGGGGCCGAAGCCGCCCTTGCCGTCGCCGAGCGCGGCCACCAGGGTGTTCGATCCCCGGACCGGGGTGACGAGGTCGGCCTTGCTGTCGCCGTTCAGGTCGCCCAGCGCCGGCGCGGTGCCCTTCCCGGAGCCCGCGGGCAGCGGGACAGCGGTCGCCCCGCCGAAGGAGACGCGGGGATCCGGTGCGGCCTGGGCGGCCGGCGCCAGACACAGCCCGGCCACGAGCGCGGCCGCCGAGCCGAGCGCGAGCCCGGCTCCGCGTGGTGTGGAAGTCTTCAACGTACCTGCCCCTTGGCGATGTCGGTGCACGTCGACAGGAGGAGCCGACCTGCGGTGGGGTGTGGGGGGAGTCGATTGCAGTCAACACCGCCGCGCTGGGGATGTTCAGTGGATGTCCCACCAGTTCCGGGGCCCGCTCATGGGCATGACCTGGTGCTTCATACGACCGACGGCCGACTGCGCCCTCAGGGGCACCCCCGAGGGCGCACGTCTGTGAGGTCGATCAACGCCCCGGGCTCCGGCTAGAGCCAGTCCCGCCGCTTGAAGACGAAGTACAGGGTCGTGCACACCACCGCCATCAGCAGGATCGCGAACGGATAGCCGAAGGCCCAGTCCAGTTCCGGCATCGCGTCGAAGTTCATGCCGTAGATCGTGCCGACCAGGGTGGGCGCGAAGAGGATGGCCGCCCACGAGGAGATCTTTTTGAAGTCGTCGGCCTCACACGTCTGACCTGCGGGAATCGGTAGTGCGGGCGGTCTGACCTGCAGCAATCGACCTTTCAGAGTCTTTCACCCTGCTCCGCGTTTGTGCAGCCGGTTCCCCCCAACCCGCTCCCCAACGAGGCCTCATCCCCCCCCAGATTCCCCCCCAGCGGGACTGTCTCGCCAAGAGGGCACCGCAGGTTCCGGGGCCGTCCTCCGTCGCTCACGACCGGCTACTCAGGGGAGTGGCGGCGGGGCGGGGCAAGAGGCGCAGCGGGGCTGGAGGAGCTCGGCGAGGCTGCTGTTGCCCTGGGGCGCCGTCGCACGCTGGCAGAGCTCCACCACTTCAGCTGTCGGCTGGGAGCGCCTCGTGACGGAGCCGCAGGGCAAGTCCTTTTGATCGGTGGGGAGATCCTCCACTACCGGCTCATGGCTGAGGACCAGTCCGCCGCGGCGGACCCGCTGGTGCCCCTTCCGAAGGAGAGCAGCAGGACCGTGACTGGTGACCGCGCGGAGGCGCAGGACGTCGTCTCGTTCGTGCTGTCCGATCCCGGGGGCAGGAGGCGAGGGCGAGGGGCGAGGCGGCGGAGACGGAGCTCGGCATGGAGCTGTGCGCCCAGCTCCAGCCGTTCCAGGACCGCCACGACCAGGCCGTGCGCGACGGCGACGCGGCCCGGCTCACCGGGATCTGTCCCGGCAAGCACCGGCCGCTGGGGGCGGATCTGCGTCCTGTCCGACGATCACGCGACCTCGATGGAGGAACCGCACTGGGGCCGCTATAGCGAGGGCCGGCCGCGTGGGTGGTCAACGCCGATGACTGGTGACGCTGCGACGTTGGCAGGCGGAACCCCGGGCGCGCTGGGCGGCCCGGGGCCTTTCGCTGACCCTGGTCGGGGCACTGCGCCCTGGGATGCCGAGCCACTCCCCCTGTCTACGCCGTGGTGGCAAGCCCCGCCCTGGTCGCCTCTGACTTGGGCGGCCATGTGGATTCATAGGTGTGCCGCTGTCGGTGCCCGCTCGTACGCTGTTGGCCGGCGCAGGCGCGCCGGAGCCTGGAGGCGTTCATGGCACGACAGCTGACGTATGAACAGCGGATCGCTTTGATCAACAAATGGAAGAACCCCCCGGGGGCTTCCGAACAGCTCCGGCTGGAGCGCGCCGAGCGCATGGTGAAACAGGCGGTGCTCCGACACGAGCCGTTCCAGGGGCTCGACATCACGGTGGCGTCGAAGGGCTCGTACCCCAACAACACCAACGTTCGCGGTGACAGCGATGTCGACATCATGGTGAAACTGAACGACCCCTTCCATACGGAGGGGCTGGCGGCTTGGTGGTTTGGGCAGCAGGCCAGTTACGCGGGGCCGTGGACCCGGCAGAGGCTCCGCCGGGAGGTCGAGGACGCGCTCACTAACCAGTTCGGCTCGGTGGACACGGACCATAACCTCGCCTTGCACGTTCCGGAGGTTGTGGGCAGCCGTCCCAGCATCGACGTGGTGCCGTGCTTCAAGTGGGTGGCCTACGACAGCACGGTGCCCGGCGGCGAGTACGTGGGCAGCGTCGTCTACGGGCGCAACGGGAAGCGTGTCATCAACTGGCCCGAGCTCCAGCTGGCCAACGGCAAGGCGAAAAACAGCGCCACCAAGTACCGGTACAAGTTCGTGGTGCGGGTGCTGAAGAACGTGGAAAACGCCCTCGCCTCCGACGGCGTGATCACGGCCCTGCCGTCGTACTTCTCCGAGTGCCTGATCTACAACGTCCCGGACGACGTCTTGGGTCTCGACGGCAGCCTGGACGCTGTGGTCCGCGAGAGTCTGCGGGAGGTCTACCGGCAGCTCACGGGGGCCTGGTTCAGCTCCCAGCGCATGGTGGAGCCGAACGGGATCAAGAAGGTGTTCGGCGAGGGTCAGAAGTGGACGGAGAAGGACGCCCGCGAGCTGGTCGAGGGCGCGTGGCACTACCTCAACTACGAAGGCTGACGATGAACACCGCGACCACCATCCGCACCGGCGCCACCATCGCCGCCACCCTCTACACCGTCGTCCTGCTCGTCCTGGGCCTGTACCCGTCCGAGTTCCGGTACCTCTTCGCGTACATCCCGGCCCTCGTGGGCTACGGCACCGTCGTCTTCGACAAGTGGGCCTGGCGCTGGCCCGTGGTCCACCGCTTCACCGGCCGTGCCTGGGTCACGGGCACTTGGCGGGTCGTGCTTGTCCCGAGCCCGGAGAGCCACATACCGGAGGGAGGGAACCGGGGCCCGATCACCACGTACATGACCATCGAGCAGACCTTTTGGAGCCTGCACGCCACGCTCCGCACGAAGGAGAGCACCTCGCGGTCGAGCAACGCCACCATCGGCTCCCCCGAGAACTCGGGAACCGCCGAGATCGGGTTCCTGTACGACAACACGCCCCGCGTGGAACACCAGCCTCGAAGCCCGCGGCACGAAGGGGCCTGCCGGATCGCGGTCACCGGCCTCCAACCCAAGGCCGCGACCGGGCACTACTTCACTAGCCGGTTTACTGCCGGCGATATGGACTTCACCCTGCTCGGCCGATCGACCGACTACGGCACATTCGCCGAAGCTCAGGCCGCCGACCCGGCGCACACCAGCCGCTGAAGATCAAGCGGCCCCGGGGGCTGGTACCCCGGGGCCCGTAGTGTTGCTGGACGAGCTACTGCATGAGCCCGCCGAGGGCCTGCTCAGCCATCTGGATGCCCTGCGTTGCCGCCATGGTCGAGGCGCCCTCCAGCAGCTTGTCTCTGAGCTGGGTGGCGAATTGGCGCAGGCGGCCCGGCTCAGGGTTCCCCGAGGTCGCCTCGGCGTGGAGGTCTTCGGCGACGCGCTCCAGTTCTACGCGGTCCTCATCGGGCATGCCCAGGATGGGGCTGACCTGGCCGATGTACCCGGCAAGCTGGACGAACAGCGTCGGGTCGATGCCTTCGGTGACGTTCTGGGCGAAGTGCTGCTGCTCGCCGATGATGACGCCCTTGGCGTTCGGCATGTAGTTGTTGTACGTGGTGCCGGGGCGGGGCTGGCTGACGTGATCCTGCACGCTTCCTCCAGTCAGGGCGCAGCTGACGCCCTGGGGTGTGATGGCGACGGTGCGGGGCTCGGTGTCGATGTGCTCGATCAACTGGTGCTGTGCCAGGTGGGCGAGTGCCTCGAACAGCTCGGTGCCGGTGATCTCAGATCCGGCGAAGTAGGCGGCGGGCGTGGCGAGGAACAGCACCGGGTTAATGGGCTTCTGGTCGCCGGCGGTGTCGAATAGCCACCGGTGGAAGGCGTCCATGGTGTAGCGGAGGCGGGCGGCGCGGTCCAGGCGTAGCTTCTTCAGCCGGTGGATCGCGGCGCGGCCAGCGTCCGCGAGGTGGACTTGGGGAAGCTCGCCCATGCCGCGCACGACGGTGACCAGATCCCGCTGCTCCAGCTCGAACGCGAGCACGGCCGGGTCCTCGTCCGGCAGCTGCTGTTCTTCGACGAACCGGGTCAGGTCGATGTAGTGAGAGGGGTTCTGCTGGGCTTGCTCGTCGAGCCACACCAGGAGCCGTGCCAAGGTCGGGTCGCCTTCGGCGGTGTCGCGGCCAGGCATGGTGCCTCCTGTTCCAGTCGCCTCGGTCTGAATCGGTACCCGGATGGGGTTCCGCTTGGCTGCGCGCTCATAGCCCTTGACGATGTCCTTGAGGTGCTTGTCGATCGCGCGCTGGTTGATGCGGGCCACGTTGGCCTCCTGTCTCAGGTACCTCAGCCAAGGGTACGGAGCGGGTCCGACATTGGGCCTTCCGTTTACCGGTCCGCGATGGTGGCGACGAGTTCGTGGTGCTGCCGAGTGGTTGGGATCTGCGGCGAGAAGGCAACACCCTGTGTCAGAGGCGGCAGCGGTGAACTGGAGTTTGTGTAGGCCCTGGGGTCCTGGGCTGCTGCCCTTGAAGGGCTAGGTGCGGCTGGGAGGGTGTCGGTGAGGAGCTCCAGTCGCGTGTAGAGGGGTCGTACGAGCCGGCCGACGAGTGTCGGTTCCCCCGGCTCCGAGCAGGGGCCGTGGGAGGACATCGGATCGCGCTACGACCTGCGCCAGCGGCTGTTTCGCCGGGCAGTCCAAGCCCGGCCATGGACCGTGCGCTCAAGGTCTGTGGCGGGGCGTGATCTATTCGCCGAGCCCGAGGGCCATGCTGCCCATGAGCTGACGAGCGAAGTCCTCCAGGATCGAGGGGTTGGCAGCGAGGAATTCCATGGCCCGCTCGGTTCGCTGTTCAGGCGAAAGCTCTTTCAGTTCCTGCTGCCATGCCAGGGTGGCAGCACCGCCATCATCGACCTCGGCATTCACGATGAGGCTCCAGAGCGCCTGTTGGGCGTCCTCACGAGCGAGCCAAGTCATGAACATCTGCTGGAACTGCTCGCTTGTCACAGTGACCTTCGGGTCGCTGGGCGCGGTGGCCGCATCTTGGGAAGGCGCGTCAGCCTCGACCCCCGGGACAGCAACAGGAGGTGTCGTCGTGACCCCAGCCCGCAAGGCCTTCTTCTGGGCTCTGCGGGCCTGCTGCTTCAGCACGAAGGCTTCGCGTTTGGCAGCGAGGGCCGGCACGGCCTGGGTGTGCCACAAGTGGACAACCACAGACTTCGTGGCTTCTACGAGACCTTCGGTGATCTGGCCCGCGATGTCAGCCACGATCTGTTGGGCGGGGGTGAGCTGAGGACCTTGCTCCTTCACGTACTTGGTGACGTAGACGATCTTGGGCTTGGCTTCGGTCTTCAGGAGAATCTCGACGTGCTTCGGTCCCTTGTCACTCGTCTTGGGAGTGAACCCACGCTTCCAGCCTTCGTTCTCCCGCGAGTCGGCGAGACTCTCGCCCTTGGGGATGCGAATAAGTGCGTTGAACAGGTCGTACTCCGGGTCCTCGGCCATGCGTCCTCGTCAGTGCTCGGGGCTTCCTCGGCGCTCGGTCGACGAGGAAGTCGCGGTAGTGGAACCGAACCTCACCCGCCACCGTAGCTTTGGCGTCCGACAAGTCGGCAGGTTCGGCGAGCGTCGCATCAGGCGCCACAGAGCCTCAGGGCCAAGGTTGTCACCAGTCCCCTCGCCGGATCCGCTCGTCGGACACGATCCCGTAGACGTACCGCCCAGAGCGTTCGGGGCATCGTGGAGTCTCCGACGGCCCCCCGATCGGCCATTCCTCCAGTGCTGACCTGATCTCGTGCCACTGCACGTTGCGCCGGCTCTCGACGATGACCAGCGTGTAGCGGTCGGTCCGGTAGGTGAAGGGCTTGCCGGTCTTCGTGTAGAAGACCTCTCCCTGGTGCTCCTCGATCCGAGGCCTCGCCGTCTCCATGTTGGGACCGACCGGCACCGGCTCGGGCGGAAGCGGCGGTGGAACCGGATGCCCTGCCCACCGGAGGCGTTCCTCCGGCGTTGGCTCCCTGCTGATCCGATGCCAGGAAGCGCTCCCTCGCACGGTGGTCGACGTGACCGCCAGCTCTGTGCCGTCCGGCAGCACCCCCCGGCCGGGCTCTCCGTAAGGCTCCGCGACCCTGATGTCACGCCGCTCGTAGCCGAGTCTGCTGACAACTGACTCCAGGGTCCCCATCTGAGTGTTCCCGACGTACGACCACTGGTCCTCGCTCGCATCGTCGGAGAACTCCACCACGCCGACGAGGTAGACCCCGTCCTCGTTCGGGTCACCGAAGAGCTGCCGCAAGCGGTCCGGTCCGAAGTCGCCCGTCATCTATCCGTCCACCCCTGCATCGCCGCTGCCATGAGATTCTCCGTCGATCAGCGCGATCACAGCCTCCTTGGCTTGCGGCTGCGTCGCGTGCTGTGCCATCCGGGACCCGATCACGGCCACCCTACTGAGCACCTCGGCGGCCTCCTTGAGTTCGGTTGAAGGCGGCAGCACGAAGCGCGCGCCGAACTCGACCTCACCGCTGAGCTTGGCCTGCCCCTCGCCGTAGCCATAGCCGAGGAACGCCGGAGCGCCGAGTTCCTTGAGCCGAGCCACGCCATCCTTCTCCCACTGCAACCTCTTGCGCGGCGGATGGAGTCGCCACGGAATCCAGCCCTCGTAGGCGAGGTACTCCTGTCAGAGCAGCGCCAGGTGATCCCAGTCGTAGGTCTTGGAGGAGGTGACGTGCTGCTGCACGAGGAAGAAGCGGACTTCGACCCCACCAAGCCCGCTGCCATCGACGAGCTTGCCGACGTCCTGGGTCGGCAAGCTCTCGGTGGCTTCCCAGCTGACGGTGTAACCGCTGCCCGGAATCGGGGCGTCCACGATCGCGACGTACAGGCCACCGGAGCCGATTTCCTGGATGGACTTCGATGAGCCGCCGGGCAAGGCGTTGGTTCGGCCGCTGCGCCCTGCTCTTGAGCGCAGGGCGGTGGTCGAACCAACCGCGCCCTGGTGTCAGGGCCGGCGTGCTGGTCGCGCTGGCGATGGCCGGGGCACGGGTCGGACAGGCGCGGCGGTTGGCTTTGGCGTGGCCGTCTTCGGCTGGGAGGCGGCGAGGTCGTTCAGGACTGCGCTGACCACGGGCCAGCACATGTCCAGCGTGTCGCGATCCGGGGTGTGGGCCTCGCGGATCTCTGCGCGCGGATGGACGAAGTTGCGGTACTTGCGCAGCTCGTGACAGAAGCGCTCTACGTCGGCACCGATCCATCCTGCGTCGTGGCAGGTCTTGATCAAAGTGTCCAGGGTGACCCTATCCGCTGACGTACTGCCGAGTCGTGAGGCGTCGCGTTCGCGCACCACATGGACCATGACGCCTTCCAGCAGGCTGCCGAGCATGATGATGGCGGCGACGTGAGCGCCATTGGCGTAGCAGGTTCGTGCCTCGTCCAAGCGGTGTTGGAGCAGGGCGGCCATCTTCCGGTCACTGATGAGATCGGTCATGGCTGTGCTGAGTTCGGCAGGGCCCCGGCTACCCGGGTGGGCAAGGGAGGGGTCGCAGGCGACGAGACGGGGGCGGCCACCAGGATTCTCCAGGCGTGCTCCCTCGTAGACCAGGAAGGCGTTGACCGCGGAGACGACAGCAGGTAGCTGGTCCGGCTCGTCAAGGTATTCGCGAGGGTCGGCCAGGCGAAGCAGGACCCGTTCCAGCTCGGTGGGCTCTTCTCGGCGTTCGCTGAGCCGGGCGAGCGTCCACTCCATCCTGTACTCGCCGTTGTACTCCGGCACCCGCTGCCAGCCAGCGTGTTCCAGGAAGCGCGCGATCTCGAAACCTTTGCGGTAGTAGAGGTGGTCGTCGCCGCAGATGACGCGCGCGAGCTCCTCCAGGGTGTTGGCGTCGAGGATGCCGAGTGGGGACTGCGCAGTCATGCCGAGCCTTCCGTGCTGTCGTCGGTTTCGTCGTCTACTTCGTTGTCTTCTACCTTGCGGAGCGTGTTGGCCAGATCGTCCGTACCTGGGTCCTCGGGTGCCTCCGCCGTGTCGTCGGCCAGGCCCCCGTCGGAGGAGAGCGAGTGGGGAGACACCGAGGGCAGCCGCAATGGCGACGAGGTCATCCACGTCGCAGCGCCGGCGGGTGCGTTCGATGCGGGACAGCATGGTGTTGGTCATGGGGTGGCCGAGCTCGGTGACACGGGGCAGCGAGCTCGCGCTGGGCGAATCCGCGCGAGGTACGCAGCCGCTCGATGGCGCGGGCGGTCCGTTCTCCGGCGGGACCGATTTCCGTAGCTCTTCGGGGCATGCGTCTGTTGTAGCTCGGGTTCCCGGGTTCGGCGTCCGCGACGAGGTCTACCCCGGCGCGGTGTGGGCGGTCGGGAACGCCGCCAGAGACTCCAGGCGAGCTTCCCATGCCCGGTCGCCAGGGTCGTGCGTCAGCTGGTCCGCGAGCAGCGGGTGGGCCCGGCGGACGCTTTCGAGTAGTTGGGGAACTCCCGGGTCGCCAGCTCGATCACGGCTGCCGCCGACCGGCGTTGGTGCGGTGCGAATCCTTCGGCGATGGCTGCCAACTCCGGGTTGGGGCGCGCCTTCCAGTCCGGCTCGTAGGACGTGGCGGCTTCCCAGGGGCCGAAGCCGTCGGCCAGGAGCCACAGGAAGTCGCCCAGGTCGCGTGCTACGACACCGGTTTCGCCCTCGGAGCCGAGGAAGACGATGGGCTGCTCAGCCAGAGGGCGGCTCGGGCGGATGAGCCAGATCGCCGCGTACCCGCCCGTGCCGTCTTGTCCGAACACGCGGAAGTCGTTGCCGTCCAGTTCGCTGTTCCCGGTCCATGCCTGGAACCAGTCGGTGGTCTCGGCAGCGGACAGGAAGGCCGGGAAGGGTTCGAAGTCGACCCCGGTCTTCCCGTCGGCGTAGTCGAAGCGAACGGCCATCGCAGTGGCGAGCGCGGCGGGGAACTGGCGGTCATCGGCGGGCTTCACGGAGACAGGCTAGATAGGGGGTCGGACATCGACGCCCCACGGGCAAGGTCGTTGGACGACTCCCGGCTTGTAGTCGTCGGGAGAGACAGGACAGGCCTGGTCGCGACAACGGGTGGCACAGCATCTGCTGTGCCACCCGTTGTCGTTACCCTCCGCAATCGCGTGCCGTCGAGGGTGGTCGGCGGTGCGGGAGGGCTGGCCCCAAGGTCAGGGGAGCGCCCGGTATGGGTGGGCTGCGGATTCTCGCCAGATTCTCCCCAGGGGGTCCTGCGGGCCACTTCTCGGTGTTCGCAGGAGCTAAGTTGATCAGTGGTGCTGCTGTGTGATCTACAGCCAGTCGCGCTTCTTGAAGATGACGTACAGGCTCACGCAGACCACCGCCATCAGCAGGATCGCGAAGGGGTAGCCGGCTGCCCACTGGAGTTCTGGCATGTTGTCGAAGTTCATCCCGTAGATCGTTCCCACCAACGTCGGTGCGAAGAGAATGGCCGCCCACGACGAGATCTTCTTGATCTCCTCGTTCTGTTCGAAGCCCGCCTCCGCCAACGCCCGCATCTCCGCGTTCTGTTGTTGGGTGACCAGGGTCGCGTTGACCGTCAGGATGTCCGTCAGGGCCTGGCGGAAGCCGTCCACGCGTTCGCTGGTGTGGGTGACGTGGTCGGCCACGTCGCGGAGATAGCGCTGGAGTTCCTCGTCCGTGCCGTACTTGGCGAAGCCGGCCATCAGGCCGTGCAGCATGCCCACCAGGGGGCGGGTGGCGCGCTGGAACTCGACCATCTCGCGGGAGAGTTCGTAGATGCGGCGGGAGACCGCCGGGTCGCCGCCGAAGACCTCCGTCTCGATCTCGTCGATGTCGTTCTGGACGCCCGCCACCACCGGGGCGTAGCCGTCGACCACCGCGTCCAGGATCGCGTACAGGACGGCCTCCGGGCCCAGCGCCAGGAGGTCCGGGTCCTTCTCCATGCGGTGGCGGACCGTGGAGAGGTCCGGCGCGGCGCCGTGGCGGACCGTGATCAGGAAGTCCGGGCCCACGAAGAGGTGGAGTTCGCCGAACTCGACCTCCTCCTGGGCGTCCAGGTAGCGGGCCGCCCGCAGGACGACGAACAGGGTGTCGCCGTACCGTTCCAGCTTGGGCCGCTGGTGGGCTTCGAGGGCGTCCTCCACGGCGAGTTCGTGGAGGTCGAACTCGGCAGCCAGGGAGTGGAGTTCCTCCTCCGTGGGGCGATGGAGGCCGATCCACGCCATGCCGTCCGGGTGCTCGCGCAGCTGCCGGAAGGTGTCCGCGAGCGTGGCGGGGGAGGAGACCCGGCGGCCGTCCCGGTACAGGCTGGCCTGCACCACGCTCGACCGCTCCGTCGGCGGTTCCGGGGAGGTCGTGGCGGGCGGCTCCGCCGGGGGGCGGCGCCACGCCGCGCGGGGGCGGCGGTCGGGCATCTCGTGCACCTCCTGGGTCTCGTGGGAAGGATATATGGGGTGAATCGCGGCGGCGCGGTCCGCCCTGGCGGGGTTCCGTGGTGCGCCCGGGCCACTCGCCCTCTTGCGGACCGTATCTGTCCGCAAGCCCGGGTAGCGTGCCGACATGGCCCTCAAGACGACGCATCCCGTCCTCGGCACCCGCGCCCTGAACCGCGCCACCCTCGCCCGCCAGCTGCTCCTGCGCCCCGCCCCGATGGGCGTCACGGAGGCCGTCGAGCACCTCCTCGGCCTCCAGGCGCAGAACACCAAGCCTCCGTACTACGCGCTCGCCGCCCGCCTCGACGGCTTCCGGCCCGAGCAGCTGTCCGCGCTGATGGAGTCCCGCGCCGTGGCCCGCATCGTCACCATGCGCTCCACCGTGCACACCCACACCGCCCGCGACGCCGTCGCCCTGCGCCGCCTCGTCCAGCCCGGGGCCATCGACCGCGAGCTCGCCGTCTTCGTCTCCCGCAAGGGGCTCGACGGCGTCGACCTCGACCGGCTCGCCACCACCGCCCGCGCGCTCGTCGAGGAGCGGCCCCGCACCCCCAAGGAGCTGCGCGAGGAGCTCCTCCCGCTGTGGCCCGACGCCGACCCGCAGTCCCTCTCCGTCGCCGCCCGCTGCCTGCTTCCCCTGGTCCAGGTCACCCCGCGCGGCCTGTGGGGGCGCGGCGGCCGGGTCGCGCTGACCACCACCGACCGGTGGTTCGACGACCCCGCGCGGGAGGCGGCCGACGTCGACGAGACGGTCCTCCGCTACCTCGGCGCCTTCGGGCCCGCCTCCGTGAAGGACATGCAGACCTGGTGCGGGCTCACCCGGCTCGGTGAGGCGTTCGAGCGGCTGCGGCCCCGGCTCCTCGCCTTCCGGAGCGAACGCGGCACGGAACTCTTCGACCTGCCCGACGCACCCCGCCCCGACGAGGACACCCCGGCCCCGCCGCGGTTCCTGCCCGAGTTCGACAACCTGCTCCTCTCGCACGCCGACCGCGGCCGGGTCGTGCCCGAGGAAGCCCGGGGCCGCACGTGGACCGGCAACCAGGCGCACCGCGTCTTCCTCCTCGACGGCTTCCTCGCCGGGATCTGGAGACTCGACGAGGCGAAGGACCGCACCACCCTCACCGTCCAGCCCTTCGGGCGCGTGACGCGCGACCGGCGCGCCGCGCTCACCGCCGAGGCCGAGCGGACCCTCCGGCTCATGACCCCGCCGGACATCCCGTACGACATCGTCTTCGGCACCCCCGAGACGTAGCCCCCGCACGGGTGATCCGCGCCCCCGGCCTCACGGCAGCGCGCCCGCCCTCCGGGCCGCCACCACCGCCTCCCAGCGGGTGTGCGCGCCCAGCTTCCGCATCGCCGAGCGCAGATAGCCCTTCACCGTCTCCGGGCGCAGACCGAGCCGCGCCGCCGCCGTCGCGTTCGTCGCCCCCGTCGCCACCGCCGCCAGCACGTCCGTCTCCCGGGGGGTCAGGAGCACACCCGGGGCCGGTACGGAGGTGCCCGAGGCCGATTCCAGGCGTCCGCACACCGCGAGCAGACGCTCCCGCAGCTCCGGGTCCTCGACCCGGGGCGCCAGCTCGCGCAGCTCCCCGTACGCCTGCCGTACCTCCTCCCACGACGGTCCCGAGGGCGGCGGGGTGAGCAGCTGCCCGACCTCGTCCCGTACCGCGAGCGCCTGCTCCACGTCACGGGCCGCCGCGACGGCCGCGTCGAAGACCCGCTCGCCGATGGGCAGGGCGTCGCGCAGCGCCCCGTACAGCACCCCGCGTACCTTCCGCCGTACGACGACGGGCACCGCGATCACCGAGCGCAGCCCCTCCGCCGAGACCGGCCCGTCGTACTCGTGCGTGATGTGAGGGGCCGAGGGGTAGTCCGTCACCGCGCACGGCCGGGACAGCGCCAGACACTTCCCGCCCAGACCGGAGCCGGCCGAGACGGCGAGCCCGTGGAGGGCGGGGGTCACCGCTCCGTTCAGCTCGCCGATCCGCAGCACCCGCCCGTCGTGCAGCAGCCCGCCGAAGACGACCGGCAGGCCGGTGGCGCGGCGCAGCCGCAGCAGCGCCCCGCGCAGCTCCACCGACTCGACGTGCTCGCGCACCGTGCCCTCCTCTCGCGGCCCCGCCGCCGGTCCGACCGCCGCAGGGGATCGGCGACGCCTTCACCCCCGAACGGGGGTAGTGAGACCTGGGTCACTGATTACACGATGTCCGGGACCGGTCCCGCAACGAGGAGGACGCATGACGGCTACGAGCGCGACCAGCGCGACGGAGAGGTTCCGGGCCGCCCGGGACTTCCTGCTCCAGCATCGCGAGGACTACGAGACGGCCTACGAGGGCTTCGTCTGGCCCCGGCCCGACCGGTTCAACTGGGCGCTCGAATGGTTCGACGTCATCGCCGAGGGCAACGACCGGACCGCGCTGCACCTCGTCGAGGAGGACGGCTCCGAGACGAAGGTGTCCTTCGCCGGGATGTCCGCCCGATCGAACCGGGTCGCGAACTGGCTGCGCGCCCAGGGCGTGCGCGCGGGCGACCGGATCATCGTGATGCTCGGCAACCAGGTCGAGCTGTGGGAGACGGTGCTCGCCGCGATGAAGCTGCGCGCCGTCGTCATCCCCGCCACGCCGCTCCTCGGCCCCGCCGATCTGCGCGACCGCGTCGACCGGGGCCGCGCCCGCCATGTGATCGCGCGCGCCGAGGACATCGCCAAGTTCGACGACGTCCCCGGGGAGTACACCCGGATCGCGGTCGGCGGCGACGGGGTGGACTGGCTCGGCTACGAGCACGCGGAGCGCGCGTCCGCCGACTTCGAGCCCGAGGGCGTCACCCTCGCCGACGACACCCTGATGCTGTACTTCACCTCCGGTACGACCGCCCGGCCGAAGCTGGTCGAGCACACCCACACCTCGTACCCGGTCGGGCACCTCTCCACGATGTACTGGATCGGTCTGAAGCCCGGCGACGTCCACCTCAACATCTCCTCGCCCGGCTGGGCCAAGCACGCCTGGTCCAACCTCTTCGCCCCGTGGAACGCGGAGGCGACCGTCTTCATCCACAACTACACGCGCTTCGACCCGGCCCGTCTGATGGACGAGATGGAACGCCACGGCGTCACCAGTTTCTGCGCCCCGCCGACCGTGTGGCGGATGCTGGTCCAGGCCGACCTGGGCCGGCTCAAGACCCCGCCGCGCGAGGTCGTCGCCGCCGGCGAGCCGCTGAACCCCGAGGTCATCGAGTCGGTGCGGCGCGCCTGGGGCGTCACCGTCCGGGACGGCTTCGGCCAGACCGAGACCGCCGTCCAGGTCTCCAACAGCCCCGGCCAGCGGCTCAAGGAGGGCTCCATGGGACGCCCGAGCCCCGGCTTCCGGGTCACCCTCGTCGACCCGGTGAGCGGCCGGCCGGACGTGGCGGAGGGCGAGATCTGTCTCGACCTGTCCACCCACCCGCTGGGCCTGATGACCGGCTACCACGGCGATCCGGAGCGTACGGCGGAGGCGATGGCGGACGGCTACTACCGCACCGGCGACATCGGCGCGCGGGACGAGGACGGGTACATCACGTACGTCGGGCGCTCCGACGACGTCTTCAAGGCCTCCGACTACAAGATCAGCCCCTTCGAGCTGGAGAGCGCGCTCCTGGAGCACGAGGCCGTCGCCGAGGCGGCCGTCGTCCCCGCCCCCGACCCGCTGCGGCTCGCCGTCCCGAAGGCGTACGTCGTCCTCGCGGCGGGCTGGGAGCCGGACGCGGAGACCGCGAAGGTCCTCTTCGCGCACTCGCGCGCCGTCCTCGCCCCGTACAAGCGCGTCCGGCGCATCGAGTTCGCCGACCTGCCCAAGACCGTCTCGGGCAAGATCCGCCGGGTGGAGCTGCGCCGCCTCACCGCGGAAGGCGGCGGCAGGGAGTACACGGAAGGGGACCTCGCGTGAACGCGCCGCAGGAACGTCCGGACCCGCGCGGGATGTTTGCCGACCTCCCCGCCGGGGATCGCTCCGACGCGCGGGGAGTCGCCGCCGACCTCCCAGCCGGGGAACCCTCCTACGCGCACGGCGTGTCCACCACCGCGCTCCTCGGCGACACCATCGGCGCCAACCTCGACCGGGCGGTCGCCGCCTGGCCCGAACGGGAGGCGCTCGTCGACGTCCCCACCGGGCGCCGCTGGACGTACGCCGAGTTCGGCGCGGACGTCGACCGGCTGGCCGGCTCCCTGCTCGGCAGCGGGGTCCGCAAGGGCGACCGGGTCGGGATCTGGGCCGTCAACTGCGCCGAATGGGTCCTCGTGCAGTACGCCACCGCCCGCGTCGGCGCCGTCATGGTCAACATCAACCCCGCCTACCGGGCCCACGAGCTGGCGTACGTGCTCAACCAGGCGGGCATCACGCTGCTCTTCGCCTCGCTCGCCCACAAGACGAGCGACTACCGGGCGATGGTCGAGGAAGTCCGGGGTGACTGCCCGGAGTTGCGGGAGGCCGTCCACTTCGGCGACCCGGGCTGGGACGCCTTCCTCGCCCGTACGCCGGGAGAGCTGCGCCCCGAACCGCTCTCCTGCGACGAACCCGTCAACATCCAGTACACCTCGGGGACGACGGGCTTCCCGAAGGGGGCCACCCTCTCCCACCACAACATCCTCAACAACGGATTCTTCGTGGGCGAGATGATCGCCTACACCGAACAGGACCGGATCTGCCTCCCGGTGCCCTTCTACCACTGCTTCGGCATGGTCATGGGCAACCTCGCCGCCACCTCGCACGGCGCCTGCATGGTGATCCCCGCGGCCTCCTTCGACCCCGCCGCCACGCTGCGGGCGGTGCAGGAGGAGCGGTGCACCTCGCTGTACGGGGTGCCGACGATGTTCATCGCCGAGCTGAACCTCCCCGACTTCGCGACGTACGACCTGTCCAGCCTGCGCACCGGCATCATGGCCGGTTCGCCGTGCCCGGTCGAGGTGATGAAACGGGTCGTCGCCGAGATGAACATGGCGGAGGTGTCGATCTGTTACGGCATGACCGAGACCTCGCCCGTCTCCACCCAGACCCGGCGCGACGACGACCTGGAGCGCCGGACCGGCACGGTCGGCCGGGTCCTGCCGCACGTCGAGGTGAAGGTCGTCGACCCGGCGACCGGACTCACCGTGGCGCGCGGCACGGCGGGGGAGCTGTGCACCCGCGGCTACAGCGTGATGCTGGGCTACTGGGACGAACCGGAGAAGACCGCGGAGGCGATCGACCCCGGCCGCTGGATGCACACCGGGGACCTCGCGGTGATGCGGGAGGACGGCTACGTCCAGATCGTCGGCCGCATCAAGGACATGATCATCCGTGGCGGCGAGAACGTGTACCCCCGCGAGATCGAGGAGTTCCTCTACGGCCACCCCGGCATCGCCGACGTCCAGGTCGTGGGTGTCCCCGACGCGCGCTACGGGGAGGAGATCCTGGCCTGCGTCATCCCCCGCGACCCGGCCGCCCCGCCCACCCTGGAGGACGTCACCGCCTTCTGCCGCGACCGGCTCGCCCACTACAAGATCCCGCGCAGGGTGGAGATCCTCACGGAGTTCCCGATGACGGTGAGCGGCAAGGTGCGGAAGGTGGAACTGCGGCAGAGGTACGGGGAAGGGGAGGGGTAGCGGGGATCCTCAGGGGCCGGCGAGCGGGCCGGAGCGGGTGGCCCCGGCCCGCGGGCGCGCGTCAGGCCACCGTGCCGGCGACGCCGGTGCGGCCGTCGGGGACACCGACGATCGTCACGATGACCTGCTCCCGGACGGCCTCGCCGAGCACGTCGGCCAACGCGTCGGTGGTGGTGGCGACCAGACGGGCGGGGGCGTCCGGCACCTCGGGCAGGTGGTACGCGGCCTCGCGCATGCTGAGGGTGACGAGCGGGGCGTCGTCGTCGGTCGGGACGCCGCCGACGCCGCGGCGGTGCCGCGGGACGCCGATCAGGTCCACCCCGACGAGGCGGCGGAACTCCTTGCCGTAGACGGCCCCCACCGCGTCGGTCAGGGCGCTGATCAGCTTCGTCTCTACCGTCCCGTCGAGGGTTTCCTCGCGGATGTGCACGCTGAAGTGCGGCATGGTGGCGCTCCGTTCACGCGGTACGTACGAGGGAGCCATTTTGCTTTGCATCCAAAGCAAAATAGCTTTGAGGGTAAAGGTAAATGGGGAGGGGTGTGCGATGTCAAGGCCCCGGGGAGCGCGACGCCACGCAGGGCGGTGGGGGCGGAGTCGATGACGCCGTCGGGGCCCCACGCTCGTGCCCCGGATGGCGGGCCGGGTCGAGGAGCTCCCCGCGCCCGGTCGCGCCGACCCTTCGGCAGGCGGCCTTCGGCTCCGGTACCACGGCAGTTGGGGCACGGGCCGGCCCGCGTTTCCTTCGCCCGTCCGCCCGGCCGGGCTTGGCTGAAGCGGTCATTCCCCATGTCTTGGAGCGCAGTACGACGTTCATGGCCATGACACCGACGGGGAGTGGGATGGGTTCGCTCGTCCCACTCCGAAGGAGTCATCGCCTTGAGAAACTTCCTTCGCCGGATCGGCGTCATCGCCGCGGGCACCGCCCTTCTCGGCGGCGCACTGTCCGTCTCACCGGCAGCCGCAGACGACACTGTCGACGTCCAACTCCTCAGCATCACCGACTTCCACGGCCATCTGCAGCCGCCCACCGCCGGCCAGGGCGGCTCCATCCCCACCGGGCGCGGTACCTCGGTCACCGTCGGCGGCGCCGCCTATCTCGCCACCCACCTCCAGCGGTTACGGGGCGACCACCCCCGCTCCGTCACCTTCGCCACCGGCGACAGCTTCGCGGGCTGGCCCTTCGAAGTGGACGCCTTCCAGGACGAGCCGACGATCGAGGTGCTCAACAAGCTCGGCGTGCGCTTCTCGGCCCTGGGCAACCACGAACTGGACGTCTCCCCGGAGTTCCTGGTCCAGCACATGGAGGAGGGCCGGTGCTTCGGCGAGGTCGACGTGGACAGCTGCTTCACGGACTCCACCGGGCAGCGCTTCCACGGCGCCGACTTCGACTTCCAGTCGGGCAACATCGTCGACGCGCGGACCGGTCGCACGGTGGTGGATCCGTACCGGGTCGAGTGGTTCCGCTCCGCCGGCGGCAAGCGGATCCCCGTCGGCTTCATCAGCACCACGGTCGAGGGTTCCGTCACCAACTCGACCTCCTTCCAGCCGCAGTTGCGCGCCCTCGACCAGGCGCGGACCATCGAGCGCCACACCAGGGAACTCAAGCGGCGCGGCGTCGAGGCCATCGTCCTCAACGTGCACGAGGGCGGCTCGCCGACGGACGTCACCGCGGGCTACGACGCGTGCGACTCCGTCTTCGGACCGGTCTTCGAACTGGCCAAGAAGGTCCCCGCCGAGATCGACGCGATCGTCACGGGAGACTGGCACTGGCGCTTCAACTGCATGGTGCCCGACCCGGCCGGCGTACCGCGCCCGATCGTCGAAGCCGGCCACCACGGCGGTGTGATCAACGAGATCAACCTGTCTCTCGACCCGAGGACCGGTGAGGTCCTCAGGGACCGCACCCGGTCCGTCAACCACGCGGTGACGCGCGACGTGGCGCCGGACCGCGAGGTCCAGAAGATCGTCGACTACTGGGCCGCGCGCGGAGCCGAGCGCTTCGCCGAGCCGCTCGCCCGGCAGACCGGCTCCTTCACCCGTACGGCGAACGCCGCGGGGGAGAGCACGGCGGCCGACCTGTACGCCGACGCCCAGTACTGGAACGCCAACCGCACCCGCCAGGGGCGGGCCGATCTGTCGCTGATCTCCGCGCGGCCCGCCAAGGGCAGCAACGCCGTCCGGGGCGACCTGCCGTTCGGCAGGGGGAGCCACCCCGCCGACGCGGACGGGCGCATCCTGTTCGGCGAGTCCTGGAACGCCTACGGCTACGGAAATCCCGTCCTCACCGTCAGCGTGAAGGGCCGACAGCTCGACGCGATCCTCGAACAGCAGTGGCAGAAGCAGGCCGACGGGACGGTGAGGTCGGCGCCGCTCGCCGTCTCCCGCAACGTCTCGTACAGCTACGACCCGGCCCGGGCCGTCGGCGATCGCGTCGCCCCCGGCGACGTGCGGATCAACGGGCGGCCGCTCGACCCCGCTCGTACCTACCGCGTGGCCGCCCTCGCCTACACGGTCATCGGAGCCGACGGATACGGCGCCTTCACCGGCTACACCGCACCCGTCCGCAACGGCGCCGACCACGAGAGCTTCGTGGACTACCTCAAGACCCGCAAGACGATCTCCCCGGCACCCCTCGACCGTGTCCGCATCAAGGCCAAGGCCAAGGCCAAGAGCTGACACCGATCGCGTCCCACCGCCGCCGCACGCCCACGCGTACCCGCTCCCACGCGTCGGCGTGCGGTCCGTGGGTCGCGGCGGTCGCGGAGGTCGCGGCGGGTCCGGCAGTGTCCGTGCGGTCCCGGCGGGACGGGCCGTCCGGAGGGGCCGCGGGGTCCCGGCCTCCCGTGAGGTCAGACCGGAGAGCCCACCGCCTCCACGGGCAGCGCCGCCCGCCGCGCCCGCTCCTCGGCCGGGAACAGCGCCGGCCGCGCCTCCCCCTCGAAGTACGTCCGCGCCCTGGCCATCGCCCGCTCGTCGCCGCGCACCTGGCCCGGCCGCGACCCGTTGCCGAGCAGGACCCCGCCGAAACGCATCCGCAGGTACGCCGCCGTGTTGTTGAGGGTGGTCACCATGCCGTCGGCGACGGCCTCGTCCTCGTCCGCCATGGCCGCGACCGCCCACAGGGTCCGTCCGGCCATCCTCTTCTTGAAGTCCAGGCCGGGAACCCCGAGCCAGCCCGACCAGTAGTCGAGGTAGCGCTTGGTCTGGGCGGAGAGGGTGTACCAGTACAGCGGCGAGGCGATCACGATGTCGGTGGCGTCCAGCGTGGCCTCCCGCAGCATCCGCTCGCTCTCCGGGACCGGCCAGTCGCCGTCCTCGTGGCGCCCGTCCTGGAAGTCCGGCAGGGGCAGTCCGTTCAGGTCGATCCATCGCTGCGGGACGTCGGCGGGCAGCGCCTCCGCGGCGGCCCTGGCGAGTATCCCGGTGTTGCCGTCGGCGCGTGAGCTGCCCAGCACGAACAGGAACGATCGGTCCGCGGAACGCGGGGAATCAGAGGTCATGGCTGGACGCTAACGGTTGACACCGGTGTGAAGGTCAACTCCGTGAGGGAGGCCGGACTCCCCGCCCCGCTCTCCAGCTCCCGGCGCATGCAGACGCGCGGCCAGACCGACAGGCCGTGGTCGGCCTCCGCGCGGCTGATCGCCCGCAGCCCCTCCGTGAGCGCGGGATCCGACCCGGTGAGCGGACGGAAGCCGAGCCGCGCGTAGTAGGGGGCGTTCCACGGCACCTCGGTGAACGTCGTCAGGGTCAGCGCCGTCAGACCCTGCTCCCCGGCGGTCACCGCCAGATGCTCGATCAGCGCCCGGCCCACCCCCCGGCGAGCCGCGTCCGGATGCACCGACACCTGCTCGATGTGGGCGGCACCGTCGACCGTGTCGGTCAGGAGGTACGCGACCGGACGGTCGGCGGCGTCCACCGCCACCCACGCCCGGCCCGCACAGCGGTAGGACTCCAGGACGTCCAGGGGAAGCGGGTCGTCGTCGGCGATCGCCGCCATGCCGAGGGTGCGGAACGGCTCGCCCGCCGCCCGTTCGATGTCCTGGAGCAGCGGGAGTTCGGCCGCAGCGGCCGCTCTGATGCGCATACGACAGTATGGCGCGGCCTCACCCCGCGGCGCCGCCCGTCCCCGCACCCCGCTCCCCGGGAGGCCGGTTCCGGTCCTCGTCCCCGGGCCGGGCGAGCAGGCCGCCCTCCCGTGAGAATCGGGGCAGGAACAGGGCGAGCGCCGGATCGCCGTACAGCGCCACGTACAGCTGGACCAGCCGCCCGTCCGTCACCTCGCGCCGGTGCGCCGGCAACGGGTACCGCTCCCGCAGCGTGGCGAGCAGCCGCCGCGCCGCCCGGGTCGCCGGCGACCGCCGCAGCAGCACCACCGCCACGAGCACCGGAAGCGCCCCCACCGCCAGCGTCCCGGCCAGCCCCGCGCCGGACGCCCCCGTCGCGTACGCCCCCACCGCCACCGTCAGCGGTACGCACCCCAGCAGCGCCCGCGCCGCCCACCACCGCGCGGGCGGCCGCAACAGCCCCGCCCCGCGCAGCTCACC
This sequence comes from Streptomyces sp. NPDC002057, assembly GCF_040296665.1. NCBI lineage: Bacteria > Bacillati > Actinomycetota > Actinomycetes > Kitasatosporales > Streptomycetaceae > Streptomyces > Streptomyces sp. NPDC002057. Next base: position 65,116 of record NZ_JBEOXR010000028.1, read on the forward strand.
GCGCAGGGCGTCGACCGCCCGCCGCGCCTCGGGGCGCAGCGCGAGATCTCTCAGCGCGAAGGCCCGGTGGAGCGCCCCGTGCACCCCCAGCTGTACGGGATCCCGGGTGCGGCCCGGCCCGCCGTTGGCCCGAATCGTATGTTTGCGGCCCGCCGCGACCGCCCCGCGCTGGTGCAGCGCGACCAGCGCCACGGTGACCGCCGCCCGCCGCCCGCCCCGCAGCAGCGCCAGGGCCTGCGGCGGCGGCACCTCGTCCGGGCGCTCCGTTCCGCTGTCCCGGCTGCGGGTTCGCAACAGCGCGGCGGCGCACAGCAGTTGCCCGCAGGCCGCTCCGATGAACCACCACATCCCCGTCGACATGACACCCACCCCCGAGGGTGTTGTGCCCGGGGGAGCGTGATCGTCACGCGTGAATGGCCGGTTTCGGATGCCGAGGTCTTGTGGGGGTTCTCGCGGGGGTACGGCTCCGGAGCTCAGGCGCCGCCCGAGGCCAGGCCGTCGGCGGCGTCGTTGACCGGCTGCGGGGTGCCGGTCAGGTCGAGCACGAAGAGCGGGAGCCCGATCTCGGCGGCCCGGGAGCGGGCCTCCGGGGTGTAGCCGGCGAGCGAGAAGAACACGCTCACGCCCGAGGCGCTCAGCCCGTTGAGCCACAGGCACTCGACGGCCCGCAGCGCGGTCGGCCGGGTGCTCGGGTCCACCTGCGCGACGAGCCCCGGCCCCCGCAGGTCCACCCCCGACGCGGGGCGCTCCTCGGGCTGGACGACGTCCCGGAACCCCAGCCAGCGCAGGTACCCGGCCGCCGCCGCGACCGCGTCCCGCGCGGTCCGGATCGTCAGGGGCTGGAAGGCTCCGCGCACCGGCCCAGGGCGCGGGGCGGTGGGCGGCAGCGGGATGTGCGCGGGATACCGCTCGGCGAAGGCGCGGGGCGCCCCCGGGAAGGGCGGCGTGCCCGGTCCCGTGCGGGGCGCGTCGGAGTCACGGCCGCCCGCGTGGGCGCCGCCCTCCCGGGGGCTGCCCTCTCGGGGGCTGCCCGCTTCGGGCCCGGACGTACGGCTTTCCGGCTCGGGCGTACGGCCTTCGGGCCCGGACGTACGGCCTTCGGTCTCGGGCGTGCGGCCGTCGGGTTCGGGCGTGCGGTCGTCGGGTTTGGACGGGTGGTCTTCGTGGCGCTTCGTGGGGCCCGCCCCGAACCACCCCGCAACGGGCTCGGCCCCTCGGCGCGGTGCGGCTGCGGAGGGCGCGTCCGGCTCCGGCTGCCCGGGGGTCCCGTCGGAGGCGGACGGACCGGAGGCGGACGGACCGGAGTCGGCCGGGTCGGAGTCGGCCGGGTCGGAGTCGGCCGGGTCGGAGAGGGAGCCCCGCACGCCCCGCGCACCGCTCTCACCTGCGGCGTCGCCGTCCGTGTCGCCCGTACCGCTCTCGCCGGCCACCGAGGTCCCCGAGCCGGCGGAGCCCAGGGAATCCGCCGCGTCCACGGGGCGCGCGGAATCCACGGAGTCCACCGGTTGTACCGGTACCCGCAGGAGCGTTCCGCACGAGCAGCCCAGTTCCGGGTGGGGCCAGTCGTTCTCGCGGCCGCAGGCCCCGCAGCGGACGGTGACCCATTCGTCGGTCCAGTTCCGGTGCGTGAGGGGTGCCCCCGTCGCGCCCGCCGTCAACGGTGGCGCCACGGGGCTCCCGCACGCGCAGGGGAAGACGGGTGCCGCGTAGGCCTGCGTGCTCAGGCATTTCGGGCAGCGCACCGATACCGACTCGCCCACAACGAACCCCCTGTCGTCCGGTCCCATCGTCCCCCCATCGGCCGTCCCGGGGGGAGGTGTTCGGCCACTTCCTCGATCCCGTAGATCGGACTTCTCTTGACGGCTCTCCGGAGCCCGACCTACATTGCTTCCGTATAGCAGAACAGTATTTCCGCATTACGGAAACAAGCCCCTCGGGCTCGGTGAGCCGACCCGGTGGCCTTGGATCCGCCCGGCCGAAGCAGGAGCACTCCCATGCCTCGTATGACCGCCGCCGCAGCGGCCGTTGAGATCCTCAAGCGCGAAGGCGTCACCCAGGCGTTCGGCGTCCCCGGCGCGGCGATCAACCCCTTCTACCGCGAGCTCAAGAACGTCGGCGGCATCGGCCACACGCTGGCCCGCCACGTCGAGGGCGCGTCGCACATGGCCGAGGGGTACACCCGCGCCAAGGCCGGCAACATCGGCGTCTGCATCGGTACCTCAGGACCGGCCGGCACCGACATGATCACCGGCCTGTACTCGGCGATCGCCGACTCGATCCCGATCCTCTGCATCACCGGCCAGGCACCGGTCTCGAAGCTCCACAAGGAGGACTTCCAGGCCGTCGACATCGCCTCGATCGCCAAGCCGGTCACCAAGGCCGCGACGACCGTCCTGGAGGCCGCGCAGGTCCCCGGCGTCTTCCAGCAGGCCTTCCACCTGATGCGCTCCGGCCGTCCCGGCCCGGTCCTCATCGACCTGCCGATCGACGTCCAGCTGACCGAGATCGAGTTCGACCCGGAGACCTACGAGCCGCTGCCGGTCTACAAGCCGCAGGCCACCCGCGCCCAGGCCGCGAAGGCGCTGAACTTCCTCCTGGAGTCCGAGCGCCCGCTGATCGTCGCCGGCGGCGGCATCATCAACGCCGACGCCTCCGACCTCCTCGTCGAGTTCGCCGAGCTGACCAACATCCCGGTCATCTCCACCCTGATGGGCTGGGGCACCATCCCGGACGACCACGAGCTGGCCGCCGGCATGGTCGGCGTCCAGACCGCGCACCGCTACGGCAACGCGACCTTCCTGGAGTCGGACTTCGTCCTCGGCATCGGCAACCGCTGGGCCAACCGCCACACCGGCTACAACATGGACGCGTACACCAAGGGCCGGAAGTTCGTCCACGTCGACATCGAGCCCACCCAGATCGGCAAGATCTTCGCGCCGGACTACGGCATCGCCTCCGACGCCAAGGTCGCGCTCGAACTCTTCGTCGAGATCGCCAAGGAGCTGAAGGCCGCCGGCAAGCTGCCGGACTTCTCCGCCTGGGCCGCGTCCGCGCAGGAGCGCAAGGCCACCCTCCAGCGCCGCACGAACTTCGACAACATCCCGATCAAGCCGCAGCGCGTCTACGAGGAGATGAACAAGGCCTTCGGCCCGGAGACCCGCTACGTCACCACCATCGGTCTCTCCCAGATCGCGGCCGCGCAGTTCCTGCACGTCTACAAGCCGCGCCACTGGATCAACTGCGGCCAGGCCGGCCCGCTCGGCTGGACCATCCCGGCCGCCATCGGCGCCGCCACCGCCGACCCGGAGACCCCGGTCGTCGCGCTCTCCGGCGACTACGACTTCCAGTTCATGATCGAGGAGCTGGCGGTCGCCGCCCAGCACAAGGTCCCCTACGTCCACGTCCTCGTGAACAACGCCTACCTGGGCCTGATCCGCCAGGCGCAGGGCAACCTGGGCATCAACTTCGAGGTCAACCTCGAGTTCGAGAACATCAACACCCCGGAGATCGGCGTCTACGGCGTCGACCACGTCAAGGTCGCCGAGGGCCTGGGCGTCAAGGCGATCCGCGTCACCGACCCGGAGAAGCTGGGCGAGGCCCTGGAGCAGGCCAAGAAGCTGGCCGTCGAGCACCAGGTCCCGGTCGTCGTCGAGGCCATCCTGGAGCGCATCACCAACATCGCGATGAGCAAGACGGTCGACATGAGCGACGTCACCGAGTTCGAGGAGCTCGCGACGGAGCCCGGCCACGCACCGACCGCGATCAAGGCCCTCCAGGTCTGATCCCGGAGCCGCGACACGGCCCCCGTCCCGAGGAGCACCGGGACGGGGGCCGCCCCACGTCCACGCACGGCACGCGTCACCCACGCCCGGCACGCGTCACCCCTGCGTCAGGAGCGCCCCGCGCCCGGCACGCGTCACCCACGCCGGGCACGCGTCACCCCGCCGCCCGGCACGCGTCACCCCGCGCCCGGCCTCAGGCGCCGCTCGTTCCCGGCTGCGCCCGGACGAGCACCGCGCCCGCCTCCGTCCACTCGTACAGGACGGACCGGCCCGCCCGTCCCCGCCGTACGAGCCCGGCGTCGAGCAGCACCTTCAGATGGCGCCCCACCGATCCGAGCCCCTGCCCGGTCAGCGCCACCAACTGGCTCGTGGACTTCGGCGATTCGAGCCGTACGAGGACACCGGCGCGCGCCCCGCCGAGCAGGGCGCCGAGCGCCTCCGGTACGAGGGGGCCCGCCCCGCCCGTGAGGGCGCCGGAGCACGCGTACACGATCGCGTACCGCTCGGAACCCTCCCAGGAGACCCACCCCTGGTCCGGCGTCACCGGGACGAAGAGCAGTCGGCCGCGGTCGAGCCGTCTCGGCGGGTAGGCGCGCGGGTTGACCTGCAGGCGTCCGTCGCCCAGCCAGCGCATCTTCCCCGGGGAGAGCTCGTCGAGCGCCGCCACCCAGCCGTCCCGGGCCAACCGCGCGGTCCGTGCCACCACATCGGCCTCCAGCACCCGGCGGCGGCGCGGCCAGTCGGGCAGCACGGTCTCCCGCCACACCCACTCCAGAACTCCCGCCATCCGGAGCGGAAGATCCCCCGCCGACCGCAGCGGCTCCGGGACGGGGCCGCCGATGGCCACCTCCAACTGCGGTACGGCGGCGGCGGGTTCGGCGTCCCGGACGGCGGCGACCTCCTCCTCGAAGGACCGCCCGCTCTCACCCGTCGGCGTCGGCGTGAGGAAGTCGGCGTTCCAGGTGGGCCCGAGGGCCGCCCGGACGAGGAGCGCGTCGAGCGGCTCGGCGGTCAGACGCCTCCGGTACGCGGGCAGATGCGTCGCCAGCCAGGCCCGCTCGCCCGGGTGGGTGCCGACGGCCAGGTCCAGGGTCTTCAGGGCCGCCACCGTCTCGGCGAGCGGGGAGACGACGAACCGGCTCCCGGCGAGGGAGTCCGTACCGATCTGCCACCAGCCCATGGAACGCACCCCGTCCTTTCGCCCCCACGCGAAACAATACCGGCGCGGACGGGCCGCCCGGAGACTCCCGGCATGCCCCGCTACCGCGCGCTCTTCCGTACCCCCGAGTTCACGCCGCTCTTCCTGACCGGTGCCGCCCACAGCGCCGCCCAGACCATCGCCGGGCTCGGCCTCGCCACGCTCGTGTTCCGCGAGACCGGCTCCCCGCTCCTCTCCGCCCTCGCGCTCTTCGGCCCCTCCCTCGCCCAACTGGTCGGCGCGACCACCCTCCTCTCGGCCGCCGACCGGCTGCCGCCGCGCGCCACGATCGCCGGACTCGCCCTCTTCTTCGCCCTGGGAACCGCGGTCCTGGCGATCCCGACCCTGCCGACCTGGGCGGTCTTCGCGGTCCTCCTCGCCGAGGGCCTCGCGGCCTCGCTCGGCGGCGGTGTGCGCTACGGGCTCCTCAACGAGATCCTGCCCCGCGAGAAGTACCTCATCGGCCGCTCCGTGACGAACATGGCCGTCGGCGTCTGCCAGATCGGCGGCTTCGTGACCGGCGGCGTCCTGATCGCCCTGCTCGCGCCGCGCGGCGCGGTGCTCGTCGGCGCGGGGCTCTACCTCACCGCCGCGCTCCTCGCCCGCCTCGGCCTCACGGCGCGCCCGCCGCGCGCCACCGGGCGCGCCTCGGTCGCCGAGACCTGGCGCACCAACCGGCGACTGCTGTCCGCGCCCGCACGCCGGCGCTGCTACCTCGCCCTCTGGGTGCCCAACGGGCTGATCGTGGGCTGCGAGTCGCTCTTCGTGCCGTACGACCCCGAGCGCGCCGGGCTCCTCTTCGCCAGCGGGGCACTCGGGATGCTGGTCGGGGACGTCGCCGTCGGCCGCTTCGTGCCGGCCCGGCTGCGCGGCCGGCTCCGGTTCCCGCTCCAGGCGCTGCTCGCGGCCCCGTTCCTGCTCTTCGTCCTGGACCCCGCGCCGCCGCTCGCGTTCCTCGTGGTGACGGTCTCGGCGGTCGGGTACGGGGCGAGCCTCCTGCACCAGGAGCGGCTGATGACCCTGGTGCAGGAGGAGTCGAGCGGTCACGCCCTCGGACTGCACAGCTCGGGGATGCTCGCGCTTCAGGGGGTGAGCGCGACGCTCGCCGGCACCCTCGCCCAGCTCACGTCACCGAGGACGGGGATGGTGCTGCTCGCCCTCGCCTCGCTCACCGTCACGTTCCTGCTGGCGCGGGCCGACCGCGGGGCCGTGGCCGGGAAGGGGCCCGAGACCGGCCCCGAGGCCGACGGCGCGGCCGGACCGGGGGCCGACCGCGCCGGGCCGCCGCTCGGCGCGCCCGCTCAGTGAGGTGACGTCGACCGGATCACGACGGTGTCCTCACAGGGGCCGTCGGCGAACAGCTTGAGCGTCTCGACCTCGTCCTTGTCGGCGGAGAGGTCCCAGCGCAGCTTGGTGCCCACCCAGTCGCCGAGGTACCTGCAGTACCGCGCGGCGTCCGTGGGCACCCAGGCGGCCGGGTCCCGCCCCGCCCGGTCCTGCCGGCTGCGGGCGGTGACGGCGACGAGGGTGGCGGCCGCGCCCTGGTCGTTGGCGAACCGCTCGCGCCGGTCCGCGGTCCAGCCGGAGGCGCCCGACTCCCAGGCCTCCGCGAGCGGGACGAGGTGGTCGACGCGGAGCGCGGCCGGGTCGGAGACGCTCTGGCCGTCGTAGGACGAGGTCCACCGGCCCCCGGTCAGGGCGCAGCCCGCGCCGGTCGCGGGCGCGTCGACGGCCTCGGTGAGCAGGACCTCGGAGCGGGTGTCGCAGCCGTCGGCCGGGTCGAGGCCGGCGTTCCAGTGGGGGAAGGCACTCACCTGGAAGCCGGCCGGTTCCTCGGCCGCCTCGGTGAGCTCGGCGAGCGCGTCGGGCAGGAGGACGACGTTCGCGGAGAGGGCGGGGGAGGGGACGGCGAGCGGGGACAGGACGAGGGCGAGCGGGGTGAGCCCGCGCATCAGGTTCTTGATCACGTACGAGTGGATAGCGGCGGTCGCGGGGCGCGGGGGCCCGAATCGCGGTGCACTCCTCCGAGCGGGTGCGGATCTTCACCGCAGAAACGATGCGCTGCGGAGCCGTACACCGGGGAACAAGAAGAGCGCGGAACCAGGGACCGTAAACCTGGTTCCGCGCTCTCCGGCCTTGTGACCGCCCGACGGCACGAGGCTGGCGCGACAGGACGTTCGCGCCGCCGGGCGGAGTCTTGGAGTTCCGGGGGCTCCTCGTAAGGGTTCTGCCCGGAAGGGTTCCCCTCGGAAGGGGGGGCGTTGGGACCGCGGCGGTGCCGACGGGCGGATCAGCTGTCCTCTTCTTTCAGGTCAAGAAGGGGGACCGACGCCCTTACCACCGCACTGGCTCGGCGCCGCCGCGGTCCTCACGCTTGTCCGGTTCGCCGGCCACCCCTCATCCGGGTCGGCGATCCGGACCACGTACGACACTGACCTCCCGTCAGGTGTCGTACGCAGTCTGGGTTTGCGGGCGGGTCAGTCGCGCAGGGCGTTGACCGCGTCCGCCACGCGCTTGCCGTACTCCGCGTCGGCGGCGGCGAAGTGCGCGAGGTTCTTGTCGATGACGTCCTCGCGGGACACCTGGGAGAGACCGCCGGCGATGTTGGCGATCAGGCGCTTCTTCTCGTCCTCGGACATCAGGCGGTAGAGCTCGCCGGCCTGGAAGAAGTCGTCGTCCTTGGTGTGCTGCGGCGCCTCGTGGGTGCCGGTCCAGCCGTGGATCGCGAGCGGGGCGGAGAGCGCCGCGTCGGTCTGGGCCGGGCCCTGGTACGAGTTGGGCTCGTAGTTCTTGTCGTGGCGCGAGCCCTGACGGGTGGCCATGAGGCCGTCGCGGCCGTAGTTCTCCGCCACGGTCGCCTTGGGCGCGTTCACCGCGAGCTGGGTGTGGTTGACACCGAGGCGGTAGCGGTGGGCGTCCGCGTAGGCGAAGAGGCGGCCCTGGAGCATCTTGTCCGGCGAGGGGCCGATGCCCGGGACGAAGTTGTTCGGGGAGAACGCGGCCTGCTCGACCTCGGCGAAGACGTTGTCCGGGTTGCGGTCGAGGACCAGACGGCCCACGCGCCGCAGCGGGTAGTCGCTGTGCGGCCACACCTTGGTGAGGTCGAACGGGTTGAAGCGGTACTCGGCGGCCTCGGCGGCCGGCATCACCTGGACGTACAGGGTCCAGGAGGGGTTCACGCCGCGCTCGATCGCCTGGAGCAGGTCGGTCTGGTGCGAGTTGGCGTCCTTGCCGACGAGCTCGGCGGCCTGGTCGGCGGAGAGGCTGCGGATGCCCTGGTTCGTCTTGAAGTGGTACTTGACGAAGAAGGCCTCGCCCGCCTCGTTGGTCCACTGGTAGGTGTGGGAGCCGTAGCCGTTCATGTGACGGTACGAGGCCGGGATGCCGCGGTCGCCCATGAGCCAGGTGATCTGGTGGGTGGCCTCGGGGGCGTGCGCCCAGAAGTCCCAGACGTTGTCCGGCTCCTGCTTGCCCGTGAAGGGGTCGCGCTTCTGCGAGTGGATGAAGTCGGGGAACTTGATCGGGTCCTTGATGAAGAACACCGGGGTGTTGTTGCCGACGAGGTCGTAGTTGCCCTCTTCGGTGTAGAACTTCAGCGCGAAGCCGCGCGGGTCGCGGACCGCGTCCGCGCCGCCGAGCGAGTCGGCCACGGTGGAGAAGCGGATGAAGGTCTCGGTCCGCTTGCCGACCTCGCCGAGGAAGTTCGCGCTGGTGTAGCCGGTGACGTCGTCGGTCACCTCGAAGTAGCCGTACGCGCCGGAACCGCGGGCGTGCACCACGCGCTCCGGGATCCGCTCACGGTTGAAGCGCGCGAGCTTCTCCAGCAGGTGCTGGTCCTGGAGGAGGAGAGGGCCACCGACGCCGGCGGTGGCGGAGTTCTGGTTGTCGGCGACGGGGGCGCCGGACTCGGTCGTAAGCACGCGCTTCGACATCGTGACCTTCCGTACGGGAGCTCTGCTGACGGTCCGAGGAGCGTAAATTCGGCCCGAACGTATCGTCAACAGTTTGTTGAAAAGGAAGTGTGGTGTTCCGGTCGGCGGCGGCGCCTGGGCGCGACAGGACAGTTGTCAGCGCCGCCGCCGACCGGAAATCTGGGGCCCCTGGAAGAGGGGCGACGGGTCAGACCTGCTGGCCGGAGAGGCGCTCGACGGCGCGCAGCAGGGCCGAGTGGTCCAGGCCGCCGTCACCCTGGGCGCGCAGCGAGGCGACCAGCTGGGCGACGACCGCGCCGACCGGGAGGGCCGCACCGACGTTGCGGGCGGCGTCGGTGACGATGCCCATGTCCTTGTGGTGCAGGTCGATCCGGAAGCCGGGCTTGAAGTCCCGGTTCAGGAAGTTGTCCTTCTTGCGGGTCAGCACGGTCGAGCCGGCCAGGCCGCCGTTGAGGACGTCGAGGGCGGCCTGGAGGTCCACACCGGACTTCTCCAGGAAGACGACGGCCTCGGCGCAGGCCTGGATGTTGACCGCGACGATCAGCTGGTTGGCCGCCTTCACCGTCTGGCCGGAGCCGTGCGGGCCGCACAGGACGATGGTCTTGCCGAGGCTCTCCAGGATCGGGAGGGCCTCGTCGAAGTCGGCCTTCTCGCCGCCGACCATGATGGAGAGCACGGCCTCGATGGCGCCGGCCTCGCCGCCGGAGACCGGGGCGTCGATGACGCGGATGCCCTTGTCGGCGGCGTTCTTGGCGAGGTCGACCGAGGTCTGCGGGGTGATCGACGACATGTCGACGATCAGCGCGCCCTGCCGGGCGTTCTCCAGGATGCCCTCGGGGCCGTAGGCGATGGCCTCGACCTGCGGGGAGGCGGGCACCATCGTGATGACGACGTCGGCGTCCTTGACGGCCTCCGCGATCGACGCGGCGGCCGTGCCGCCGGCCGCGGTGAGGCGGTCCAGCTTGTCCTGCTCCAGCGTGAAGCCGGTGACGGAGTAGCCCGCCTTGATCAGGTTCTCGGACATGGGGGAGCCCATGATGCCGAGGCCGATCCAAGCGATCTTGGGGAGGTTGCTCATGAGGGTGCCTCTCAAAACAAGGTGGTACGGGGAGAAGTCGCTGGTCAGCGGGCCGGGCGGGCCTCGGCCGGGAGCCACTCGAAGGACGCGGCGGCGTCGGCGGCCTTGTACTCCAGGCCGACCCAGCCCTCGTAACCGGCCTTCTTCAGCTCGTCGAGGAGCTGTTCGAGCGGCAGGTCGCCGGTGCCCGGCGCGCCACGGCCCGGGTTGTCCGCGATCTGCACGTGGCCGGTCTTCGCCGCGTACTCGGCGATGACCCGGCCGACGTCCTCGCCGTTCATCGACAGGTGGTAGATGTCGAGGAGGAACTTGGCGTTGCCGAGTCCCGTCGCCTCGTTGACCTTGTCGATGACCTCGATCGCGGAGGGGGCGCTCACCAGGGGGTAGAGCGGCGACTCCGGCTTGTTGAGGGTCTCGACGAGGAGGATCGCGCCGATCCGGTCGGCCGCGCGGGCGGCCAGGACCAGGTTCTCCAGGGCGAGGGTGTCCTGGATCTGCGGGTCGACGCCCTCGACGCGGTTGCCGTAGAGCGCGTTGAGCGCCTTGCAGCCGACCGAGGCGGCGAAGTCGGCGGCCACCTCGATGTTGGCGCGGAAGCGGTCCGACTCGTCCCCGGGCACGGAGAGGGCTCCGCGGTCCGGGCCGGGCAGCTGCCCGGCGTAGAAGTTCAGGCCCACCAGCTGGGTGCCGGCGTCCTCAAGGGCTTTCTTGAGGGCGTCGAGCTCGCTCTGCTCGGGGGTGGCGGTGTCGATCCAGGGCCACCACAGCTCGACCGCGGTGAAGCCCGCCGCGGCGGCGGCCGCGGGGCGCTCCAGGAGCGGGAGTTCCGTGAAGAGGATCGACAGGTTCACATCGAAGCGCTGGTCCGTGAATCCCATGAGGGGCGGCGCTCCTTCCGTATCGCGGAAGTAAGTTTCTGTCTGACGGAATGTTGCAAGGTTCCCGACACACTTGTCAAGAGGTCCCCGCAGGTCCGGGGCTCCCGTGCGCCGGAGCGGGGCCGTAGCGTGGGGCCATGGTGCGTTTGAGAGTGGAGTTCACGACCGAGCCGTTCGACCTCGACGAGGCGCCGGCGCACGCGGTCGTGGCCCGTGAGGTCATTCAGTCGGCCGAGCTGGACGCGGTCGACGTGGGCCCCTTCGGCAACACGGCCGAAGGCGGCGCCGACGAGGTGCTCACCGCGGTCGACGCGCTGCTGCGCAGTTCGCTCGCGGCCGGCGCCACCCGCGTCTCGCTCCAGGTCAATGTCATCGGGGAGGGCGAGAAGTGACCGAGCACCCCTTGATCGCGGCGGTGAAGCCCCTGGTCGACGCCATGGGCGCCGAGCTGCTCGTCCCCGCGCAGGCGGAGGGTGACGATGTGGTCCTGTCCTGGGAGGGGGAGGACGTGCTCGCCGTGCGCCTGCCCCAGCTGTCCGAATCCCTCGACCACATCCTGGCGGCGATGGAGCGGCGGCACGGGATGCCACTGGCCGAGCTCGACCGCAGGACGAAGCAGGAGGTCGTCCGGCTCCTGGAGGCGCGCGGCGCCTTCTCGGTCCGTCATGGAGTGGAGACGGTGGCGGGCGCACTGGGTGTCAGCCGCTTCACCGTGTACAACTACCTGAACAGGGAGACCGCCCTGAACAGGGAAAAGGCCGCCAAGAGCGAGTAGTTGATCATGTAAGGCCACCAGCCGTCGTCCGCATGTCGGGACGACGGCTTTTGCATGACCGAGTTTTCAACAAAGTGTTGACGTTGTGTTGCGGAGGGCGTTAGCTATCCGCAGCCCGTCCGACGCACAGCGAAAAACAGCCACGGAGGCTTCCCGTGACTTCAGGTACGACACCGGGTCTCACCCGGTTCAACACCTCGGCGGACAGCGAGGCCGTCGCCACGCTCCACGAGGTGTGTTCCAGTTCGGCGTGGGGGAGCAAGATCCTCGCCCAGCGCCCGTACACCACCGCCGAAGCTCTCTTCCTCGCCAGTGACGCCGCCATGGCCGAGCTGACCGCCGAGGACCTTGCCGAGGCGATGGCGGGGCACCCGCCGATCGGTCGTCCGAAGGCCGGGGACCCGACCTCCTCCCGTGAACAGAGCGGGATGGCCGGCGCCTCCGCGGAGCTCAAGGCCGAGATGCTCGAACTCAACCTGGGCTACCAGGACACGTTCGGACACGTCTTCCTCATCTGCGCCACCGGCCTGACCGGCGAGCAGATGCGCGACGCGCTCCGGCAGCGGATCGGCAACTCGCCCGAGGAGGAGCGGGAGATCGTCCGCACCGAACTGGGCAAGATCAACCGCATCCGGCTGACCCGACTCGTAGAGGAAGAGAGCTCCGCATGAGCACCGACACCACGGCCTCGGTGTCCACCCACATCCTGGACACCAGCATCGGCCGCCCCGCCGAGGGCGTCGCCATCACGCTCGCGGCCCGCAGCGGCCCCGACGCGGAGTGGGTCGCGCTCGGCGGTTCCGCCACCGACGCGGACGGACGCTGCAAGGACCTGCCGGCGCTGCCGGAGGGCACCACCCACGTACGGCTCGACTTCGAGGTCGAGACGTACTTCTCCAAGAAGCAAGCCGAGGCGCAGCAGGACGCCCCCCGCGTAAGGGACAGCGGTGCGTTCTTCCCCGAGGTGGCGATCACGTTCGCCGTCACCCCGGGCGAGCACTACCACGTACCGCTGCTGCTCAACCCGTTCGGCTACTCCGTATACCGAGGGAGCTAGCAGACATGCCCACGATTCTCGGCCAGAACCAGTACGGCAAAGCAGAGAACCGCGTCGTCAAGATCACGCGGGACGGCGACACCCACCACATCAAGGACCTGAACGTCTCCGTCGCCCTCTCCGGCGACCTCGACGACGTCCACCTCACCGGCTCCAACGCCCACTGCCTCCCCACCGACACGACGAAGAACACCATCTTCGCGTTCGCCAAGGAGTACGGCATCGAGTCCGCCGAGCAGTTCGGCATCCACCTCGCCCGCCACTTCGTGACGAGCCAGGAGCCGATCAGGCGGGCGCGCATCCGGATCGAGGAGTACTCCTGGGAGCGCATCGCCTCCTCCGACGCCAACTCCAAGTTCATCGGCGCCGAAGAGGTCAACCACTCCTTCGCCCGCAAGGGCCAGGAGACCCGCGTCACCCAGATCACCTACGACGGTGAGACGTGGGAGGTCATCTCCGGCCTCAAGGACCTGGTCGTCATGAACTCCACCAACTCGGAGTTCTGGGGCTACATCAAGGACCAGTACACGACGCTCCAGGAGGCGTACGACCGCATCCTGGCCACGCAGGTGTCCGCCCGCTGGCGGTTCAACTGGACCGACGACGACCAGCGCATGCCCAACTGGGAGCGGTCGTACGAGCAGACCAGGAAGCACATGCTCGAGGCCTTCTCGGAGACGTACTCGTACTCCCTCCAGCAGACGCTGTACCAGATGGCCACGCGCATCATCAACCACCGCTCGGAGATCGACGAAGTCCGCTTCTCGCTCCCGAACAAGCACCACTTCCTGGTCGACCTCGAGCCCTTCGGCCTGAAGAACGACAACGAGGTCTACTACGCCGCCGACCGCATGTACGGCCTCATCGAGGCCACCGTCCTCCGCGACGGCGCCACGGCGCAGATCCCGGTCGACATGACCAACCTCTAAGCGGAGTCTGAGTGACCGGCCCCCGCCCGCCCGCAGTCGGGCGGGGGCCGCGCCAGACCGGAGGGATTCCCATGGCACAGCCCGCAAAGGGGCCGGCGCACGCCGAAGGCCCGTGTTCCACCCTGCCGGACACCACCCACGCGGTCCATCCGGTGGACGAAAAGCTCCCCGCCTCGCGGCTCGTCCCCGCGGCGCTCCAGCACATCGCCGCCATGTACGCCGGCGTCGTCACCCCTCCGCTCATCATCGGCCAGGCCGTGGGCCTGGACACCGCCGGAATGACCCGGCTCATCGCCGCCAGCCTGCTCATCGCCGGCTGCGCGACCATCCTGCAGACCCTGGGCGTCGGACGCTTCGCCGGCAACCGGCTGCCGTTCGTCAACGCCGCCTCCTCCGCCGGAATCGCCCCGATGCTCGCCATCGCCGAGACCAGCGCCCCCGGACACCAACTCCCCGCCATCTACGGCGCGGTGATGGTCGCCGGAGTCTTCTGCCTCGCCGTCGGTCCCTTCTTCGGCAGGCTCCTGCGCTTCTTCCCGCCGCTCGTCACCGGCGTCGTGATCACCCTCATCGGGGTCACCCTGATGCCCGTGCCCGTCGGCTGGGCCCAGGGCGGCGACAGGACCGCCGCCGACTTCGGTGCCATGAAGTACCTGGCACTCGCCGGCTTCACCCTCGTCGTCATCCTGCTCTTCCAGCGCTTCGGCAAGGGCTTCCTCAAGCAGATCGCCCTGCTCCTCGGCCTCTTCATCGGCACCCTCGCCGCGATCCCCTTCGGGATGGCCGACTTCACCGCCCTGCGCGAGGCGCCCGTCGCGGCCCTGCCCACCCCCTTCGCCTTCGGCGCCCCCGAGTTCCAGCCCGCCGCGATCCTCTCCCTCTGCATCGTGATGCTGGTCCTGATGACCGAGTCCAGCGCCGGCATGCTCGCCCTCGGCGAGATCTGCGACCGGCGCAGCGACGGCCGGACCATCACCCGCGGACTGCGCACCGACGGCATCGCCACCCTGCTCGGACCCGTCTTCGGCGGCTTCCCGACCTCGGCCTTCGCCCAGAACGTCGGCGTCGTCTCGCTGACTCGGGTGCGCTCCCGCTACGTGGTCGCCGTCGCCGGCGGCGCCCTGCTCGTCCTCGGGGCCTTCCCCGTCCTCGGCGCGGTCGTGTCCATGGTCCCGATGCCCGTCCTCGGCGGCGCCGGCATCGTCCTCTTCGGCTCGATCGCCGTCAGCGGCATCCGCACCCTGTCGGAAGCCGGGCTCGACGACAGCTCCAACATCATCCTGGTGGCCGTCGCGCTCGGAGCGGGCATCATCCCGCTCGCCGCGCCCACCTTCTACGCCGAGTTCCCGGCCTGGGCGCAGACCGTGCTCGGCTCCGGCATCAGCGCGGGCGCGCTCGTCGCCGTCCTGCTCAACCTGTTCTTCCACCACCTCGGCACCCGGAGCCGTCAGACGGCTCCGGCACTCAAATCCTCCTAGGGTCCTGCCGTGCCCACTCCACCCCAGAGGAATGAAGGAACCACCGCCATGGCAGCACCTTCGGCAGCCCAGCGCATCGTCATCGAGAACGCGGCGATCGCCACGGTCGACGCGAACGACACCGAGTACGCCTCCGGCTACCTCGTCGTCGCCGACAACAAGATCGAGTCCATCGGTGCCGGCCGGGCTCCCGAAGGCCTGGAGAACGTGGTCCGGCGCATCGACGCCACCGGTCACCTGATCACGCCCGGCCTCGTCAACACCCACCACCACTTCTACCAGTGGATCACCCGCGGTCTGGCGACCGACCACAACCTCTTCAACTGGCTGGTCGCCCTCTACCCGACGTGGGCGCGGATCGACGAGCAGATGGTGCGCGCCGCCGCCCAGGGCTCGCTGGCCATGATGGCCCGCGGCGGTGTCACCACCGCCATGGACCACCACTACGTGTACCCGGTGAACTCCGGCGACCTCTCCGGTGCCATCATCGGCGCCGCCTCCGAGATGGGCGTCCGCTTCACCCTCGCCCGCGGCTCCATGGACCGCAGCGAGAAGGACGGCGGCCTGCCGCCGGACTTCGCCGTCGAGACCACCGAGGGCGCGCTCGCCGCGACCGAGGAGACGGTGAAGAAGTACCACGACGCCTCCTTCGACGCGATGACCCAGGTCGCCGTCGCGCCCTGCTCCCCCTTCTCCATCTCCACCGAACTCCTCCGGGAGGGCGCGGCCCTCGGCCGTCGCCTGGGCGTGCGCATGCACACCCACGGCTCGGAGACCGTGGAGGAGGAGAAGTTCTGCCACGAGCTCTTCGGCATGGGACCGACGGACTACTTCGAGTCCACCGGCTTCCTCGGCGAGGACGTGTGGATGGCGCACTGCGTCCACATGAACGACTCCGACATCGCGGCCTTCGCCCGCACCAAGACCGGTGTGGCGCACTGCCCCTCCTCCAACGCGCGCCTCGCCGCCGGCATCGCCCGCGTCCCCGACATGCTGAAGGCGGGCGTACCCGTCGGCCTCGGCGTCGACGGCACCGCCTCCAACGAGTCGGGCGAACTCCACACCGAGCTGCGCAACGCGCTCCTCATCAACCGCCTCGGCGCCCACCGCGAGTCCGCGCTCAACGCCCGCCAGGCCCTGCGCCTCGGCACCTACGGCGGCGCCCAGGTCCTCGGCCGCGCCGACAACATCGGCTCCCTCGAAGCCGGCAAGCTCGCCGACTTCGTCCTCTGGAAGATCGACGGCCTCGGCCACTCCACGATCGCCGACCCGGTCACCGCCATCGTCTTCGGCGCGGCGGCCCCGGTCACGGCCTCCTTCGTCAACGGCAAGCAGATCGTCGAGAACGACCGGCTGCTCACCGTCGACGAGGACACCATCGCGCGCGACGCGCGCGCGGAGGCCCAGCGTCTGGCCCGCATCGCGGCCCAGGGCTGACCCTCCCCATGGAGTCCGACCGAGGGGGACGGCCCTCGGTCGGTCGCCGCGGACCCGAGCGGGGTTCGCGGCAGCCTGACCGGGAGGTGCCGTACTCAGAAGCAGTACGGCACCTCCCGGGACGGTGACGCCTGCCCGAACCCCCACCGGGCACCCCGTCCCCGCACCGCGGACTCCCGCCGCGCGCACCGCACCACCCCCGCAACGAGCCGCACCTCCTGCACCTCGCACCGCATCGCACCACCTCCCTGAACCCCGCGTCACCGCCGACGTGTAACCGACCGGAGGAACCGCCGTGGCCGAAGCGCCCCAGGTTCGCAATGCACAAGACGCAGGCTCCGCCCCCGAAGACCGCGAGACACATCCGGTCGACGAGACGCTGCCCCCACTGAAGATGCTCACCAGCGGCCTCCAGCACGTGGCCGCCATGTACGCGGGCGTCGTCGCCCCACCCCTCATCGTCGGAGCGGCCGTCGGCCTCTCCGGTACCGAACTCACCTTCCTGACCGGCGCCAGCCTCTTCACCGCGGGGCTCGCGACCTTCCTCCAGACGCTCGGGGTCTGGAAGATCGGCGCCCGGCTGCCGTTCGTCAACGGCGTCACCTTCGCGGGTGTCGCCCCGATGCTCGCCATCGTCGACACCACCGACGACAAGGCCGACGCGCTCCCCGTGATCTTCGGCGCGATCATCGTCGCCGGACTCCTCGGATTCCTCGCCGCCCCCTGGTTCTCCCGGCTGGTGCGGTTCTTCCCGCCGGTCGTCACCGGCACCGTCATCACCCTCATAGGCGTCTCCCTCCTCCCGGTCGCGTTCGGTTGGGCCCAGGGGCCCAACCCCAAGGCCGAGGACTACGGTTCGACCACCTTCCTCACCCTCGCCGGCATCACCCTCGTCGTCGTCCTGCTGCTCCGCCGCTTCACCCGCGGCTTCCTCAAGCAGATCGCCGTCCTGGTCGGCCTCGTCATCGGCACCCTCATCGCCATACCGTTCGGCGTCACCGACTTCTCCCCGGTGACCGAGGCGGACATCGTGGGCTTCCCGTCCCCGTTCCACTTCGGCGGACCCCAGTTCGCCCTCGCCGCGATCATCTCCATGTGCGTGGTCATGCTGGTCTCCATGACCGAGTCGACCGCCGACATGCTGGCGCTCGGCGAGATCGTCGACCGGCCGGCCGACGAGAAGACCATCGCGGCCGGACTCCGCGCCGACACCCTCGGCTCGGCGATCAGCCCGCTCTTCAACGGCTTCATGTGCAGCGCCTTCGCGCAGAACATCGGCCTGGTCGCCATGACCCGGATCCGCAGCCGCTTCGTCGTCGCCTGCGGCGGTGGCTTCCTGGTCCTGATGGGCCTCTCCCCGGTCGCCGCCTCGCTCATCTCGGTGGTTCCCCGGCCGGTCCTCGGCGGCGCGGGTGTCGTCCTCTTCGGCTCGGTCGCCGCCAGCGGCATCCAGACCCTGGTCAAGGCCGGCCTGGAGAAGGACAACAACGTGCTGATCGTGGCGGTCTCACTGGCCGTCGGCATCATCCCGATCACCGCGCCGGAGTTCTACCACGCCTTCCCGGAGACCGCGAAGATCATCCTGGACTCCGGCATCTCCACCGGCTGTGTCGCCGCCGTCCTGCTCAACGTGGTCTTCAACCACCTGGGCAAGGGCCGGGACGACGACGACGTCACCGCGCCGATGGAGCCCGGCGACGAGATCTCGGGCAGCCGCACCGCGAAGGCGGCGCACGTCCACTGAACCCGCCCGACGTCCCACCGCACGCCCCGGTCCCCGCGCACACAGCGGGGCCCGGGGCCGTGGTGCTGATCAACCCCAACACCTCCACCGCCACGACCGCGATGATGACCGCCCTCGCCCGGCGCGCCCTGGGCCCCGCCCTCGCCGTCCGCGGTGTGACCGTGCCCCGCGGCCCGCGCATGCTCACCGACCCGGCCGCCCTGCGCGCCGCCGCCCCCGAGGTGCTCGCCGCGGGCCTGCGCGCCACGGCCGGGGGCGGCTGCGCCGCGCTCCTCGTGGCCGCCTTCGGCGACCCGGGTGTCGGGGAACTGCGTGCGGCGACCGACGTCCCCTTGGTGGGCATCGGCGAGGCCGCCCTCGCGGAGGCGGCCGCCGGCGGGACGCCGTTCGGCATCGCCACCACGACACCGCTCCTGGCCGACGCCCTCGCCGTCCATGTCGCGTCCCTCGGCCTCGCCGAGCGGTACACGGGTCCGCGCCTCACACCGGGAGACCCCGAACTCCTCACCCGAGACCCGGAGTCGCTCCTCGACGCGCTGGAGCGGGCGGTCCGCGCCTGCGTCGAACAGGACGGCGCCCGGGCCGTCGTCATCGGCGGCGGCCCGCTGGGCGAGGCGGCGGAGGCCCTCCGGTCCCGTTGCGCGGTGCGGATCGTGGCCCCGATCCCGGCGGCCTGCCGGGTGATCGCCGGCCTGCTGTCCGTGTGACGGCCGGGGATGCGGAACGCGTGGCCCTTCACCCCTCCACCGCCGTCCGCCGGCGGCACTCGTGGGCCAGTGCCGGGTAGGCGGCGGCGATCGCCTCGTACAGCCGCCGCCGCAGCAACCGCTCGGCCTCGCCGCGCCCGGTCGCCCCGTACAGGCCGTCGAGCAGCGCCTCGTAGCGCGAGAGGGCGTGCCGCAGATAGCTCACCTGCCACCGCACGAGAGCCCCGGCGGGCGGGCCGGCGGGCGTCCGGGCCGGAGACTCCGCCGGTGCCTCGGCGGCGGGGACCGGCGACCCGAGGAGCCGTCGGTGCCGCACCGCCCTCCGCTCCAGTTCGGGCGCGGGGAGCCGGGGCACCTCGATCGGTTCCGCGCGGATCGCGGCCAGCACGGCCGCCCGGCGCCGCTCCGCGTACGCCGTGGCGGCCGCCGACCGGGCGGGGGAGAGCGCCGAGGTCTCGGCGAACTCGGGTGTCCGCTCCACGGTCTCGACCCGCGCCAGGAGGTAGAGCCGCAGGGGTGTGAGCGACCAGCGGCGCGGGTCACGGCCCTGTACGTCGGGTGTGCCGAGCAGCTCCCGCACCATGGTGTCGGTCCAGCCCCGGCGGCGTACCCCGGCGAGCGTCACATAGGTCGTACGGTCCGTCATGATTCCCCCAGATTCGACTACGGAGCGTGATGTTCTCAGTGAAGCGCATGCCACTGACAACGCCCCCTTGCTGGGGTCGCCCCGCCTGTGGGATATAGGTCTGGACCTTTCCGACGGACGGAGGCCGGACCGTGCACCCCCCACAACGCCCGATCCCCGCAAGCCTGTTGACCACACTCGCCCTCGCACTCGCCCTCACCGGGTGCTCCGGCGCCGCCGCCCCGGAGCCCCGGGACACCCGCGCCCCCACCGTCCCCACCGGAGTCACCGCGACCGCCGGCAGCGCCGGCACCGTCCACGTCATGTGGAGCGCGGCCACCGACGACCGGGCCGTCACCGGCTACGCGGTCTACAGCGAGGGCCGCAAGGTCAAGGACCTCCCCGCCACCACCCTGATGACCGACGTCGTCGGCCTCGCCCCCGAGACCCGCCACCGCTTCACGGTCCGCGCCCGCGACGCCGCCGGCAACGTCTCACCCCCGAGCGCCACCGTCGCCGCGACCACGCTCCGCGCCGTCGCCGAGGACCGCACGCCCCCCACCGCGCCGTCCGCGCTCCGCGCCACCCCCGACGGCGGCCGCGCCGTCACCCTCCGCTGGTCCCCGGCCAGGGACGACACCCGCGTCACCGCGTACGACGTCTACCAGGCCGACACCCGCATCCACACCGTGCCCGGCACCGCCACCACCGCCCACGTCTCCGGACTGCGCCCCGGCACCGCCTACGCGTTCACGGTCCGCGCCCGTGACGCCGCCGACAACTCCTCCCGGGACAGCGCCCCCGCCGACCTCACCACCGCCCCGTCCCCGGGCGCACCACCGAACACCGCCCCCACCCGCCTCTCCGTGACCGCGGCCAAGGGCGAGATCACCGTCACCTGGACCCCACCGGACGCGGGAGCCCCGGTGACCCACCATGAACTCCACCTCAACGGCCGCTTCGCCACCACCATCATCTGGGGCACCACCCCGCCCCCGGGCCGCGCCACCTACACCTTCCCGGTCCAGGACCCCCCGGGCACCCGCTACACCGTCACCCTCCGCGCCCAACTCCCGGACGGCACCTGGGGCGACTTCTCGGCACCCCGGACGGTGGCGGTGCGCTGACCGCGCCACCCCGGCCGCCGGGCGGATTCCGCACCCCGCCCGCCTGCGTCGCACGCCCGATCCGCCCCTTCCGAACTACCCTGGGAAGCGTGGCCGAGACCGTTCTCACCAACACCGGGCTCGACAGCTTCCTCGACGGAGCACCCGAGCGCCGCGATCCCGTTTTCGTGCGTGCCGCCGAGGCGGTGCTGGGTCTTCTCGCCCTCCGGGGGGCGGACCGGGGGACGGGGGTGCCCGAGCCGACGCCCCCTCTGGTCCGCCAGTTGCTCGTCGAGGACCTGCCGACGTTCGTGTACGCGCCGCCCGGGACGCTCGCGGCCTATCCGGCTGTCGTCGGGCGGCTCGCCGCACGGTTCGACGGCGAGCGGGGCGAGCGCGTCGCCGTGGCGGTCAGGGAGACCACCGCCGACTTCGAGCGGGCCATGACCGACCCCGGGAACCTCACCTGGCACCGCTGGTACGCCTCGCTGCTCCGCACCTGCGGCGCCGACCTCGCCGACCCCGAGGACGTACGGCGCCGGCTCGCGGCCCTCGACGGGGCGCCGCTGCCCGACGGCGTCCACCGGGCCGACCTGATGGGACGCACCGCCCTCGCGGACGTCCTCCTCGCCGAGGCGCTCACCCGCGCGTACGTACGGGACGCCGAGGCGCCGCCCGCCGCCGGGCCGCTGCTCACCGACCACACCGTCGCGACCGGGATCGGACAGGTCGCCGCCGCGCTCCAGGACCGGTGGACCGCCGCCGGGCTGACCGAACAGCTCGCCGGGCCGTACGCCCGCTTCGCGCCCGGACCCGACGCCTTCCCGCACCTCGTCCTGGCCGATGCCCTCCTCGACGAACACCTCGACCACTACGGGGACACCGGCGCACCCGTACCCCCGCCGCCCGCGACCGAGCCCGGGCCGGGGCCCGTCGAGGAGGACGCCGACGCCCTCATCACCGCGGTCGAGGAGCTGTCGGAGGAGGAGTTCGAGCCCTACGGGGGCGAGGCCCCGCACCTCCTCTACGTGGTCTACCGGCGCGGCTGCTCGGCCGAGTCCGTCGCGCGCAAGGCCGCGGAGTACGAGGACCGGTCCGTCGATCCGGCGCTGGAGGACCTGCCCGTACCGGTACCGGCCGAGGCGGCCGGACCGTACACGGTCCCGTCCCTGCCGGAGCTGGAACGACTCCTCGGGACGCCCGGGCTGACCGAGGCCGACCGCACGGCGCTCGAAGGGCCCGCACGCGACCTGGCCACCGCCCTGGACCGGCTCGCCGCCACCGGCCTGGTCTTCCGCACCGGCGACGCCTTCGGGCTGACCCCGCGCGGCGCGGGGGCCGTCCGCTACCTCCTCGGGGTGCGCGGGGTCGCCGCGCCCGACGCCACCGAGACCGAGGGGTGGACCGCGGCCGAGGTGGTGACCGCCGCGGCGGGCTGGCCCTCGGGCGTCGCCGCGCGCGTGCTCGCCGACTGGCTCCGCGCGCGCGGGGACACCGCCGACGCCTGGTCCCGGCTGCTCGCCGCCCTCGGCACCGTCCACGCCGGGACCTCCGACGCCGCCACCGTCCGCGGCCTCTTCACCGTCCTCGACACCGCCGCCGCCCCGCCCGAGGCCCTGCGCGGCGCCCTGCGCGACCCGGTGATCGGCGCGTACGCCCATCAGGCCCTGCGCGCGCGGGGCGAACCCTCCGACCTGATCCAGGTGCGGACCTCGGCGCGGGCGCTGTTCGTGCTGGACGCGCTGCCCGCCAAGAAGGGCCCCCTGGAGTCCCGTCGTACCGCCTTCGACCAGGCGGCCGCCGCCTGGCCGGGCGGGTCGGCCGCCCTGCTCCGGGCGATGGTCGCGGCCGACCGCCACGAGACGGAGCGGGTCCTTGCCCCGCTCGGCCTCGCCCCACCGGGAACCCTCGCCTGACCCTCGGCGTCAGCACACCGGAGTCCGGCGGACCGGAGTCCGGCGGACCGGAGTCCGGCGCACCGGAGTCCAGGGCACCTGAGTCCGGCGCACCGGATTCACCCCGCCGTCAGGTACATCCCCGACGGCCCCGCCCCCGCCGTGTTCCGGCAGCTGTGGTTGCCGGTCGGGCGGGCGTGGACCAGGGCCAGGCAGCGGCCGAGGGCCTGCTGGCCGTAGGCGTTGGGGTGCATGGACTCCTGGACGAGCCCCTGCGTGCTCCGGCTGTCGATCCAGCGCGCCCACTCGCTCGTCGTCCCCGACGCGGGCGCGGCCGACGTCACCTGACGGCTCGCCTTGGCGCAGACCTCACGCCCCTGCAGCGCGTCCCGCAGGTCCATGAACTGCACGCCCTTCGCCGCCGCGACGCCCTTCAGCCGGTCGGCGAGCTGCGGGACGAGGGAGTCGCGGGCCCAGTCGGAGTCGGCGTTCCAGAAGGGACAGCCGCCGGTGTCGGTACGGGACCAGCCGCTCTCCCCGTACCGGTTGTCTGCGGCGCGCGGGAGGGGGGAGGGGTACGACTGGAGGACGATCCGGTAGTCGGACGAGCTGTATCCGGCCCCTGCCATCACGGCCCGGATCTCGTCGACCGAGCGGCCGACGTCCGCCATGACGCCGTCGATGCGGGCGTCGACCTCGCTCTGCTGGTCGTCGTGGCAGTACGAGTACCAGACGATGTAGTCGGTCGCGCAGGCGGTGATGACGTCGGCGAACCCGAGGTCGTTGCCGCCGATGGAGAGGGCGATCAGTTCCACGTCGTGCGAGGCGGCCACCGCCGCCAGCTGGTCGGCCTGCGGCGCCTCGCCCTTGAAGGACTGGCCGCCCCGCGAGGCGCGGAAGACGTTGTCCGTCGTGGCCCCGGAACAGGCCAGGTTCACGAGGGAGCCCGCGAGCGGGCCCGCGCTCCTCACCTCGGCGGTGTCGGAGCGGTGACAGCCGCCCGCGGTGGCGCCGTACACCCGGGACGGGTCGTGACCGCCGCCCGTCCAGGCCCGGTCGGTGCCGGTGCGACCGCCCGAGTCGGTCAGGCTGTTGCCCAGCCAGCGGCCGGCCTCGCCGGAGATGTAGCTGTCGCCCATGGCGACGACGGCGGTCGGCCCGGTGCCGGGGGAGGCGGAGGCGGTGGGGGCGGCGACGGAGACGAGTCCGGCGGCGGTACACAGTGCCAGGAGTGCGCGCAGCGCACGGTGGGGGGACGAAGGCATGGCTGTGCTCCTGCGGTACGCGGTGACGTGGGGGACAGCCGCCGGCCGGTGGCATGGCGGAATCTGTCACCCACTGGCTTGTTACCGCTAGGTAGCCGCATATCTCGGTTGCGTCACGTCACCTGTGGAACAGCAGGACACACGACAGGCCCCGCCCCCGGAGGTGTGCGTCCACCGGGGTCGGGGCCTGTGACGGGCCGGGCCTGTGCGGGGCCGAGCCTGTACGGGACGGGGTCGGGGTCAGCCGACCAGCTGCTCGTACGCGGGGAGCGTCAGGAAGTCCGCGTAGTCCGCGTCGAGGGAGACGTGCAGCAGGAGGTCGTGCGCCTGCTGCCACTTGCCGGCCGCGAAGGCCTCCTCGCCGATCTCCGCGCGGATCGCGTCCAGCTCCTCGGCGGCGACCTTGCGGGCCAGCTCCGGGGTGGCGGTCTCGCCGTTCTCGAAGACCACGCCGGCGTTGATCCACTGCCAGATCTGCGAGCGCGAGATCTCGGCGGTGGCCGCGTCCTCCATCAGGTTGAAGATGGCGACGGCGCCCAGGCCGCGCAGCCACGCCTCGATGTAGCGGGTGCCGACCTGCACGGCGCTCACCAGACCGGCGTACGTGGGCTTCGCGTCCAGCGAGTCGATCGCGATCAGATCGCCGGGCGCGACGGAGACGTCCTCGCGGAGGCGGTCCTTCTGGTTCGGCTTCTCGCCGAGGACGGCGTCGAAGGAGGCCATCGCGATCGGGACCAGGTCGGGGTGGGCGACCCAGGAGCCGTCGAAGCCGTCGCCGGCCTCGCGGTCCTTGTCGGCCTTGACCTTCTCGAAGGCCACCTTGTTGACCTCGGCGTCCTTGCGGGACGGGATGAACGCCGCCATGCCGCCGATCGCGTGCGCGCCGCGCTTGTGGCAGGTGCGCACGAGGAGTTCGGTGTACGCCCGCATGAACGGGGCCGTCATCGTGACCGCGTTGCGGTCCGGGAGGACGAACTTGGCGCCGCCGTCACGGAAGTTCTTGACGATGGAGAACAGGTAGTCCCAGCGGCCCGCGTTCAACCCGGCTGCGTGGTCGCGGAGTTCGTAGAGGATCTCCTCCATCTCGTACGCGGCCGTGATGGTCTCGATGAGGACCGTGGCGCGGACGGTGCCCTGCGGGATGCCGACGTAGTCCTGGGCGAAGACGAAGATCTCGTTCCAGAGGCGGGCCTCCAGGTGCGACTCCGTCTTCGGCAGGTAGAAGTACGGGCCCTTGCCCAGGTCGATCAGGCGCTGGGCGTTGTGGAAGAAGTACAGGCCGAAGTCGACGAGCGCACCCGGCACCGGGCGTCCGTCGAAGGTGAGGTGACGCTCGTCCAGGTGCCAGCCGCGGGGCCGCATGACGACCGTCGCCAGCTCGTCGGCCGGCTTGAGGGCGTACGACTTGCCCGAGCGCGCGTCCGTGAAGTCGATCTTCCGGCGGTACGCGTCGATCAGGTTGACCTGGCCGAGGACCACGTTCTCCCAGGTCGGCGCGGAGGCGTCCTCGAAGTCGGCGAGCCAGACCCGGGCGCCCGAGTTCAGCGCGTTGATCGTCATCTTGCGGTCGGTGGGGCCGGTGATCTCGACACGGCGGTCGTTCAGGGCCGCCGGGGCCGGAGCGACCTTCCAGGAGTCGTCGGCGCGGATCGCCGCGGTCTCCGGGAGGAAGTCCAGGGTGGACGTGCGGGCGATCTCGGCGCGACGCTCCGCTCGGCGGGCGAGGAGCTCGTCCCGGCGCGGGGTGAACCGCCGGTGCAGTTCGGCGACGAAGGCCAGGGCGGCCTCGGTGAGCACCTCTTCCTGACGCGGCAGGGGCTCGGCATCGACGACGGCCAGGGGGGACGGCGCTGGTGCGGACATGAACTGTCACTTCCTTCAGCGGACTTCACGGGCGGTGCCAGGCGGCCGCCGGGCGTCGCGGGACGGCACGGAGTGCCGCAGGCGCCGAGATACGGCCGCGAGCGCCCTCTGAACTAGCAGGCGCTTCTGAACAGTGGATACTAGTTTCCTCATGGTGGAAGTTCAATGGTTTGTTGATGTCGAGATTCTCCGGATCGACACAACATGGCGCTCGGTGCCAGCCCACTCACTCCAGGTGCGCCAGATCCGCCTCCGTGTCGATGTCATAGGGCTCGGCCACATCCGAACAGTCCACCGGCGTGATCGCATCCCGGTGCGCCGCCAGATAGTCCCGCGCGCCCCGGTCGCCCACCGCCGTCGCGGCGATCCCCGCCCAGTGCCCGGCGCCGAACAGCACCGGATGGCCCCGCCCCCCGCCGTACGAGGCCGCCGCCAGCGCATCCCGCGAGCCGTACGCCGCCCGGACCCGGGCCACCGCCTCCGCCCCGATCCCCGGCTGGTCGACCAGGAACACGAGCGCCGCGTCCACCCCGCGCGGATCGGCGGCCAGCGAGGCGAGCCCGGCCCGCAGCGAGGAACCCATCCCCTCGGCCCACTCCGGGTTGTCCACCAGCACACATCCCGGCAGCTCCGCCCGCTCCCGCACGGTCTCCGCCGACGCGCCGAGGACCACGTGCACCACCTCGCAGCCGGCCGCGCGCAACACCCCCACCGCGTGCTCGACCAGCGGCCGCCCGCGGTGCGTCAGCAGCGCCTTCGGCCGCCCGCCGAGCCGCCGCCCGCCCCCGGCGGCGAGCAGCAGACCCGCGACGACGGGGGCACGGTCGTCGGTTCGATCTTCTGAGGTCTTCATGAGGACTGCATACCGCATCGGGCGGAATCACACGGTCGCCTGAATTCCGTCCACGGAGGGTGGCGCGGTGGGGTGGCGAAGGAGTTAACTGGCCCGCGACTCACGGCGCCCGACCACCGTCCGACGGGTCGGCTCGGTAGTGCGGTGTGTTCGGGTACGGCGTTCTGCGCACAGTGTCGTGCGAGGGGGAGAACCATGTTGCGAAGCGTGGGGCAGAGGCGAGTGACCGGCGACGGCGTGGACCCCAGGGTGGCCGAACTGCGGTCCGCCGTGTCCCGCCTCCGGCGCGAACTGGCCGCACACCGCGTCGATTTCGCCGACCGGGGCATCGCCGAGGGCGAGCTCGCCGCACTCGACGCCATGGCCCTCAGCGGCGCCCCGGAGGTACGGCGGCTGCGCCGCTCCCTGCTGATCGTCGCGGGCTGCGTCGGCTCGGTCAGCGCGCTCTCCCAGGGGCTCGCCGGGGTGCGGCACGCGGTGGAACTCTTCGGCCCGCCGACGCCCCAGGGGCCTGCCGACGTCGCAGGGGCCTGACGGGTCGGTCTGTCGACTCCCGGAGGCCGGGCGGCCGCGGGGAGCCCGACGCTCCCGCGCCGGGCGGCCCGCGGTCGGTGCCTACCGCCGGATCAGTCGGCGTGCCGTCGCTGTCGCCACCGCCGCCGTGCGCGAGTCGACGCCCAGCTTCGCGAAGACGTGCACCAGATGCGACTTCACCGTCGCCTGGCTCAGGAACAGCACCTTGCTGATCTGCTGGTTCGAGAGCCCCTCGCCCACCAGCTGGAGCACTTCGAGCTCGCGCCTCGTCAGCGCCTCCGCCGGGGTCCGCATCCGGTCCATCAGCCGGTGCGCCACCGCCGGCGCGAGGGCCGACTGCCCGGCCGCCGCCGTCCGGACCGCCGCCGCCAGCTCCTCCGGCGGCGCGTCCTTGAGGAGGTAGCCGGAGGCGCCCGCCTCCACCGCCGCCAGGATGTCCGCGTCCGTGTCGTACGTCGTCAGGACGAGGACCTTCGGCCCGCCCGGGGCCGCCGCGATCGCCGCCGTCGCCTCCGAGCCGTGCATCCCCGAGCCGAACTGCAGGTCCATCAGGACCACGTCGACACCCCCGGCGGCGGCCAGCTCCACCGCGCGCTCGGCGGTGGCCGCCTCCGCGACGACCTCGAAGTCCGGCTCCGTGTCGAGGACGGCGCGCAGGCCCGCCCGGACCACCGGGTGGTCGTCGGCGAGGAGCAGGCGGATGGTCATGATCGGACTCCGATGGGGAGAGGGAGGGAGACGGCGACGGCCGTGCCCTGGCCGGGGGCGGACTCGACGGTGAACGTGCCGCCCAGCGACTCCGCGCGCGAGCGCATCGCCGGAAGCCCGAAACCGCCGTCGGAGGAGGGGCGTACGGAATCCGGCTCGAAGCCCGCGCCGTCGTCGACCACGTCCAGCGTCACCGACGCGTCCATGAACGACAGGGTGATCTCCGCCCGCGAGGCCGCCGCGTGCCGCACCGTGTTCGCGAGCGCCGACTGGGCGATCCGCAGCAGAGCCACCTCGTACGGGGTCGGCAGCTCCGCCGGCGTACCGCTGACCGAGAACCGGACCCGCGGCCCGTCCCCCGGTTCGTACGCCCCCGAGCCCGCCCCCGGCTCGCACAGCCGCGCGAGCGCCGCCGCCAGGGAACCGTGCTCCAGGTCCGGCGGCGACAGGGCCCGGACGAAGCGTCGTGCCTCCGCCAGGTTGTCCTGGGCCGCCTGACGGGCCCGTTCGATGTGACCGACGGCCGGTGAGCCCGGCGGCAGCGTCCGCTCGGCCGCCCGCAGCAGCAACTGGATCGAGGACAGGCCCTGCGCGAGGGTGTCGTGGATCTCCCGCGCCAGCCGCTCCCGCTCGGCGAGCGTCCCCGCGTGCCGCTCCGCCGCCGCCAGCTCGGCCCGCGTCGTGATCAGCTCCTCGATGAGCCGGCGCCGCCGCTCGCTCTCCCGGTACAGGGCCTGGTAGCCGAGGACCGTCGCCACCGCGACCGCCGCGCCGAGCAGCGGCCCGATGAAGACCCCCGGATTGAGCGCGGCCCCGTGACCCACGTACGAGAGGATCGCCGCGAGCGCCGTCGCCGCGACCACCGGCAGCGACCAGCGCGTCGGCAGCAGGTGCAGCTGGACGAAGTAGAGCGGGAACGCCACCCAGAGGGCCTCCGGGGTCAGGCAGAGCATCACGATCCACGACGCGCCCAGGACACCCAGCCACACGGCGGCGGCCCGCTGGGAACGCCGGACGGACGGCAGATACGAACCGGCCGCGTAGATCGCGCCGGTCACCACCGCCAGAACCGTTCCGGCGGCCGAGCCCGCCCGCACCGCCGCCAGGGTGAGCAGCCCCGCCATCAGCAGGTGCAGACAGAGGCGCAGCGCAGGCAGGGCGGGGGTGAGCGAACGCCGGGCGGGGTGGAGGGAGGAGTGGGGATCCATGATCCCTCCAGCGTAGACAGCGGCGGACAATCCGGACTCAACCGAAAGTTTGATTGCGGAGCCATCCGTGGCGCGATGCCCGCCGGGCACCCGCCGGACCACCCTGGTCAGCATGTTCGTGGCATGGAGAGACCTCAGATTCGCCAAGGGACGGTTCGCCCTCATGGGCACCGTGATCGTGCTGATCACCCTGCTCGTGGGACTGCTGTCCGGGCTGACCGCCGGGCTCGCGCGGGAGAACATCTCCGCGATCACCGGCCTGCCCGCCGACCGGCTGGCCTTCGCGGCGCCGCCGTCCGGGCAGTCGGTCTCCTTCACCAACTCGACGGTGACGGAGGAGCAGTGGCGCCGGTGGGCCGGGCGCCCCGGAGTGACGGCGGCCGCGCCGCTCGGCATCCGCACGCTCAACGGGGCCGCCGGAGACCGCACCGCCGCCGTCTCCGCCTTCGGCACGGAGCCGGACGGCGGGCTCGCACCCGTGGCGCCCGCTTCGGGCAAGGCCGTCCTCTCCGAGTCGGCCGCCGAGGAGCTGGGTGTCTCGGCCGGCGACTCCGTCCGCCTCGGCCCCCTGGAGCTGGCCGTCACGGCGGTCGCCGGTGACGCCTCGTACAGCCACACCCCGGTGGTGTGGACCTCCCTCGACGACTGGCAGCGGCTCGGGCACACCGGCACCACGGTGGAGGAACAGGCGACCGTCGTCGCGCTCCGCGGTGGCGGGGAGACCGACTGGGCGGCCGGCGACAGGGCCGTCGGCACCGAGGCGCGGACCGTCGACGACGCCCTCACCGCCATAGGGTCGTACCAGGCCGAGAACGGCTCGCTCCAGCTGATGCGCGGGTTCCTCTTCGCCATCTCGGCCCTCGTCATAGGAGCCTTCTTCACCGTCTGGACCATCCAGCGCAGCGGTGATGTCGCCGTCCTGAAGGCGCTCGGGGCCTCGACCCCGTACCTCCTCAAGGACGCCCTCGGGCAGGCCGTGCTCATGCTCACCGCGGGGACGCTGCTCGGCACCGCGCTCGCGGTCGGTATCGGAGCGCTGGTCAGCGGCGGGAACGTGCCGTTCGTGCTCGACCCGCTGACCGTCCTCGGGCCGGCCGCCGTGATCGTCGTGCTCGGTGTGCTCGGGGCGGCGCTCTCCATCCGGCGGATCACCGCCGTCGACCCCCTCACGGCCCTGGGGAGCGCCCGATGAACCCCACCGCCCGTGCCGCCCGTCCTGCCTGTGCCGCCCGTCCTGCCCGTGCCGTCCGTGCCGTCTGCACGGCCCGCGCCGCCTCCGCTGTTCCCGCTGCCTTCGCTGTCCCCGCTGTCTCCGCTGTCGTGATCCTGTCCGGGAGTGCCCGATGAGTCTCGTCCTCGATGCCGTCACCCTCACCTACCCGGACGGAGACAGCCGTCTGACCGCGCTCGACGCCGTCTCCCTCACCGTCCCCGCCGGTTCCCTCACGGCGGTCGTCGGTCCCTCGGGCTCCGGCAAGTCCAGCCTCCTCGCGGTCGCCGCCACCCTCGTGACGCCCGACCGCGGGCGGGTCGTCGTCGCCGGTACGGACACGGGCGCGCTGGACGCGGCCGGGCGGGCGGCGCTGCGGCGCGAGCGGATCGGGATCGTGTTCCAGCAGCCCAACCTGCTGCCCTCGCTCACGGTGGCCGAACAGCTCCAGGTCATGGCGCACCTGTCGGGGCGGGCGCCCAAGGAGGCCCGGGGCCGGGCCCTGGAACTGCTCGACGCGGTGGGCCTCGCGGAGCTGGCCGGGCGGCGGCCGCACCAGCTGTCCGGCGGCCAGCGGCAGCGGGTCAACATCGCGCGGGCCCTGATGAACGAGCCGGCGGTGCTGCTGGTGGACGAGCCGACCAGCGCGCTGGACCACGAGCGGGGCGCGGCGGTGGTGTCGCTGCTCGCGGGTCTGACGGTGGAACGGGGGACGGCTACGGTCCTGGTCACCCACGACCGTACGCACCTCGCGCGGGCGGACCGCGTGGTGACGGTCCAGGACGGCCACCTCGCGGAACCCGTCCCGGCCTGAGGACACGGCGCGGAGCAGTCCTCGAACGGGTCTCGAACGGGTCTCGAACGGGCCGTGGACCAGCCTCGGACCGGCCCCGAACCGGTCTCGGCCAGGCCCGGGGCGAACCCACGGACCTTGCCCGTGGCGCGCGACCCGGCCCGCCGCGACCCGGCCCGCCGCGACCCGGCCCGCCGCGACCCGGCCCCGCCGCGACGCGGCGGGAGGCCGGGCCGCCGGGGTGTTACGCCCCGCCGTTGCCCGTCGTGTTCGCCAGCGCCGTCGAGAGCTCGCGGGCGACCTCCTGGAGGATCGGGACGATCTTCTCCGTCGCCGCCTCCGTCACCCGGCCGGCCGGGCCGGAGATGGAGATCGCCGCCGCGGTGGGGGAGTCCGGCACCGACACGGCGAGGCAGCGGACTCCTATCTCCTGCTCGTTGTCGTCGACCGCGTAACCCGTCTCGCGGACGGCGACGAGCGCGTCGAGGAAGCCGTCCGGCGTGGTGATCGTCTTCTCCGTCGCGGCGGGCATGCCGGTGCGGGCGAGCAGCGCGCGTACCTCCTCCGCCGGGGTGTGGGCGAGGAGCGCCTTGCCGACGCCGGTCGAGTGCGGCAGCACCCGCCGGCCGACCTCGGTGAACATGCGCATCGAGTGCTTGGACGGCACCTGCGCCACGTACACGATCTCGTCGCCGTCGAGCAGCGCCATGTTCGCGGTCTCGCCGGTCTCCTCGACGAGCCGCGCCAGGTACGGGCGGGCCCAGGTGCCGAGGAGCCGGGAGGCGGATTCGCCGAGCCGGATGAGCCGGGGGCCGAGCGCGTACCGCCGGTTGGGCTGCTGGCGCACGTAGCCGCAGGCGACCAGCGTGCGCATCAGGCGGTGGATGGTGGGGAGCGGGAGTCCGCTGCTGGCGGAGAGCTCGCTCAGCCCGACCTCGCCCCCGGCGTCGGCCATCCGCTCCAGGAGGTCGAAGGCACGCTCAAGGGACTGGACGCCCCCGCTCGCGGCGGGCTTGGCGGCGTCGGTGGTGCTGGCGCTGGACGTCGGCACGTCAACGGTCCTTTCGGGGCAGGCGGGCAAGGCAGCAGCCTACCGGGCCAGCGGTCGGGGCACCCGGTCCCGGTCCCGGCGTACGCGCCGGTCAGGGGGTGTTTGTCCGGTGTCGACGAGGGCCCGGAGGCGTCCGGCTCCACCCCGCATGTGCGGAGCTACGTTCTACTGTACGGAATTTACATTCCACTTTGTGGAAACGTCCAGACGCGGTTGACCGACGTCGGATGCTGGAAGTGTGCCCTTGACGACATGTCGTCCGGAAGTGAAGACTCCTTCAACAGTTCGTTGAATTTTCTGCCGGGCGGTCGGGCGGTTCCCGCCGAAGCGCCCGGTTCTCGCCGAAGCACTTGAAGAAGGGGTACGGGTGGACGTCAACCTGGTCCTGCGCTCGACGCGTGTCATCACCCCCGAGGGGACGCGCCCGGCGTCGATCGCCGTCTCCGGAGGGACGATCGCGGCCGTGCTGCCGTACGACGCCGAGGTACCCGCCGGGGCCCGGCTGGAGGACGTCGGCGACGACGTGGTCCTGCCCGGACTCGTCGACACCCACGTGCACGTGAACGACCCCGGCCGCACCGAGTGGGAGGGCTTCTGGACCGCCACCCGCGCGGCCGCCGCCGGTGGCATCACCACCCTGCTCGACATGCCCCTCAACTCGCTGCCCCCGACCACCACCGTCGAGAACCTGCGGATCAAGCAGGAGGTGGCCCGTGCCAAGGCCCACGTCGACGTCGGCTTCTGGGGCGGCGCCCTGCCCGACAACGTCAAGGACCTGCGCCCGCTGCACGACGCCGGGGTCTTCGGCTTCAAGTGCTTCCTGTCGCCGTCCGGCGTGGACGAGTTCCCCGAGCTCGACCAGGAGCGGCTGGCGACCTCGCTCGCCGAGATCTCCGGCTTCGACGGCCTGATGATCGTGCACGCGGAGGACCCGCACCACCTCGCCGCCGCCCCCCAGCGCACGGGCGGCGCGTACGCCGACTTCCTCGCCTCCCGGCCCCGGGACGCGGAGAACACGGCCATCGAGAACCTGATCAACC
Source organism: Streptomyces sp. NPDC002057 (assembly GCF_040296665.1). Taxonomy (NCBI): domain Bacteria; kingdom Bacillati; phylum Actinomycetota; class Actinomycetes; order Kitasatosporales; family Streptomycetaceae; genus Streptomyces; species Streptomyces sp. NPDC002057. The sequence continues at coordinate 98,262 of NZ_JBEOXR010000028.1, forward strand.
AGGCCCGGCGGCTGAACGCCCGCGTCCACGTCCTCCACCTCTCCTCCTCGGACGCGCTGCCGGTCATCGCCGCCGCCAGGGCCGAGGGCGTCAAGATCACCGTCGAGTCCTGTCCGCACTTCCTCACGCTCACCGCCGAGGAGATCCCGGACGGCGCCACCGAGTTCAAGTGCTGCCCGCCCATCCGCGAGGCCGTCAACCAGGACGCCCTCTGGCAGGGGCTCGCGGACGGCACGATCGACTGCATCGTCTCCGACCACTCCCCGTCCACCGCCGACCTCAAGACGCCCGACTTCGCGTCCGCCTGGGGCGGCATCTCCTCCCTCCAGCTCGGCCTGCCGGCCATCTGGACCGAGGCCCGCAGCCGTGGATTCGACCTGACGGACGTCGTCCGCTGGATGTCCGAGGGTCCCGCCCGCCTCGCCGGGCTCACCCGCAAGGGCGCCATCGAGGCCGGCCGCGACGCCGACTTCGCCGTCCTCGCCCCGGACGCCACCTTCACCGTCGACCCGGCCGAGCTCCAGCACCGCAACCGGATCACCGCCTACGCGGGGAAGACCCTCAGCGGCGTCGTCACCTCCACCTGGCTGCGCGGAGAGCGGATCGCCGAACACGGCACCCTGGCCGAGCCCTCCGGCCGCCTCCTCGAAAGGAACAACTGACCCGTGAGCACCGGCATACCCTCCTTCACCGGCGACGCCAGCCCCTACGGCGGCGGTGACCCGTACGCCGACTACCGGACGGCCGACTTCCCCTTCACCCAGTACGCGGACCTCGCCGACCGGCGCCTCGGCGCGGGTGTCGTCGCCGCCAACGACGAGTTCTTCGCCGAGCGCGAGAACCTCCTCAAGCCCGAGGCCGCCGAGTTCGACCCCGAGCACTTCGGCCACAAGGGCAAGATCATGGACGGCTGGGAGACCCGCCGCCGCCGTGGCGTCTCGGCCCAGCAGCCGCACCCCACCGAGGACGACCACGACTGGGCCCTCGTCCGGCTCGGCGCGCCCGGCGTCGTCCGCGGCATCGTCCTCGACACCGCCCACTTCCGGGGCAACTACCCGCAGGCCGTCTCCGTCGAGGCCGCCTCCGTACCCGGCTCGCCCTCGCCCGAGGAGCTCCTCGCCGACGACGTGAAGTGGACGACGCTCGTCCCGCGCACCGCCGTCGGCGGCCACGCCGCCAACGGCTTCGCCGTCGACGTCGAGCAGCGCTTCACCCACCTGCGCGTCAACCAGCACCCCGACGGCGGCATCGCCCGCCTCCGCGTCCACGGCGAGGTGGCCCCCGACCCGGCGTGGCTCGCGGTCCTCGGCACCTTCGACCTCGCCGCCCTGGAGAACGGCGGCCAGGTCGAGGACGCCTCCGACCGCTTCTACTCCCCGGCCACCAACACCATCCAGCCGGGCCGCTCCCGCAAGATGGACGACGGCTGGGAGACCCGCCGCCGCCGCGACAAGGGCAACGACTGGATCCGCTACCAGCTGGCCGCCGAGTCCGAGATCCGCGCCGTCGAGATCGACACCGCGTACCTCAAGGGCAACAGCGCCGGCTGGGCCGCGCTCTCCGTCGCCGCCGCGGACTCCGAGGAGTGGACCGAGATCCTGCCCCGGACCCGCCTGCAGCCCGACACCAACCACCGCTTCGTGCTCGACACCCCGGCGGTCGGCTCCCGCGTCCGGATCGACATCTACCCGGACGGCGGCATCTCCCGCCTTCGCCTCTTCGGCTCCCTCACCGAGGCCGGTACGGCCCGGCTGACCGCCCGCCACCAGGAGCTGGGCGGCTAGCGCCCTGTCGTCACCTTGCCGTCTGCCCTGGCCCGTACCCTCGTCGGGAACTACGTGACCTCGCTGGACATGGCCGGCTGCTCGGT
>NZ_JBEOXR010000029.1:0-97993 GCF_040296665.1 Streptomyces sp. NPDC002057
CACCAGCGAGGCGACGTACGCGCGGCAGCTCGGGGAGCGCGCGGGGGAGGACGCCGACCAGGAGGTTCGGCCGGTCAGACCCCCGCACCGGTCACACGGCGGCGGCGGACGATGAAGAGACCGCCACCGAGCGCGGCCGCGGCGACGAGGCTGCCGCCGACGGCCATCTCGGTGGAGCTGGGCGCCAGCGAGCCACCGAGACCGCCCTGCGCACCCCGGCCCGGGAGGACCCGGAACGGCTGCGTGACCACGGAGTTGTTCCCGTTGCACCTCACGGCCAGGTTGTAGTTGCCGGGAGTGGCGTGGTTGTAGACACGGGCGACGGCGGTGGAGACCCCGTTGTTGTTACCCGACAGGGTGGTCTCCGGGAAGGCGTTGGACGTGACCGTGCCGCCGCGGTTGCAGCCCCTGGCGGTGATCGTGAGCGTCGACCCGGGGTGGACCTCGTAGGGGTTGACGGTGACGTCGCTCGGGCCGTTGTTCGAGCCACCGCTGAGGACGTTGCCCGGCGTGTAGGTGGCGGCGGCGAGAGGGGCCGAGAGCCCGACCGCCGCGATCGCGGTGGCGGTCACCGCCAGAGTGCGTGCAGCACGCATGGTTGAACCTCCAGTGGAAGACGCCCCAAAGCGGTGCTCCGGGAGTTTCGACGAGTACGCCTTCCATGACGAACCATCACAAGTCGGGGCGCGCTGTGCATGTCGGCACTGGTCCACCCCGGTGAGGCGACACGCCCGGATCGAGCCCCTCGCGGACGACAGAGCCGCAGGTCAGAGCCGACTGGGCCGCTTATCTGACGAATACTCGGATGGGTCAGCCCTCCGTCACCCGCCTGCCCCCGGCCCGCCCTCCGCCTGTCGGCGGCGGGGACCTCCGCACACCCTCACCCGGGCCGCCGGAGGAGCCTCGAAGGAACCGCGAAGGAGCCATCCGGAAGGCACCGGAGGAGCCGCGAAGGAGCCATCGGCAAGGCCACCGGAGGAGCCTCGAACGAGCCGCGCTCCCCCACGTCCCGGACCCGTGCCGAAGACGCTCCCCGGACCCGTCGACGACACTCCCCCGCGGCCGCCGACACCCGTCCGGCAGCGGTCCCCACCCGTTCGCGCCGTCCGGCGCGACGGTCCGCCGGACCGCACTTACCGTTCTGACGACGCCACGAAGGGAGAACCATGCCCCCGAAGGACTTCCGCGTCCTCGCCCGCAGGAGACGCCGACCCTGGGGCGTCCTGGCCCTCGCCATGCTGTCCGGGATCGCGATGATGCGCAACGGAGTCGACATCGCACAGGGGCCTCCGCAGCCCGCCGCGGCGGCCCGGCCGGTGGCGCGCCCCGTCGCCCCGCCGCCCGGGTCCGTCGAGGGTCTGGAGCCGCTGACCTTCGCTCCCGCCTCCCGGATCAAGATCCCGGCGATCCGGGTCGCGGCCCCGATCATGGACGTGGGCCTGGACCCGGACGGCTGGGTGGCGGCCCCTCCGCCCCAGGACGCCAACCTCGCCGGCTGGTACCAGAACGGCATCTCCCCGGGCCAGCGCGGCACCGCCGTGGTCGTCGGCCATGTCGACAACGAGCAGGGCCCGGCGGTCTTCTACGGCCTGGGGTCCCTGGAGAAGGGCCAGCACGTCGAGGTCGAGCGGTACGACGGCCGGGTCGCGATCTTCGAGATCTACGGGGTCGAGGTGTACGCGAAGGACAACTTCCCGGGCGTGCAGGTCTACGCCGACACCGGTGAGCCCGAACTGCGGGTCATCACCTGCGGCGGCGGCTACACGCGCGCGCGTGGCTACGACGGGAACGTCGTCGTGTACGCGCGCCTGGTCGGCTCCCGGTAGGCGTCGGGACAGGCGAAGGGCCCCGGCACACGAGGTGCCGGGGCCCTTCGCCGTACCGCGACGGTCAGCGCCGGGGCACGGTGATCTGGTAGCCGGCGTCGAGGAGTTCGGGGAGATAGCGGCGGAGCGCGGCCACGCTCTGGGCACGGTCGCCGCCGGCGTCGTGGGAGAGGACGACGGCCCCGGGGGCCGCGCCGTCGAGGACCCGCCGGACGATGGTGTCGGTGCCGGGCTCCTTCCAGTCGAGGGTGTCCACGGTCCAGGCGAGCGGTTCCATGCCGAGTTCGGCGCCGATCTCGAAGGAGTGCCGGTTCCAGGCCCCGTAGGGGGCCCGGTACCAGAGCGGCGCCGTTCCCAGGGTCCGCTCGATCACCTCGCTGGTGGAGCCGAGTTCGTCGCGGATGAGGGAGGGCCGCAGCTTGGGGACGAGGGGATGGGACCAGGTGTGGTTGCCGACGACGTGCCCGTCCGCGGCCATCTCCCGCAGCAGGTCGGGGTTCTCGACGGCCATCTCGCCGCAGACGAAGAACATCGCCCGGCAGTCGTGACGGCGCAGGGTCTCCAGGATGGCCGGGGTGTAGCGGGGGTCGGGGCCGTCGTCGAAGCTCAGCACGAGGGAGCGGCCGACGCCGGACATGCTGAGGAAGGGGCGCTGCCGGACCGGTGGCACGGCGCGCCGGAAGGCCGGGGGCGCGTACGCGGTCATCGGCTGGAGCCGGTACGCGGAGGGGCGCAGCCGTGCGGCCTGGGCCTGGGGGCCCGCGGCGGGTCCCGCTCCGGTGCCGCCCCCGTGGGGCGGGGCCGGGGGTGTGGTGGCCCCGTCGGGCGCGGTGAGCCGGTCCGCCGCGAGGACTCCGACGGTGGCGGTGGCCCCGAGGGCGGCGGCGAGCCTCAGCACCGCCCGGCGCCCACTGGTCATCTGATCCTTTTTCATGACCAATGGTTCGTACGGATGAGGGTCCGGGTGGCTCATCGACACCGGCCGCCCGTCCGAAAGCACCCGATGAGCCGATAGCGCCGGCCCGGCCCTCCCGTGACCGGCCCTCACGCCCCGCGCGTCATCTGCCCATCACCAGGCCGTCCTCGGCGGCGCCCCGGCTCATGACCACCTTCCGGATCGTGTCGCGGATCTCGGCGTGGCGCGGGTCGGAGGCGTCGGCGGCGCCGAGGTTGACCACCCGGCCGCGGCCGGTGTCGAACCACTGGGGGACGAACTCGGCCTTGGCGACCTCCCAGCGTCCCCCGGGATTCCGGGGCGGGTTGAAGGTGAAGCGGCCGATGCTGCCCTGGTTGCCTCGGGGGTCGAGGACACCCTCGTGGTTGATCATGTCCCCGGCGATCTGGTCGCCCATCCCGTAGACGATCCAGGTGCCGTTGACCTTCTCGTACGCCTGCGGCACGTGTGCGTGGGTGCCGACGATCAGGTCGATGTCGGGGCGGCCGCCGCTGCGCGAGGCGGTGAGCGCGCGGCCGAGCGAGAGCTGCCGCTCGTCGGGTTCGGTCTGCCACTCGCTGCCCCAGTGGACGCTGACCACGACCACGTCGGCGCCGGCCGCGCGGGCCGCGCGGGCGTCGGCGATCACCTTCCGCTCGTCGAGCAGCCGGACCGCCCAGGGCTGCCCCTCGGGCATGGGGTAGCCGTTGGTGTCGTAGGTGTAGGCGAGCTGCGCCACGGTGGCACCGCCGGCCTTGAGCAGCGTGGGCCTGCGCGCCTCCTCGGCGGTACGGGCCGATCCGGCGTGACGGACACCGGCGCGGTCGAGTGCGTCGAGGGTGCGGCCGAGGCCCTCGGCGCCGTCGTCGAGGGTGTGGTTGGAGGCGGTGGAGCAGGAGTCGTAGCCGGTGGCCCCGAGCGCGGCGGCGACCTCGGGCGGCGACTTGAAGGCCGGGTAGCCGGTGTAGGGCCCGCCGTCCCTCCCGTACACGGTCTCCATGTGGCAGAGGGCCACGTCGGCTCCGGAGACGACGGACTTCACGCCGGAGAACATGGGCGCGAAGTCATAGCCGTCGCCGCCCGCGTCCTGGGCCGCCCTGCGGATGATCGAGTCGTGCGGGAGGACGTCGCCGGAGGCGACGAGGGTGAATCCGGCGGGCGCGGAGGCGCCACCGGGCGCGGCGGACGGGGCGGCGGTGCGCCCCGCCGTGCCCTGGGGGGTGGGGGTGCCGACCGCCGGTGCGCCCCCGTCGCCGCAGCCGGTCGCCGCCGCGAGCAGGACGGCGGCGAGCGCCACCGCCCCCGCGGGTCTCGTGCGTGAGGTCATGGCGGCACTCCCCCTATTAATGGGATGAACATCTGTTCTGACGAATTGATCTCCTGGGAAAGCCGCAGTCAAGGGTCAAGGCCGCAGAGAGTCACCAACCCCGCTGAAACGGACGCAGCGACTCCGGGTGACCGTTCGGCGTACCACTCGCCGCTCGGTGCGACCGTTCGTCGCACACCGATGTCCGTTCCCTGTCCCTCGCCGTCCGGATGCGTTCCGATACGCCCCGGACGACGAGCCGCAGGAGAGGCGGGAAGCATGACGACGGCGACCACCGACGAACGGACCCTGGAGCAGCTGCAGCGGGACCACGGCCCCGCGCTGCTCTCCTTCCTGCTCGGGCTCACCTACGGGGACCGCCAGCGGGCCGAGGACCTCGCGCAGGAGACCCTGGTACGGGCCTGGCTCCACCCCGAGGCCTTCGACCGCCCCTACGAGTCGATGCGCCCCTGGCTCTTCACCGTGGCCCGCCGCATCGCCATCGACGCCCGGCGCTCACGGCTGGCGCGGCCCGCCGAGATCGGGGACGGCGTCCTCGCGGTGACGCCCGACCCCGCCGACGCCACCACCTCGGCCGAAGCGGCGCTCGACGTCCGGGCGGCCGTCCGCGAGCTGAGCCCCGAGCACCGCGCGGTCCTCGTCCGGCTCTACTTCCACGGCCTCACCGTCAACGAGGCCGCCGTCGAACTCGGCATCCCCGCCGGCACCGTCAAGTCCCGCTCGCACTACGCGCTGCGGCAGCTCGGCCGGTCGCTGCCCGGCTACCGGCCGCGCCGCGCGGGCGTTGCCCGGCCCCGCGTCGCGGCCCCACAATGACGCGGTGACGCTGACACTCGCCGCCGCCGGACAGGTCCTCGCCGACAACTTCGCCCCCTGGGTGCTCGATCTCGGACTCACCGTCGAGTCGGTCGACGGCCAGGAGGCCGTGCTCCGCCTCCCGTGGTCGGACCGGCTCGCCCGGGAGGGCGGGGGCCTCTCCGGTCAGGCCCTGATGGCCGCCGCCGACACGGCGACGGTCGTCGCGGTCGCCGCGGCCCGGGGCGGTTTCGTCCCGATGACCACCGTCCAGCAGTCCATCAGCTTCCAGCGGGCGGTCGTCGGCGCGGACGTCCTCGTGCGCGCCCGGCTCACCAAGGCGGGCAGGCGGATGGCCTTCGCCGACATCACCATGACGGCCGAGGGCACGGAGGAGGTCGCCGCCCACGCGACCGCGGTGTACGCACTGCTCGGCTGAGGCTCCGCGCGCCCGTCCCGCTCCCGGAGACGCTTCCTCCCGGAGACGCTTCTCCTGGAGAGGCCTTCCCGAGACATCCCTTCCCGAGACATCCCTTCCCGAGACGCCTCCTCCGCCCCGTACGCCTCCCGTGACACCGGGAATCCCACCGGCACCTATCCGGCCGGGAAACGTATCCGAAACCACACGGGCGAGTTGAGCAAAGCGGGACCCATGGACGCCCCCGACGGAGGAAGCTCTCCCCGGGTCCCACACGTCCGGGTCCCCGATGTCCGGGAGAAGGTGGGAGCGTTGCGCCCCGAGAGCACGAACGGCGCCGGCGGCACGAGCGGCGGCGGACTCGCCGTCCCGATGGCCTGGCTGTGCGCCGAGTACCTGGCCGACGAGGTCCTGCGGGCCGCCGCCCTCGTGGCGCCCGGGTCACTGGAGTACCGGGCGGGCCTCCAGGCCCTCGCCCTCACCGTCCACCTCTCCGGGGAGCCCGACGGGCCCGCGGACGGGTGGGCCGCCGGGCGGGTCGACGAGTGGCTGGGCCACACGGCCTACGACCGGCCCTGGCCGCCCTGGGTCGAGGAGCGGCTCGCGGCACGGCGCGCGAGCGGTGGCGCCGGTCCCGATCTGGCCCTCGCGGTGACCGCGTGGCGGCGGCTGCGGGACACCTGGATGCGCGCCACGGACCTCGACGGCCGGGCGGACGACGACACCGGGTCCCCGGTCGACGAGGAGGAGCAGATCTGGCTGCCCGCCTGGCGGCTCGGTCTGCCGCTCGCCCATCTCTCGCTGCACCTGCGCTGACCGGTTCCGCTCTCCGTCAGGGTGCCGAACGGTGCACTCCCTGACGGTACTTGGGGATGCGCACCGTCACCTTCATCCCCGCGCCGACCCCGGTCTCGATGACGAGCCCGTACTCCGCCCCGTACACCTGCCGCAGCCGCTCGTCCACATTGGAGAGGCCGATGCCGGAGCCGGCGGGGTGCTCGCCGCGCAGGACGGCGCGGAGCAGCTCGGGCTCCATGCCGATGCCGTCGTCCTCGACGGTCACGACGGCCTCCGCGCCCGCGTCCCGGGCCGCGATCGTGACCCGGCAGCCCCGCTCGCGGTCCTCCAGGCCGTGCTTCACCGCGTTCTCCACGAGGGGTTGGAGGCAGAGGAAGGGCAGGGTCACCGGCAGCACCTCGGGGGCGATCTGCAGGGTCACCTTGAGCCGGTCCCCGAAGCGCGCTCCGGCGAGCGCCAAGTACTGCTCGATGGAGCGCAGTTCGTCGGCGAGCTGGGCGAACTCTCCGTGCCTGCGGAAGGAGTAGCGGGTGAAGTCGGCGAATTCGAGGAGGAGTTCCCTGGCCTGCTCCGGGTCCGTGCGGACGAACGAGGCGATGGCGGCGAGGGAGTTGAAGATGAAGTGCGGGGAGATCTGGGCACGCAGCGCCCGGATCTCGGCCTCCACGATCCGGGTGCGGGAGCGGTCCAGCTCGGCCAGCTCCAGCTGTACGGAGGCCCAGCGGGCCACCTCGGTCGCGGCCCGCACCAGGACGGCCGACTCCCGCGATCCGTAGGCGACGAGCGCGCCGAGCACCCCGTCCTCCCCCGCGAGGGGGGCGATCACCGCCCAGCGCAACGGGCAGGCCGGGTCGGCGCACCCGGTGTGCGCGGACCGGCTGCGGCCGGTCTCAAGCGTCTCGGCCACCTGCTCCGGGACGTGCGCGCGGTGGTGTTCCTCACCCGGTCCGTCCCAGGCGAGGACGGCGCCCCGGTCGGTCAGGCAGAGGGCCTCGGTGCCCAGCAGCGAGCGGAGGGTGCCGGCCGCCCTGCGCGCGGTCTCCTCGGTGAGTCCGGCGCGCAGCGGCGGGGCGGCGAGCGAGGCCGTGTGCAGGGTGTGGAAGGTGGCCCGCTCGACGGGTGTGCCCAGGTCGGGGTCGGCGTCGCGCCCGGCGCGCCGGGCGGCGAGCCGCCCCAGGACGAAGCCCACCGCGAGCAGGACGGCCCCGGCGGCGGCCGCGGCGGCGAGGGCGATGCCGCTCATCGGCGTACCTCCTGGACGGGTCCGGGACCGGCGGCCCCGCCCGGCCCGCCGGTCGCCTCCGAGGAGGTGATCTCCTCCGGCAGATGCAGACGGGCGAGGAGCGCCGGGGTGCCGGGCGGGACCCGGCGGGGCGTCGCGAGCGAGACCAGGACCATGCTGAGGAAGCCGAGCGGCACCGACCAGACGGCCGGCCAGGCCATCAGGGTGTGCGGCCAGCCCCCGGGGGCGAGTCCGGCCCGGGTCGCCATCACGGCCGCGAGGGCGGAGCCGCCGCCGAGCAGCAGCCCGGCCATGGCGCCGGGCGGGGTGAGCCGCCGCCACCAGATGCCCAGGACGAGCAGCGGGCAGAAGGAGGACGCCGAGACGGCGAAGGCGAGGCCGACGGCGTCGGCGACCGGGACCTTCGACGCGAACACCCCGACGGCGAGCGGGACGGCGGTGGCGAGCAGGGTCCCGAGGCGGAAGTGCCGTACGCCCCGGGAGGGCAGCACGTCCTGGGTGAGGACGCCGGCGACCGACATGGTGAGCCCGGAGGCGGTGGAGAGGAAGGCCGCGAAGGCGCCGCCCGCGAGGAGCGCCCCCAGGAGGTCGCCGAGGAGTCCGCCGATGATGCGGTCGGGCAGGACGAGCACGGCGGCGTCGGCGGAGCCGGTGAGGGCGAGTTCGGGGGCGTAGATCCGGCCGAGGGCGCCGTAGAGCGGCGGCAGCAGGTAGAAGGCGCCGACCAGGCCGAGCACCACGAGGGTGGTCCGGCGAGCGGCCCGGCCGTGCGGGCTGGTGTAGAAGCGGACGGCGACGTGCGGCAGGCCCATCGTGCCGAGGAAGGTCGCCAGGATCAGTCCGTACGTGGCGTACAGCTGGTGTCCGTCACGGCCCCCGGCCAGGGGCTGGGACCAGCCGAGGGGGTCGGTCCCGTCGGACACCTCCTCGGCCGGGCCCCTCCCGCTCCGCTCGGGCAGCGCCGCCCCCGGGGCGAAGGCGAGTGTGGTGCCGCCGAGGACGTGGTGGGTGCCGGGCGCGAGGGTCACGGTCCCGCCGTCGTACCGGACGGAGTCGACGCTGCCGGTGACGGTCAGGGTGAGGGGTTCGTCGAGCCCGACGCGCACGGAGTCGGCGACCGTGACGACGGTGTGGCCGCGCAGCGCGGCGGGAGCGTCGAAGCGGGCCCTCGGCGCACCGTCCCCGTACCAGGCGGCGAGCAGGAAGAGGACGGGGACGAGCAGCGCGGTGAGCTTCAGCCAGTACTGGAAGGCCTGCACGAAGGTGATGCTGCGCATCCCGCCCGCGGCGACCGTCCCCGTGACGACGACGGCGACGAGCAGTCCGCCGACCCAGTCGGGGGCGCCGGTGAGGATCTCCAGGGTGAGGCCGGCGCCCTGGAGTTGCGGCAGCAGGTACAGCCAGCCGATGCCGACGACGAAGAGACTGGCGAGCTTGCGGGCCCCCGGGGATTCGAGCCGCGCCTCCGCGAAGTCCGAGAGGGTGTACGCCCCGGAGCGGCGCAGGGGGGCGGCGACGAGGACGAGCAGGACGAGGTAGCCGGCGGTGTAGCCGACCGGGTACCAGAGCATGGCGGGGCCCTGGACGAGGACGAGCCCCGCGATGCCCAGGAAGGAGGCGGCGGAGAGGTACTCGCCGCTGATCGCGGCGGCGTTGAGGCCGGGCCGGACGGTGCGCGAGGCGACGTAGAAGTCGGAGGTGGTACGGGAGATCCGCAGCCCGAGGGCGCCGATGAGGACGGTGGCGAGGACGACGGCCGTGACGGCGGCGACGGCGTAGGTCTGGTTCACGCGTACACCGCGCGGGACACGTGCGCGGGCGCACCGCCGAGGGCTCGGCCCGGGGCGCGTGTGGAGGGTTCGTTCATGCGGGGCGCGTCACCGTTCGACGAGGCCGGTGAAGTCGCGCTCGTTGCGTTCGGCGCGGCGCACGTACCAGAGGGCCGTCGCCCAGACGACGGGGTAGACCCCGACGCCGAGGGCGGCCCAGACCAGGGCCTCGGGTGCGGGCAGGGCCAGGAGCAGCGGCAGCGGGCCGACGAGGAGGGCGAGCGCCCCGAGGGCGGTGAGGGCGGCGCGCAGCTGGCTGCGCATCAGGGAGCGTACGTAGGTGTGGCCGAGCGTGGTCTGCTCGTCGATCTCGGAGCGGGCCGGCGGATGGACGGCGCGCCGCCGGGCGGGCCCCGGCGCGGCCCCGGCGCCGTGGGCGGAGGCGTACGTGACGGTCTCGCGGCGGGGTCTGCGCGGGGGGTCCACCCGGCCGGAGGCCGGGAGAGGGTGCTGCTCGGGCATCGGCGTCCGCTCCGGCATGTCTCGACTCCCCTTGAGGCGGCGGCCCTCGGGGCCCGGGACGCGTGGAGTCTACGCAGGTGGGAGCACCTGCGATAGGGGGTGGCCGGGGAGGCGCTCAGCCCCCGGCGCGGCGCATGAGCAGGTCCCGCAGGGTGCGGGCGTGGCGTCGGCTGACCGCCAGGTCGGTGTCGCCGACGCGGACCGAGGTGGCGCCGCCGTCGAGCCGGAGCTCGTCGATCCGGGCGAGGGCCACGAGATGGCTGCGGTGGATGCGGACGAAGCCCCGGGCGGCCCACCGCTCCTCCAGGGTGGAGAGCGGGATGCGGACGAGGTGGCTGCCGTGGTCGGTGTGGAGGCGGGCGTAGTCGCCGTGGGCCTCCACGTAGGCGATGTCGTCGACGGAGACGAAGCGGGTGATCCCGCCGAGCTCCACGGGGATCTGTTCGGGTGCGGCGGGCGCGGCCGGGGCGGTGGTGGCGTGCACCAGGTCGTGGACCCGGCGGACGGCCTCGGCGAGCCGCTCGCGGCGGACGGGCTTGAGGACGTAGTCGACGGCCTTCAGGTCGAAGGCCTGGAGCGCGAAGCCCTCGTGGGCGGTGACGAAGACGACGAGCGGCGGGCGGGCGAAGCCGGCGAGCAGCCGGGCGACGTCGAGCCCGGTGAGGCCGGGCATGTGGATGTCGAGGAAGACGACGTCGATCGCCTCGTCGCCGTCGGGCCCGGTCTCCAGGGCGCGCCCGATCCGGCGGAGGGCGGCGGTGGCGTCGCCGGCCCCCTCGGCGGTGCGGACGCGGGGGTCGGCGCGCAGCAGGTAGAGCAGCTCCCCGAGGGCGGGTGCCTCGTCGTCGACGGCCAGTACGCGCAGCATGCGGCGGAGTGTAACGGGAGGCGGCGGGGCCTCCCGGGTGCGGAGGCCTGCGTGAGGAACTTCGACAGACGGCGGCCGGCGAGGGGCTTCCCCCCGGTGTGGAGGCCCACTTGAGGAACTTCCACGGACGACGGCGGCGAGCGGCTTCCTCCCGCTGCCGAGGCCTACTTGAGGAACTTCGACAGACGGCGGTCGGCGAGGGGCTTTCCGCCGGTCTGGCAGGTGGGGCAGTACTGGAGGGAGGAGTCGCTGAAGGAGACCTCGCGGATGGTGTCCCCGCACACCGGGCAGGGTTCGCCGGTGCGGCCGTGGACGCGCAGGCCGCTCTTCTTCTCGGCCTTGAGCTTGCCGGCGGCGAGTCCCCGGGAGCGGTCGACGGCCTCGTGGAGGGTGGTCCGCATCGCCGTGTACAGGTCGGCGGTCTCCTCCGGGGTGAGGTTCTGGGTGGGTTTGAACGGGGACATCCTCGCGACGTGCAGGATCTCGTCGCTGTACGCGTTGCCGATGCCGGCGATGAGGCTCTGGTCGCGCAGGGCGCCCTTGATCTGGCGCCGCTCGCCGGCGAGCAGGGCGGCGAACTCCTCGGGGCCGAAGTCCTCGGCGAGCGGATCGGGGCCGAGCCGTGCGACGCCCGGCACCTCCTGGGGGTCGCGCACCAGGTGGACCGCGAGCCGTTTGGTGGTGCCCGCCTCGGTGAGGTCGAAGCCGTCGCCGCCGGTGAGCGCGGTACGCAGGGCCAGCGGGCCCTTGCCGGGCTTGGGCGGTCCCGAGGGCAGGGGGTCGTGCCAGCGGAGCCAGCCCGCGCGGGCCAGGTGGAAGAGGAGGTGGAGCTCGCCCGCGGGTCCCGAGGTGGTGAGGTCGAGGAACTTGCCGTGCCGTCCCACGGCGGTGACCTCGGCGCCCTCGACGGCGTTCAGGGGCGGGTCGTACGTCTTGAGGACGCTGATCGCGACGGGCAGCACGCGGGCGATCTCCTTGCCCACCAGGTGCGTGTCGAGGAACGCGCGGAGCGATTCCACCTCGGGGAGTTCGGGCATGGTCCCACCCTGCCCGACGAGGGACGGGGCCGCCCGCCGGACACGGCCTGGGTGTGTATTGCCTCGTCAGGTCGGGGACGCGGCTCGCGGGTGGCCCGCCCGCGCCTTGACGTCGTCGGTCTCCTGTCCAGGACCCGGGTGCGGAGCAGGCGTCTCAGCTCTCGGCGGGGGCGGCGGGCTGGTCGGCTCGCCGGGAATCGGATCGCCGTCAACGGGGTTGGTGGGGGATGAAACGATATTGGAGGGTCATGCGAGCGATTCAGGTGTACGAAGTGGGCGGTCCCGAGGTGCTGCGGGAGGCCGAGGTGGAGCAGCCGCGGCCGGGTCCGGGCGAGGCGGTCGTGGAGGTCGCCGCGTCCGGGGTCAACTTCCTCGACGTCTACCACCGCGAAGGCCGGTACAGCCTCCCGCTGCCCTTCACCCCGGGCGCCGAGGGCGCCGGCACGGTCGTCGACGTCGGACCCGGCGTCGCCGACGTCGCGGTCGGGGACCGGGTCGGTTGGGTGGAGATTCCCGGCACGTATGCCGAGCGGGCCGTCGTGGACTCCTCCCGGCTGGTGCCGCTGCCCGACGACATCGGCTTCGAGACAGCCGCCGCCGTGCTCCTCCAGGGCATGACCGCGCACTACCTCATCAAGGACGCCTACCCGGTCCAGGGGGGCGACACGGTGCTCGTGCACGCGGCCGCTGGTGGCATGGGGCTGCTCTTGACCCAGCTCATCACCCATCTCGGCGGCAGGGTGATCGGCACGACGTCGACCACCGCGAAGGCCGAGCTGGCGAAGCGCGCCGGGGCCGCCGAGGTGATCCTTTCCTCCGCGGTCGACGATCTCGCAGCCGAGGTGAGGCGGCTCAACGGCGGTCAGGGACTGCCGGTTGTCTTCGACGGCGTCGGCGCGCACACCTTCGACGCGAGCCTCGCCAGCCTGCGAACCCGCGGCCATCTCGTGCTCTTCGGCGCGGCGAGTGGTGCCGTGCCGCCGTTCGATCCGATTCGGCTGGCCCACGGCGGTTCGCTGACCCTGATCCGGCCCAGCCTCGGGGACTTCATCGCCGATCGGTCCGAACTGCTCCGACGGGCCGCCGATGTGTTCGAGTGGGTGCGCTCCAAGGCGCTTGAGGTCACCGTGACGGGCCGCTACGCGCTGTCCGAGGCCGCCCGGGCCCACAGCGATCTGGAGGCTCGGCGTACCACCGGCAAGCTGCTCGTCGTACCCGGTGCGGCCGCTGTGGGACGCCGCGAGGAGACGCGGAGCTGATCGCGGGTGACGAGGTCGGGGATCGTGGAGACCGAGATGTCGAGGGCATGACCGGCCGTCATCGCCGGGATCCCTGACCGCGTCAGGCACTCGGCGTCGCGTCCCTCTCGTCCGTCGTGGGCTCCCCTGGGTCCGTCGTCGGGTCAGTCCGCGCCGCCGGGTCGACCGGGTCCGGCCGGTCCACCGGGTCCGCCGGGTGCGGCAGGACCGGCGGGTCGAGCAGGTCGAGTTCGGCCGTGAGCGCGGCGGCCAGCGCGTCGAGGTCCGGGACCGCCTCGCCGTCGGCGACGAGACCGATGTGGACCTGGCCGCCGTACGGGGACATGGCGACGGCGAGGGACTGGCCGCGGGCCAGCGGGGCCATCGGGTAGAGGGCGCGCAGCGGGGCGCCGCCGAGGGAGAGCGCCGAGCGCGGCAGCGGCACCTGGGTGACCAGGACGTCGAAGAGGAGCCGGGCGGCGCCGGAGGCGAGGGGGGCGCCGAAGCGATGGGCGAGCGGGGGAAGTTGGTCGGCGAGGAGGGCGACGGCTCCCGCCCCCCGGAAGGGACCGGCCGCCTTGTTGCGGTCCATGGAACGCCGGACCGCGGCGAGCCGGGCGGCCGGGTCGGCCTCGGTGACGGGCAGGTCGAGGAGGTATCCGGAGAGGCTGTTGCCGGGCCCGGCCGGGGCGCCGGGGCGGCGGCGGGAGACGGGGACGAGCGCCCGGGGGTCGGCTCCGGGGAAGGGCAGGCCGCGCCCGTCGAACCAGCGGCGGAGCGCTCCGGCGACGATCGCGAGGAGGACGTCGTTGGAGGTGCCGCCGGTGGTGCGCCGGATCCTCTGGACCCGGTCGAGGGGGAGGGTGACCGTGGCGACCCGGCGGGTCCCGCTGGACTCGGCGGCGAGCGCCGCGGTGGGGCGTCCGTCGAGGCGGCTGGCGCGGACGACGGAGGCGCCGACCTCGACGGCCCGGCCGAGGTCGCCGATCCGGTCCCTGGCCATGCCGAGGAGCCGTCCGGGGCCGGGGAGCCAGGAGCGCGGGGGCACGGGGCGGGGCCGTCCGGCGGGTCGGCGGCCCGCCGCGATCTCGTCGAAGATCCCGGCGCCGATGGCGACGGCCCGCATGCCGTCGGCGAGGGCGTGGTGGAGTTTGACGAGGACGGCGAAGGAGCCGTCGGGCGCGCCGCTGAGGAGGTACATCTCCCAGGGCGGCAGGCCGCGGGCGACCGGGCGTTCCATGAGTTCGGCGGCGAGCCGGGCGGTCTCGGCGGGGAAGTCGGCGCCCGGCAGGGTGAGCTCGTGGACGTGGTGGCGCACGTCGAAGTCCGGGTCGGCGCTCCAGGCGGCGCCGCCGACGGGGATCAGGACGTCGCGGACCCGCATCCGGAGCCGGGGGACGGCGGCGGCGCGGCGGGCGAGCAGGCCGAGGACGTCCGGCGGCTCGTGGCCGCCGTCGGTGGGGGCGGGCCCGAAGTGGGCGAGGGCCCCGAGGTGCAGGGGGTGCGCGGTGGATTCGAGGTGCCAGAAGGCCAGGTCAAGCGGTGCCAGTAGCTCGCTGCTCACGGGGGTCCTCACGTCCTGCACGAAAAGCTGGAAGAACGAAGTCAATCGCGTACAGACAGTTACGGTCAAGTACGATCAGTTCACGCTCAGTTAACAGAGCCGTCCGACCGGCTCGGCCGACGGTTCAGTTCTCCACGGTGGAATCATCGGCTCGACCCAGCCGTGGTGAGGCCATCGGCTCGACCCGTCCGTGGGGAACACATCGGCTCGACCCGCCCGTGGTGAAGACATCGGCTCGGCCCCGCCCGTGGTGAAGTCATCGGTTCAGCCTCCATGGTGGATTCATCGGCTCGACCCCCTCCGCGGTGAAGTCACCGGTTCGACCTCTCCGCGGGAAGTCGGCGTTCAGCTCTCCACGGCGAACTCGCACCACACGCACTTGCCGCTGCCGCGCGACTCCACGCCCCAGACGTCGGAGATCTGGTCGACGAGCAGCAGGCCCCGCCCGGACACTCCCGCCTCCCCCGCCTCGCGGCGCCGGGGCAGGGCGCTGGAGCGGTCCTCCACCTCCACCCGCAGCCGCCGCTCGGCCCCGCCGAGGACCCGCAGGGTCACGATCGCCCCGCCGTCGGTGTGCATCAGGGCGTTGGTCATCAGCTCGTCGGCCACCAGCTCGATCTCGTCCGCCCGCTCCCCGGCCCCCCAGGCCCGGACGGCGGCCCTGATCATGTGCCGGGCGGAGCTCAGCGCCTCGGGGTCGCTCTGGGCGACGTGCTGCTGGAACCTGCCCGCCCCGTGGCCGGCGACCACGCCCTCGCGACGGAGCAGCAGGATCGCGACGTCGTCCTCGCCGCCCCGGTCGGCGACCACGTCGCACAGGTGGTCGGCGAGTTCCTGGAGGTCGGCGGGTCCGCTCCGGACGAGCGCGGAGAGCCACTGGAGGCCCTCGTCGAGGTCGGCGCCGGGCTTCTCGACCAGGCCGTCGGTGTAGAGCATCAGGGTCTGTCCGGGGTCCAGCTCCAGGGTGGTGACCGGGTAGTCGAGGCGGCCGAACTCGGCGGAGAGACCGAGCGGCAGCCCGCCCTCCACCGGGATCCTGCGGCAGCGCCCGTCGTCCTCCCGGACGAGCGGGTCGACATGGCCGGCCCGGACCACCTGGACGACGCCGGTGCCGAGGTCGACCTCGGCGTAGGTGCAGGTGGCGAAGCGTTCGGTGTCGAGTTCGTGCAGGAAGACGGAGGCGCGGGCCATCACCGTGGCCGGGGTGTGCCCCTCGGCGGCGTACGCGCGCAGCACGATCCGCAGCTGCCCCATGACGGCCGCCGCGTGGGTGTCGTGCCCCTGTACGTCTCCGATGACGGCGCCGACCCGCCCGCCGGGCAGCGGGATGATGTCGTACCAGTCGCCGCCGATGTCGCGGCCGAGCCGGGCCGAGCGGTAGCGGACGGCGGTCTGGGCGCCGGGCACCTCGGGGATCCGGCGCGGCAGCATCGCCTGCTGGAGCCCCTCCGCGAGGTCGTGCTCCTGCTCGTAGAGCATGGCCCGCTGGAGGCTCTGCGCGATGCTGCTGCCGAGGGCGACGAGCAGGGTCCGCTCGTCCTCGCTGAATCCGGTCTTGTCGCTGTACAGCAGCCCGAGCGCGCCGATGGGCCGGGCCTGGGCGATGAGCGGGAGGTAGGCGGCGGCGGTGATGCCGAGTCCGCTGATGTGCGGCCAGAGCACCGGGAAGGACTCGGCGAAGTCACGGCCCGACTCGATGAACCGCGGCCGCAGGGTGCGGATCACCTCGCTCATCGGGTACGGCTCGTCCACCCGGGTGAACCGGGTGCCCGGCACGAAGGCGCCCTCGGGACCCTCGGCGACCAGGTGGATGCGGCCGGCGTCGAGGAGACCCATGACGAGACTCGCGGCGCCGAAGTGTTCGAGGGCGTGCGAGTCGTTGAGCAGGTCGATGACGTCCTTCACGGTCCGCGCGTAGGCGAGGGCGGCCGTGGTCCCCTCCACGACGCCGGCGCGCTGGCGGCGCCCCTCGTCGAGGCCGAGCCGGGCGGCGGACTCGCTGAGCTCGTGGGTGGCGTCCCGGACCACGCCGACGATGCGCACCGGACGGCCGCTGCCGTCGCGCTGGACGAGCCCCTGGGTGTGGGTCCACTGGTGGCTGCCGTCGCGCCGGCGGATGCGGAAGTACGCGCCGTACTGCTTGCTGCCGTCCTTGAGCGCCTGGGTGACCAGCGTGTCGAGGCGGCGGCCCTCGTCCGGGAGGACCCGGCTCTCCAGGGACTCGGGGCGGCCGTCGTACTCCTCGCGGTCGAAGTCGAAGACGTCGAGGGCCACGTCGTCCATGAGCATCGTGCCCGCGACGAGGTCCCAGTCGAAGCCTCCCATCCGGAAGGCGGAGGCGTACTCCGACAGGAGCCCGGCGCCCGACCCCGGCTCTCCCGGCTCCTGCGGCCCGCGGGGGAACCGCTCGACCGGCTCCCCTCCCCCGTTGCCCACGTTCATGGGGCCACGCTAGGCGCAGCCCCGCCCGTGCGCACCAGGAAGATCCGCTTCATCCCTCGAAGGTCTCGGGCTGCTCGGGGGCCGGCCCGGCCGGGAAGAGCTCCTCGGGCGGGAGCTCGCCGTCCGGCACGGTGGGCGACTCGGCCGGCGGCTCGGCGAACGGGTCGGGGTACGGCTCCGTGCCGGGGTCCTCGTACGGGTCGGGGTACGGCTCCGTGTCGGGGACCGGGTACGGGTCCGGGTCGGCGGGGCTCGGCGCCGTGTCCGTACCCCCGGTCCCGGAGGCGTCGGGGCTCGACGGGACGGGCGGCGGCGGGACGGGCGGCCGGGAGCCGGTGCCGGGGGAGGTGGGCGGGGCGGTGTCGGGCGCCGTCGGGTCGGGGGTGCCCCGGCCGGTCAGGGCGCAGGTGTCCGGGTCGCAGGTGGGCTCGACGGCCGGCTTGCGGTCCTCGGCGCCGTCGCTGCCGGTGCGCCGCTCGATCCAGCTGCGGTCGGCGGCGTTGACGATGACGAGGCTCGTGATGACGGTGGTGGTGGGCCGGACGACGATGACCCGGTCGGGGTCGAAGTCGTCCCAGGGGTCCCCCTGGTGGACTCCGTCCGGGACGGCGGTGGGGGTGCGGAGCGGGTTGCCGCAGGCGCAGCGGACGCGCGGGGAGCCGTACTGGTCGACGAGGACCGCCGTACCGGTCTGGAGGACGGCCTGGAAGGCGTCGGCCGCGCCCTCGCGGTAGCCGTGGTTGGTGACCCTGGTGTCCGCGCGCAGGACGACGGGGGTCAGTCCGCGCAGCCAGGCGGCGACGCCGGCCTCGGGGACGCCGGCGCCCTCGGCGAAGGCGCGTGTCCTGTCCTGGTCGGCGGCGAGGAAGGAGACCTGCTGCTCGACGTCGCAGCTGCCCTCCGCGCGGGTGCCGCCGTAGAGCCCGGGGGTGGAGCCGGTGACCTCGCGGACCTGCTCGGCTGTGGGGTCGGGGGTCCGCCCCCCGGAGGGCGCCGAGGCGGTGTGGCGGGCCGTGGAGGCGGTGAAGGGATCGGGGCCCCCGGCCGCGACCGGCTGGAGGAGGACGTCGGGGGCGCCGGCCGCGGCGGGCGGGGCGCCGCCGTCCGATCCCTCCCACACGGAGGTGCACCCCGCGAGCAGGACGGAGGCGGTGACCGCCGCGAGTGCGGAGCGGGCCCCGGCGCGCGGGGGCGCGGCGGACGTGGGGGTTCGCCGTGTCCGGCGTGGGGCTGAGCGCACCTGGTTCTCCCGCTTTCTCTCCCCCGGGCCACGGCGCCCGGTTCCGGCCAGTCCCTCATGTCTGTCGCAGCGCCCGGGGTCCCGCAAGCGGAGGGCGGCCGACCGTGTCGATCGACATCGACCGCAGGCTTGAACACGTTCAAGAAAGGGCCTACGCTGCGAATCGCAGTTGAACACGTTCAAGTGGGGGTGGTGGCACATGACCGCGCTGTCGGTCCTCGTGGCCTCGGTCGTGACGCTCGGCATGTTCTGGGTGGTCCCGACCGGGCTCGCCCTCCTGGACGGCCCCCGACCACCGGGGTGGACCGCGCTCCGGCGCGCCTGGCCGCTGTTCGCCGCCCCCGGGGCGCTGGCGCTCTGGCTGCCCCGCTCCGGGTTCTCGGCCGCGCTGGCCGCCGTCTACGCCCTCGCCACCCTGGCGCTCGCGCTCCAGGCCCCGGCCCGGCTGTTCCTGACCCGTTCCCTCCGGCCTGCCGAGGTGGCCGTCCTGACCGCCCTGGTCGCGCCCTCCGTCGCCGGTCTCGCGCTCGTCGCCGAACGGGCCTCGTACCCGCTGTTCGGCTTCGACCTCGACATCCTGGCGCTGACCGTCCCGCACTTCCATTTCGCGGGCTTCGGCGCCGCACTGGTCGCCGGGCTCCTCTGCCGCGTCTCCGACGGCCCCACCGCCCGCTTCGCCGCGCTCAGCGTCCCCGCGGGCACCCTGCTCGTCCTGCTCGGCTACTTCGTCGACGACTGGGCCGAGCTCGCCGGGGCCGTCGTCCTGACCGCCGGCATGACGGCGGTCGCCGTACTGACGCTGCGCGAGCGCCGCACGGTGGCCGCGGCCGACCGGCTCACCCGTGGTCTGCTCGCCGTCTCGGCGCTGATCCTCGTCGTCACCATGCTGCTCGCGCTGAGCTGGGCGGTCGGCGAGGCGACCGGACTGCCCCACCTCGACCTGACCTGGACGGCC
Organism: Streptomyces sp. NPDC002057; assembly: GCF_040296665.1. Classification (NCBI taxonomy): domain Bacteria; kingdom Bacillati; phylum Actinomycetota; class Actinomycetes; order Kitasatosporales; family Streptomycetaceae; genus Streptomyces; species Streptomyces sp. NPDC002057. The sequence continues at coordinate 18,977 of NZ_JBEOXR010000029.1, forward strand.
GCGACGCACGGGCTGGGCAACGCCCTCGGCTTCACGGTCTGCGCCCTGCTCGCCCACCGCCGCCTCCGGGCGGACCGCACCACACCCGCACCGCCCACGCCCTCGCACCCGGCCCGCCCGCGAACGGAGCTTCCGGCATGACCCGCCTCATGAAAAGCCTGTCCCGGCCCGACCGCCCCCGCCCGACCCTCACCTACGGCGAGGTGGGCGCCACCCGCACCCCGACGGCCCTCCCCGAGGGCTACCACCACCTCCGGTACAGCGCGGTCGTCGGCCACGGACGGGCCGCCTTCGAGACCGCCGGCGCCGCCGTCACCACCTGGCGGATGCACCGCGTCTCCGGCGCGAACGTCCTGACCGACGCCGGCCGCGCCGAGCCGGGCGTCACCCTGGAGGTCTCGGCGGGCATCGGCCCGCTCCGCCTCGCCGCCCCCTGCTCGGTGATCTGGACCGCGTACGAGGAGGACCGCGTCGGCTTCGCCTACGGGACCCTGACCGGACACCCGGAACGCGGCGAGGAGTCGTTCATGGTCCACCTCGACCCCGACGGCACGGTCCGGTTCGCGGTCACCGCGTTCAGCCGCCCCGCCGCCTGGTACACCCGGCTCGGCGGCCCCGTCGTCCCGCTGTTCCAGCGGGCGTACGCCCGTCACCTGGGCCGGACCCTCCGGCGCCTCGTCAGGACGTGATCCCGGGCCGATACTGGTAGCGATGGAGTGGTTCACCGCACCCGACCTATGGCTGAGCCGGATCGTCTTCCAGCGGGGCCTCGCCGGGCTGTACTGCGTGGCGTTCCTTTCGGCGGCCCTTCAGTTCCGGGCGCTGATCGGGGCGCGCGGCATGCTCCCCGTACCGGAGTACCTGCGGCGGACCCGGCCCCGGCAGACCCCCTCGCTCTTCCACTGGCGCTACTCCGACCGCCTCTTCGCGGCCGTCGCCTGGTCCGGCGCCGCACTAGCCCTGGCGCTCGTCGCCGGCGCCGGGGACGCGGTGCCGCTGCCGGTCTCGATGCTGCTGTGGCTGCTGCTCTGGGCGATGTACCTGTCGATCGTGAACGTGGGCCAGACCTGGTACGCCTTCGGCTGGGAGTCCCTGCTCCTGGAGACCGGGTTCCTGGCGGTCTTCCTCGGCAACGACGAGACCGGACCGCCCGTCCTCGTCCTGTTCCTGCTGCGCTGGCTGCTCTTCCGGGTCGAGTTCGGCGCCGGGCTCATCAAGATCCGCGGCGATCCCTGCTGGCGGAAGCTGACCTGCCTCTACCACCACCACGAGACCCAGCCGATGCCCGGCCCGCTGAGCTGGTTCTTCCACCATCTGCCCCGCCCGCTGCACCGGGTGGAGGTGGCGGCCAACCACGTCGTGCAGCTGCTCGTACCGTTCCTGCTCTTCGCCCCGCAGCCGGTGGCCACCGTCGCCGCCGGGCTCATGGTCGCCACCCAGCTGTGGCTGGTGCTCTCCGGCAACTTCGCCTGGCTGAACTGGCTCACCGTCGTGCTCGCGCTCTCCGTCGTCGACGCCTCCCCGCTCACCGGCGCCCACCCGCGGCCGGACCCGCCGCTCTGGTACGTGGTGCTCGTCGTCGCGGTGACCGCGCTCGTCCTGGTACGGAGTTACCGCCCGGTGCGCAACCTGCTCTCCCGGCACCAGGCGATGAACCGCTCGTACGACCCGTTCCACCTGGTCAACACGTACGGGGCGTTCGGCACGGTCGGCCGGGTCCGGGACGAGATCGTCGTCGAGGGCACCGACGAGCCGGTGCCGCACCCGGGCACGGTGTGGCGCGAGTACGGCTTCAGGGGGAAGCCCGGGGACCCGCGCCGGATGCCCCGGCAGTTCGCCCCGTACCACCTTCGGCTCGACTGGCTGATGTGGTTCGCGGCGCTCAGCCCCGGCTATGCGCGCGACTGGTTCGGCCCGTTCGTCGAGCGCCTGCTGGACGGCGACCGGGACACCCTGCGGCTGCTCGCCCGCAACCCCTTCCCCGGGGATCCGCCGGTCCTCGTCCGCGCCCGGCTGTACCGGTACCGGTACACGACCTGGCGCGAGCTGCGCGCGACCGGCGCCTGGTGGCACCGCACGCTGGTGCGCGAGTACCTGCCGCCCACCCGGCTCCGGGAGCCGGCGCACCGGCCTCCGCCGTGAACGGGGCGCGGGCGCTCCCGGACGTGCGGATGCCCCCGGCCATGGGCGGCCGGGGGCATCCGGAGGTGAAGCAGGATCAGTCGATGCTGGGCAGGATGTGGGGCTCGGCGAGGTCGTCCTCGTAGCCCGCGAGCCGGATCGGGGCCGCGTGGGCCCAGACTTCCAGGCTTCCCAGCTCGCCGTTCCTCCGCGTCCGGTCGTTGGGTTCGGCCGGGTGGGAATCCTGCTTCGTCAGTTCTGGTGTCACCGCGCACTCCTCTGTGTCGCGTACCTGTGGGACAGTGCCGGTCGGTCGCGGTGGCGCCGTTCGTCGGGCGGGGACCGCGGCCTTGGTGGCAGACCTGTCCCGGGAAGGCCGTGAGGACGGTGTGTGTCCTCGGTGGCCGACCGTGGTCCTCAGAGTAACCAAATGAGCGCATCCGCGCTCTACCGGGCTTCCAAGTGTGACGCGATCGGGTGAACGCAGCCGAAAAAGCGCCCCACCGGGCCGGTGGGGCGCTCTTGTCAGGACGGCCGAAATCAGCTCCTACCAGTTGGCGGGGGCGTAGTCCTTCAGGAAGCAGCCGTAGAGGTCCTCGCCCTCCTCGCCGCGCACGATCGGGTCGTAGACGCGGGCCGCGCCGTCGACCAGGTCGAGCGGGGCGTGGAAGCCGGCCTCGGCGAGGCGCAGCTTGTCGAAGTGGGGACGCTCGTCGGTGATCCAGCCGGTGTCGACGGAGGTCATCAGGATGCCGTCGGTCGTGAACATCTCCTGGCCGCTGGTCCGCGTCACCATGTTCATGGCGGCCTTGGCCGCGTTGGTGTTCGGGTGCCCGGCGCCCTTGTAGCCGCGACTGAAGACGCCCTCCATCGCGGAGACGTTGACGACGTAGGAACGGCCGCTGGCGGCCTTCTTCGCGGCCTCGGCCATCACCGGTCGCAACTTGCTGATCAGGATGAACGGCGCCGTGTAGTTGCACAGCTGCGTCTCGAGGAGCTCCACCGGGGAGATCTGCTCGATGCTCTGCACCCAGGTGTTGGATTCGACGACGTCCGGCACCAGGCCGCCCGCGTCGATGGCGGTGCCGTCGAGGTGCCGGGCGATGCTGGCGTTGCCCGCGACGAGGGCGAGGTCGGCGACCTGCTGGGCGTCGAGGTCGCTCACGCCGGCGGGCAGCGCGGCGGCGGAGCCGAGCTCACCGACCGCGCCGGAGTTGAAGGCACCGATGACGTGGTGGGCCGGAAGCTCACCGGCCGGCAGCGGCGCGCTCTCGCCGTCGACCAGGGCGGCGTACGCGGACGGCAGCCGGCGCACGGTCTGCGTCGCGTTGTTGATGAGGATGTCGAGCGGACCCGCCTCGCTCACCTGGTCGGCGAGGGCGACGGCCTGGGCCGGGTCGCGCAGGTCGATGCCGACGACCTCCAGACGGTGCATCCACTCCGCCGAGTCGTCCATCGCCTTGAAGCGGCGGATGGCGTCCTTGGGGAAGCGGGTCGTGATGGTGGTGTGGGCGCCGTCGCGCAGCAGCCGCAGCGCGATGTACATGCCGATCTTGGCCCGGCCGCCGGTGAGCAGGGCGCGCTTGCCGGTGAGGTCGGCGCGGGCCTCGCGCTTGGCCCGGTTCTCGGCGGCGCACTTCTGGCAGAGCTGGTGGTAGAAGTAGTCGACCTCGACGAACCGCGCCTTGCAGACGTAGCAGGAGCGGGGGCGCTGGAGTATCCCGGCGATCCGGCCCTCCTCGGTGACGGAGGAGGGCAGGATGCCCTCGGTCTCGTCGTCGATGCGCTGCGCGGAGCCGGTGGCGGTGGCCTCGGTGACGGCCTTGTCGTTGGCCGTCTTGGAGGCGCGGCGCTCCTGGCGGCGGCGCTGCTTCACCGTCCGGTAGATCCCGGCGGTGGCGCGCCGGACGCGGATCGCGTCGGGGTGGTCCACGTCCAGCTTGTCGAGCTCGTCGAGGACGGCGAGGCAGACGGCCAGGCGCTCGGGGTCGACGCCCGGCCCGTAGTCCTGGGTTTCTTCGGTCACCGTCATGGCCTTCGGGTTCCTCGTTCGCTCGTACGTCGCCGTTCGTGGGCGGGTCGCCGTTCGTGGGCTTTCGAAAGGGCAACTTTACGGAGCGGACGGCCGCGTATCCAAACCCGTTCGGGGGGCGTGGTCGAAGACACAGTCGCCGCAGAGCCCCGCGCCGGGGCAGCGGTAGTAGAGGCAGCAGCTGGCGCGCCGCAGCCGGGGACCGCGGACCGTGCCGGCGAGGTCGGGGTGGTCGAGCAGTCCGGAGACCAGGACGGCGGCCCGTTCGGCCGCCTCCGGGCGGCCGTGGGCGTGCGCCCAGCGGCTCAGCTCGCGCAGGGCCCCGGCGAGGGCGGAGCCCGCGTTGCCCCAGAGCAGGCGCGGGGAGATCCGGCCGTCGCGGCGCAGCGCCGCGTGGAGCGGCACGAGGTGGGCCTCCTGGACGGCCGCGCGGAGCGCCTCCACGGTCGCGGGGCGGGTCTCGGAACCGGCCCACCACAGGTCGTCGGGGGAGGTCAGCGCCCCGTCCCAGTACAGCTCGGCGGGGTCGAGGGCGGGGAAACGGCCGTGGAGGGCGGCCGGGCCGAGGGCCGTCGACCAGAGCCGGGCCGCGAGCCCGAGGTGGGCGACGGAGGCCCCGACGCGCCGCTCGGGGGCGCCGAGCCGGGTGGCGACCCGGTCCACGCGCGCGTGGAGGGGGCCGTCCTCCCCCGCGTACAGGCGCGCGAGCGGACGGTGCGCTCCCCCGGTCTCCGGCTCCGAGGTGCGCAGGGCGAAGAATCCGCCGACCCGACCGCTCTCGACGAGATCCACCCGTACATCCCCCTGAACCGCTCGTCCCGCTCGGTCTCCTCCGGCGACTTCCGGAATCTTCCGATGTCCTCCGCCTACCGTATCGGCCTCTTTCGAACCCCTCCCCGGCCACTCGAAAAAGTCGCTTTGCACCCGTTCCGACCTGCGCGGGTGTACATCTCAGGGCGTACGCGGAGGCGACGTACTGCGGAGGGTGTAGCCGCGAAGACGTCCCCTGGTACGACGACGCGATCGGCCGGGAAGAGAGATCGTGGAAGGTATGAGTCCCCTCCTGCTGTCCGTTCTCCTGGCCCTGGTCTCGGCGGTCGCCTACGCGGCCGCGGCGATCGTGCAGGAGCGGGTCGCGGCCTCCGCCGCCGGTCCGCGCTACGCGCCGCTGCGCAGCCCGGCCTGGTGGGGTTCCGTCCTGCTCAACGGCGTCGGCGCGACCCTGCACGTCGCGGCCCTCGCGTACGGCCCGCTCAGCCTGGTCCAGCCGCTGGGTGCCCTCACGATCGTGTTCGCGCTGCCCATGGCGGCGCTCTTCGTCGGCCGCAGGGCCGGCCACCGGGCCTGGCGCGGCGCGCTGATGGCCACGGTGGGCCTGGCGGGGCTGCTCAGCCTCACGAGCGGCTCCGAGGGCCGGTCCCTGGCCGACGGGGACCGCTGGCTCCTCACGGCCTGCACCTTCGGTCTGGTGGGCGTCCTTTTCACGGCCGCGCACCTGGTGGGCCGGTCCGTGCTGCGCAGCGTGGTGCTCGCCGCGGCGGCGGGTGTCTCCTTCGGCATCGCCTCGGTCTTCACGAAGGCGGTGGCCGAGGAGTGGACGCCCGACGCGCCGCTCGCCGAGTGGACCGGGCTGCTGGTGCTCTCGGCGCTCGCCGTGACCGGCCTGCTCCTGTCGCAGGCCTCGTACCGGGGTGCGGGACTCGCCGCCCCGCTGGCCACGGTCACGGTGGTCAACCCGGTGGTCGCCGCCGCCGTGGGCCTGACCCTGTTCGGCGAGAGCTTCCGGTACGGCACGGCGGGCACCGTCGCCGCCCTGATCTGCGGCGCGGTCGCCGCGGGCGGCCTGGTGCAGCTCACGCTCGACCGGATGTCGGTCCCGGCCGGCGCGCCGGCGGCGTCGGACCCCGTGCGTGAGCCGGAGTCCGGGCCGGGACCATCGGCGTCAGACGGAGACGCCGCGCGCCCTGAGGTAGGCCAGGGGGTCGATGTCGGACCCGTACCCGGGACCCGTTCGCACCTCGAAGTGGAGGTGCGGTCCCGAGCTGTTGCCGGTCGATCCTGAGCGCCCGATGCGCTGACCGGCGCTGACCCGCTGGCCCTCACGGACGGAGAGCGCGGAGAGGTGCGCGTACTGGCTGTACCGGCCGTCGTCGTGGCGGAGGACGATCTGGTAGCCGTACGCGCCGCCCCACCCGGCGGAGACGATCCGGCCCCCGGCGACGGCCTTGACCGAGGTCCCGGTGGGCACGGGGAAGTCGACGCCGGTGTGGTAGCCGCTGGACCAGGAGGAGCCGCGGGTGCCGTAGCGGGTGCCGATGTCCGCCGAGACGGGGGCGGAGAAGCGGACCTCCGAGGAGACCGGTCGCGGCTTGGGCTTGGTCTGCGGCTTGGGCTGGGAACCGGTCTGCGGCTTGGTGGTCGGCCTCGACTCGGGCCTGGCGACCGGCTTCGACTGCGGCTTGGCCGTCGGCCTCGACTGCGGCCCGGTGCTCGGCTTCCCGCTCGGCCGCGACTCGGGCCGGGCGGTCGGGCGGGCCGTGGGCTTCGTGGTCGGCTTCGCCGACGGGTGCGCGGCGGGCCGGGTCCGGGGAACGGCGGCCTGCGCGGAGGACTTCGGCGGGGTCGCCTTCGCCGGCGGGGCGACCTTCGACGGCACGGTCGCCTTCGCCTCGTCCGCCTTCTTCGGCGCGGCGATGCGCAGGGTCAGCCGCTGGCCGGGGTGGATGAGGTCGGGGTCGTCGCCCACGACGGGCCGGTTCGTCTCGTACAGACCCTTCCAGCCGCCCTGGACCCGCTCCTCCCGCGCGATCTTCGACAGCGAGTCGCCGGGCGTCACCGTGTACATCTCGCGGACGGTGGGCACGGCGGTGGGGCCGACGTTCCTGGCGGGCTTCTTCTCGGCCAGCGCACGCTGGCCGGGCAACGAGGCGGTCCTGACCGCGTTCCCGCCGCCGGACGGCTTCGCCGCCTTGGCGGCGGGGGTGACGTCCGGCGCGTCCCCGCCCCGGGCGAGACCCGCCCGGGGCCCGCAGGAGGGCCAGGCGCCGGGCCCCTGGCCCTTCAGGACCCGCTCGGCGATGGCGATCTGCTGGTCCTTGGAGGCGAGGTCGGCGCGCGGCGCGTAGTGCGTCCCGCCGTACTGCTCCCAGGTGGACTGGCTGAACTGCAGGCCGCCGAAGTAGCCGTTCCCGGTGTTGATGTGCCAGGTGGAGGTCGACTCGCAGGCGGCGACCTTCTCCCAGACATCGAGCGAGGCGGCCTGCACGGCGCCCGCGCCGATCAGCGGCAGCGCCATTCCGGCGCCTCCCGCGGTGACGGTCAGCGAGGCACGGTTGATCCGGCTCGGCTGGTGGCGGCGGTGACGTCCGCGTACGGCCATGGGCCCCCCTTGAACACAGCAGCAGCCGTCCAAGTTAGGGGTGGCGCACGCTCCGTGACAAGGGATTCGCGAAAGCCCAACCCTCTTACGTCACCTCTGGGTTGACTCCCGGCCGCGGCCGGCGGGGCCCGGCTGGGGCTGAGGCTCGGGTTCCGGAACGGGTCCGCCGGGCTGCGGCGGCCCCGGTTCGGGACTCGGGGGCGCGGGCACCGGGTTGGGCGGGGGGACCGGCGGCGGCGAGGGAACCGGCGGCGGGATGGGCGAGGGGGGCACGGGATCGGGGTAGGGCTGGGTCATCACGGACCTCTCGGTCGACGGGTTCGTCCTTCTCCAGGGTGGCGCGCCGGACCCTGTCCCGCCCGCCGAACCCCGCTCTTCGGGTACCCCGCCCCCGGTCGTGTACGCGGGAGAGGGGGAGGGGAGTCCAAAGCCCCTCCCCCGGGCTCACCACAGACCGGGCGTGGCCCTCAGCCGGCGCTTCGCCGCGTCGACCACCTCGGACGGGGCGGCCGGGGCCTCGTCCGGGTGGCGTTCGGCCCACCTCGCGGCGTACGGGCAGAGCGGCACGACGGGTACGCCCTCGGCGGCGGCGATCCGGTAGAACTCGCGCACGAGCGCTCCGGCGACGCCCTTCCCCTCGTGGCCGTCCTCGACGACCGTGTGCACCGCCACCAGCGCGTGGGGCGCCTCGTCGAGGACGAAGTAGACGACGACACCGATGGGGGTGTCGCCCTCGAACGCCTCCAGGCGTCCGTTCGCCCGGTCGTCACGGATCCTCGGCTCTGCCATGCGGCGCGTCTCCCTCTGCTCGGGTCGCTCAGGGTCCGGGCGCCGCCACGGGCACGGCTCCCTACGCCGTCGCGGGTACGGCGTGCGGGCCGCGCACCGTGTCGCTGCCCGGGACGGGCGCGGACGCGTCCGTCCCCAGCTCCACGATGCGGTTGTCACCGTCGACGTGCACGACGCGCGGCACGAACGTCCGGGCCTCGGCGTCCTCGACCTGCGCGTAACTGATGAGGATCACGAGGTCCCCGGGGTGCACCAGATGGGCGGCGGCACCGTTGATGCCGATGACACCGGACCCGCGCTCGCCCTCGATGACATAGGTCTCCAGGCGGGCGCCGTTGTCGATGTCGACGATGTGCACCAGCTCCCCTGGAAGGAGGTCGGCCGCCTCCATCAGCTCCGCGTCGACGGTGACCGAACCGACGTAGTGCAGGTCCGCCTGGGTCACGGTCGCCCGGTGGATCTTGGACTTGAACAGAGTGCGCAGCACTGTGGACTCCTCTGAGACGGCTCCCTGCCTGCTTTGTGCAGGTCAAGGGCGGCGCCGAGCCTACACCGACACACCCGTTCGATGTTTGTGAGGAACGTCGCTCCGCCCTGGGCGGGGAGGCTTCCCATGGGGGTTTCCTCCCTTCAGGGGCGCCTGTTGGGGCGACCGTCTCGGGATGCTCAAGGACTCATGCTGACCGGATGCCGACCTGCCTGACGATGCGGCAGATGGGCACTTCCTCGACCACGGGGTCGACCAGACACGCATCGGACACCTCACCCAGCGTCACGGAACGTCACGACGGAGACGGGGAAGAGGTGGTGGCAGCCAACAGGCCCGCAGCCCACGCGTCAGGCACCTGAGTCGGGTCCGCCGCCGGACGCCCTCTCCCCCGCGCCGTGCCGGTACGCCGCCCCGACGCCTACGGACGGTGCGACGTCGTCTCAGCTCCTCCGGAAGAACTCCACCTCCGCCAGTGCGAGATGGCTTCCCGGGGCCAGGCCGACGGGTGAACGGAGCGTCAGCCGGACCGTCTTCACGTCGCTGATCCTGGTCTGGATCGTCTGCGGGCCCGCCTTGTCGCTCAGGGTGAGTTCCTTGACCTGACGCGTGCCGTCCGCCGCCGTCACCTCCATGTCCATCTGCAGGGCTCGTCCCTGACGGGCGTACGCCTCGGGGGACTTGGACGCGCCGTTGGTGATGATCAGGTCGACCATCCGGAACGGCTTGCGGAACGTGTACGTCACCGAGGCACCCGCTCCGGGGGCCGCCCAGTACTTGTTGTTGATGCCGTCCGTGGTGTTCGTCACGGGGTGCCCCGGAAGCTCGCCGCTCCCCTCGGTCCTCTCGGGCGTGATGGCCGTGGCCTTGCCCAGCTTGTCCCGGGTGTCCTCGATCAGGGCCCGGCCCGCGGGCATCAGGAAGAACCCGGCGGCGCACAGCGCGAGCACGACCAGGAGGATCACGACGAAGCGTGTGCCCTTCCCCGAACCCGCCCGCGCCCGGCGCCGGAACGGCCACACGGTACGCCACCACGGCAACGGCGCCGCCTTCGGCGCGGGTCGCAGCTCCGCTGCGCAGCGACGGCAGAAGCGCCGGTCCGGCCGGTTGGCCGCCCCGCAGGCCGGGCAGGCGAGCCCGCTCCCCTCGTCCTCCACCGCCGCCGGGCGCACGACCGGACGCGGGGCCACGGCCTTCGCCGGGAGCACGGGCAGGATCGGGTCGCCGGCGGGCGCGGGGCCGACGGGCGTGCGCGGGCCGATCGGGGAGGAGGGGCGCCTGGGCGGCACGGCAGGAGCGCTCGGCCGACGGGGGGCCGTCGCCGGACCGGAGCCCGTGTCCGAGCCGGGTCGCGTCCCCGGGTCGGCAGCCGGGGCAGGGTCGGGCGTACGTGCCGGGCCGGATGGGGGAGCCGCCTCGGGCGCCGGAGCCGGGCCGGACGCCGGAGCCGGGCCAGGCGTCGGAGCCGGGCCAGGCGCCGGAGCCGGGCCGGGCGTCGGAGCCGGGCCGGTGGGGCGTGCGGGGTCTTCGGGGCCGGAGGGCGAGGCGTCCTGGGCGGGGGCGTCCGGGGTTCCCTCGTCCGGGGTCTCGGCCGCCCTGCCCCGGGTGATCCGGTTCCGGGCCACCTGGGTGAGGGCCGCCCGGGTCCTGACCACCCGGGCACGGGCCGACTCGGTGACGGACGCCGGGGTCTCCGGTTCCGGGATGTCCGGAGCCGGTAGGCGCGGAGCCGGGAGGTCCGGAGCTGCGACGTCCGGTGCGGAGGCAGGCGGTGCGGAGGCATGCGGTGCCTGGGGGCTCGTCGGCGCGGCGCCCGCCCCCCGGGTGCCGTCGTCCCCCTCGGCGCCGGACCTCCGCGTCCCGGCCCCCGCGCGGTCGGGAGTCCCGCCGTCCGGCGCGGCGGGCGGTGCGCCCGGGGAGTCCGCGGCCGCCGGGGTGCCGCCCCGGACGGCCGGGCCCGCGCCGTCGGCCCCTCCCGCGTTCCCCGGCTCGCGGGTGCGGGTCGTACCCGTCGGCGCGGGCGCGGTCACCGGGGCCTCCCGGGACGGGGAGGAACCGGCTTCGCCCGCTCCCCCGGACGACGCCGTCCCGCCCGGCGGTGCGGCGTCTTCGTCCGGCTCCGCCCCGCCCCTCGTCGTGGGGCGCGCGGGCTCGTTCGACCAGCCCAGGTACGCGCCGCAGTTGCCGCAGAAGTCGTCGGCGGGGTCGTTGGCGGCCCCGCACGCAGGACACGCGCGCATGCGTCAGTTCCCTTCCTCGGCGGGCGGGCCGGTGAGGACCTCCACCCGGAACGCCACGTGGACCGGGCACATCGCCCGTACGACCTCGTGGACCCGGTCCACGTCCACCCGCCCGGCCCGCGCGCCCTCGGGAACGACCCGTACGAGCAGTTCGGCTTCGGGCTCCGGCGGGAGGTCCGAGCCCGCGACGTCCGACCAGACCGCGCCGCCGTCGCCGACGATCTCGGTGCGCACGTCCAGGGCGAGCCGCAGGGCCTCGGCCAGTCCCCGCTTCGTACCGCGCCACCGGTGCAGCTCCACCGCGCGCGCGACGGTCTCGCGGCGCAGTTCCATGGGTCGGCGCGGATCGTCGGCGGCGCCGACCCAGGACGCCAGCCACACCAGGAAGTCCGGCGGCGCCAGCCGGGGATCGAGGTAGGAGGGCAGGTTGTCGAGGGTGGAGAAGACCGGGGCGAGGACGGTGTCGAGACCGGCGGTGAGGCGCTGCGCGAGGTCGTCGTCGGCGTAGAGGGCGGGCAGTTGCTCCCCGATGGGGTGCCGGCTGGGCAGCCCGGGGATCGCGGCGCGGCTCATCGTGCCTCCGCTTCCCGGGGGGACACGACCACCTGGTGCTGGTAGGAGAAGACCAGGGCGCCGGGACCGACGTCGATGCGGTCCGCCGGGGCGCCGCGCCGGCCGGTGACCGGGTCGGCGGGGAAGAGCCGGATCTCCTCGACCAGCGCGTCGCCCGTGGCGCGCTGCAGGACGCCGAAGACCTCGCCGTACTGGACGGGTCGTCCGAACGGCCATCCGGTGCCGTCCGGACCGCCGGTCAGCGGGTTGAAGTGCCGGAACAGGGCGTCCAGGGCGGCCGTGCGGACCGCGTCCGTGTCGCCCGGGGCGGCGGACAGGCGGGCGACGACGGTGACGCCCTGGTAGACCGGCGGCTCCACCACGAGGCGGGTGCCGATCAGGCGCCGTTCGTCGAGACTCGCGGTGATCGCCGAGAGGACCTGCTCGCCGGGGATGAGCTGTTCGAAGCGGAGCCGGTCGTCGCCCTCGTCGGCGACGGCGTCCGGCACCACCAGGACCCGGACCGCGCCCGCCGTGTCGGCGGCCGGCAGGCAGCGCACCCGGCGCACCGAGGGCGCTGCCTGGCGGCTGATGATCTCGTAGTCCTCGGCGGTCACCGCGCGGTCCTGCATGCGCAGCGCCTCGGGGGCGCGCAGCCGGGCGTTGTGCACGCTCTCGCCCGCGACCCCGCCGCGCGCCGCCTCCCGGTTGCCGACCCGGGCGACGTACGGGACGGAGCTGAGCAGGACGGAGATCGCGCCGCGGGCGACGTTGCCCGCGGGGCCGCCGCCGGTGCGGTAGCGGGCGACCCGGATCCGCTCGCCCTTGGGCGGGACGGCACCGCACTGCCGCAGGGTGCCGTCCGGCTCCCGCAGGGCCGGGGGGAACGCGAACTCGCCGGTGGTGGCGTCCAACCGGACGTGCCGTTCGGCGGGACGGGAGCGGCCGAAGTGCTCGACGACCTCCCAGCGCTGCCAGCCCTCCTCGGAGGACACCTCCACCACGGGCGGTCCGGCGTCGAGGAGGACGGGCGGCCGGCCGAGCCGGAAGGTCTGTCCGGCGACGCCCTCGGAGGTGCCGAGCGGCACGTCGGTGACCGTCTCGGCGTGCTCGGCGGAGATGGTGCCGCCGACGGTGAAGACCTCCGCCTCGCGGACCGTCGGGGACTCGGAGTAGAACGGCTGGCCCGGTTCCGGCTCGGTGACCCGGCAGCGCAGCCACCCGGCCCGGGTCCCGCCGATCACGGACGCGACGTGTCCGGCGGGCACGTGCACGACGACCTCACCGGGCCGGTTGAGGCCGCCGGTGGTGTCGTCGCCGGTCTCGCAGGGCTCCCAGCCGCCGCCGTTCCACGCCTCCCACACGAGCGGAGGCTGGCGCGGGTCGACGCCGACGCCCTCGACGCGGCTGTCGAGGCGTACGGCGACGATGCAGCGGGGGACGGCCGTGGGCAGCCCGAAGAGCAGCGCGTCGCCGGGTTCCGGCGTGGACTGGAAGCAGGGGATGTCGAGGCCGTCGGCGAGCATGCCGGTCCTGTCGTGCTGCTCGCTGCTCCGCCACGCGGTCACCAGGCGCGTCAGCTCGCTGGGCAGGATGCGCAGTTCACCGGTGGTGGCGAAGACCACGGCGTCGTCGGTCTCGCCGCCGGCGGTGGTCACCTCGGTGCCGGGCGGCAGCGTGACAGTGTCGGGCTGCGGGGCGGACAGCCAGAAGTCGACGTCGGCGGCCGCGGCCGTCGGCGGGAACAGCCGGATGCCGAGCAGGTCGAGGAAGGCGTGGTAGTTCTTGTCCGGCACCCTGTTGAGCCGGTACAGCACCTGGTCCACGAGGTAGGCGAACGTCTCGATCAGGGTGACGCCCGGGTCGGACACGTTGTGGTCGGTCCACTCCGGGGCACGCTGCTGCACGTACCGCTTCGCCTCGTCGACGAGCTGCTGGAACCGCCGGTCGTCCAGGTTCGGGGAGGGCAGGGCCATCAGTCAGCGCCCGCTTCCTCGGCCCCCTCCTCGGAGGGGATCGTGTAGAAGGGAAAGACCAGGTTGCGCCGGTCGTTGGTGGAACGCAGGGTGTAGTGCACGTCGATGTAGAGGGTGCCGTCCTCGACCGCGTCGAAGGCGACGACCACGTCGTCCACGGTGATCCGCGGCTCCCATCGCTCCAGCGCCTCCCGCACCTGCCGCGCGACGCGGCCGGCGGTGGCACCGTCGCCGGGGGCGAAGACGTACTCGTGGATGCCGCAGCCGAACTCGGGGCGCATGGGGCGCTCGCCGGGCGCGGTGCCGAGGACCAGGCGGATGGCCTCCTCGATCTCCCGCTCCCGTTCGACGAGGGCGATGCCTCCGGTCGGCCCGACGCGCAGGGGGAATCCCCAGCCCCGGCCGATGAACCGTTCGCTCATCGGCCGTCCTCCGGGGAGCTGTGCGCGGCGGCGCGCCCCGTGCCCACCGGGGACCCGTACGCGGCGGCGCGCCCCGTGCCCACCGGGGACCCGTACGCGGCGGTGAGCCCCGTGTCCTCCGGGGACCCGTAAGCGGCGGCGCGGCGGCGCTGCTCCGGGAGGCTCGCCATCACACGCCCCCGATCAGCACGTTGGGCGCCCCGGTGAGGATCATCGCGCCGCAGGCCGTCTTGTCGCGGGCGCGCGCGGCCGGGAGACCGCCGATGAGGACCTGCCGGCCGGCGAGCCCGGCCGGGTTCGGCAGGATCACGTTGGCCGGTCCGGTGGCGGCGTGCGGCGGCACCACGCAGGTGTGCAGGCTGCCGGTGACGGCGGCGGGACGGCCGCCGATGAGCACGGTCGCCACCGCCCTCGCGACGGCGGGCGGCGGGGTGGCGACGACCCCGCCGTGGTTGGTGGGGTCGCCGGTACGGGCGGCGGCGGGCATGCGGAGCTCCTTTCACGAGCTGTCTGCGGAGGGTCAGTTGATGCGGATGAGCTTGGCCTTGAGGGTGGCGAGCAGGCCTCCGTCGACGGTGACGCCGGTGGCGCCGGAGACGTCCACCGTGCGGCCGCCGATCTTCACCCCGACCCGGCCGTTGATGGCGACGTTGCGGCCCGACACGTTCACGTCGCCGCGTCCCGCGTCCACGGTGATGCCCTTCTTGTCGAGCACGACGGAGCTGAGCACCTGCCGGCTCCTCCCCTGGTACACGGTCAGCTCGATCCGGTCCCGGCGGTCGTCGAGGAAGACCTCCAGGCGTTCGTCGGCGGACATCAGCCGCACTCCGGAGCGGCCCGGCGCCCGCGCGTCGAGCAGCTCCACCCGGTGGCCGGAACGGGACACGAGGGAACGGCGGTTGACCTTGCCGGTGGTCTTGTCGATCAGGGGCACGTCATGCGGCGAGGGCTTGTCCACGCCGTTGTAGAGCCCGCCGATGACGTACGGGCTGTCGAGCAGGCCCTGTTCGAAGCCGACGAGGACCTCGTCGTTGACCTCGGGGCTCACCACACCGCCGCCGCCCTTGCCGCCCCACTGCACCGTACGGACCCAGTCGGTGACGTAGGTGTCGTCCAGCCAGGGGAACCGCAGCCGCACCGAACCGCTCTCGCCGCCGCCGGTCTCGCGGACGTCCGTCACCACGCCGATCGCCAGGCCCGGCATGCGCGGCCCCCGGGAGGGCGCGTTGGCGCCGGTGACCAGTCCGGTCAGGGAGCGGTCGGGGCTGGCGCTCACCCACACCGTCGTGCGGTAACCGCCGTGCGGTTCGAGGACGTGCTGCACGGCGGTGGCCGTGTACTTGCCGGAGAACGCCCCTCCGACGTTCCCGAGCGCCACGGGCTTGCCCGCGCGCAGCAGCGGATTGCCCTCGACCAGCGCCTCCAGCTCGCCGAAGCCGGCGCTGACCTGCCCGGCGACCGCGTCCGCGACCGCCTTCGTCTCGGCCTGGGTGCGGTACGGGGTGTCGGTGACGGTGAGCTTGGACGCCTTGCCGAACCGGGCGGCGAGCGCCGGGCTCAGGCCCGGCACGACCGTGTCGCTGTCGACCGAGGGCTGCCGGGCCACCAGCGGCCGCTTGGTGGTGACGTCCCAGCCGCGCACCTCCACCTGCTGCGCCCCGTCCGCCGTCGACAGGGAGGCGCGTAGTGCGAGCAGGTTGCGCCCGTACTCCAGGACGAGCGGATCGCGGGCGGCCGAGGTGGTCGGCGAAGGCGCCCCGGACGCCTTCCGGGGCTTGGTGAACTGGAGCAGTCCCTTGTCGTCGACGCGCACCAGCGCGCCGCTCTCGGCGGCCAGGTACTGGAGGAACTCCCAGTCGGAGACGTTCGCCTGGGACAGCTGCTGGTAGGTGACGGGCGCGGCCTCGACGGTGCCGCAGGCCAGGCCGGCACCGGCGGCCACCTTGCGGACGATGGCCGCCGCCGTCATGTTCCGGTACGCCACCACCCTCCGGCCGCGCTGGAGCCGGTGCGCCTTGGAGTAGGCGCGGAGCACGGTGAACGAACCGGTGCGGTCCCGGTCCGCCTCCAGGGCCGTCACCTCGCCGTTGAACAGCCGCTCACGGGCCTGCCCGGTCACGGTGACCACGGAGACCCGGAGCGGGGTGCCGATGGTGATGCCGGTCTTGCGCAGGAACTCGTGGTCGGGGTCGCGGTAGGTGAGCACCGCCGCGTCCGGCAGCCCCACGTTCTCGTCGATCACGCAGCTCACCAGCTGGGCCGCCCAGACCGGCGGCAGCTCGCCGGGCGTCTCGACGATCGGGTCCGCGGCGAACGACCGGCCCTCGCGCTCCCCGCCGGTCACCGCTCCTCCTCGGCGCCCGCGTCGGTCAGCGCCGGTACGACGAGTTCGGTGCCGGGCACGAGCGCCATCGGGTCGTCGATGTCGTTGGCCTCCGCGATGACCCGCCAGGCCGTCGCGTCGCCGTACTCCCGCCAGGCCAGCAGGGCCAGGCTGTCGCCGGCCACGACGACGTGCGTGCTGCGTCCGGTGCGCGAGCCGGACGTCGGGTTCTGTCCGCCGGGGCCGACGCTCGCCTCCTCGATGGAGAGGCGGCAGGTGGCGCGCAGCGGCTTTCCGTCCACGTCGAACAGCGTGTACGACACGGACAGGTTGGAGAGCACGCCGTCGAACGACGTGGTGCGCGCGCTGCCCCACTCGAACCGGACCCAGGGGCTGGCGGGCTTCTTGCGCGCCAGGCTGGCCTTGGTCGGCACGCACGCCTTCATCAGCTTCTCCACCGCCTGCTCCACGGAGTTGTCGTGGGTGGCGGTGGCGTCCAGGAACACTTCGAGGCTGAGCTCGCGCGGGCCGCTGCCGACGAACTCGGGCAGGGAGGACTCCTCCGCCATCCGGGACGGGGAGCGCCGCCACTCGGTGGTCTTGCTCAGTTCCAGGGTGGAGGGGTTGAACTGGAGGTTCAGCCGTGCCAGCGTCCCGCCGGGCTTGGCGCCGACGGACGCCGGAGGCTCCTTCAGCGTGAGCTGGGCCCTGGCCCGACTGGCTCGGGACGCTGGGGACATGACGGGGGTCCTTTCCGGGGAACCAGGGGAACTGAGGGGGTGCCGGACGACGGACGACCGGCGGGTGGCGGGTGGCGGGTGGGGACGTCAGGAGGGGCGGAGTCCCTCGTGGGCGATCTCCAGGGTCTCGATCGCCGCCTGCGAACTGCTGGGGTCGAAGGACGGGCCCTGCCAGCGCACCGGGACGATCCCGAAGACCTGCCAGCTGATGATCCGGGTCAGGTCGGGCCGGAGGGCGACGATCTCGCCGTCCTTGGGCTCCACACGCTTCAGCGTCTCGTCGAGCCAGCGGGCGATCTTCGCGGTGTCCGCGGTGACCGGCCGCGTCAGGGTGATGTTCGACCAGCTCACGCGGCCGGGCAGCTGCCAGGTGAAGCCGTTGTTGCCGCCCTCCGCGTAGCTCTCCATCTCCACTTCGGCGCCCATGCCGGAGCAGGTGTGGAAGGCGCCCAGGTCGTTGCCGCCGATCGCGAGCCGGAAGAACACGCTGCTCGCGAAGATGTTGTCCGTCATTGATCCGTCATCCGTTCCGTGCCGTGCGCTCAGCGGCGTCCGTCGAAGGGGCGGCCCGAGCGCTCCCGGCCGCGCCGCAGTTCGGTGCGCAGCAGGCGGGCCATCGGGTCGAGCAGCCGTCGCGCGAGGTCGTCCAGGTCGAGACCGGGGTCCTGCGGCGGCTCGGCGTCGCGCCCGGTGTTCCGGCCCGTGCCCCGGCCGGTGGCGGCCGGTGCGGAGGACGACGCCTGCTTCCCGCGCGCGGGGACCTCCTTCACGGGGACGGCCGGGGTGGCGGACACGCTCCTGCCGGTGTCCGGTACGGCGCGCTGGATCCGGGGCGCCGTACCGCCACCCGACGAAGGGGCCGCGGCAGGCAGGCTGCGGGGCCGCACCACGGGGACGGGCGCGCCGGGCGCGGGCGTCCCCGGAGCGGACGGGCCGTGCGCCACGGGAGGAGCCTGCGGAGGCGCGACCGGGAGGGAGCGGGCCGGGGTGGCGGACGCGCCTCCGCCCGGAGGAGCGAGCCTGACGACCGGGACCCGTGCCCGGACGGCCGGCGCGCCCGCCGCCGCTCCCCCGTCGGCGTGCCATGACCCGGGGGCGGTGGCGGCGCGCTGGACGGTCGGCACGGCGAAGGGCCCCGGCGCGTCCGGGCGGGTGGACGGGGGAGGTACGGCGCCGGACGCCGGGAGACCCCGAGAGGGCGACGCGGCTCGCTGTACGGACGCGGCTCCGGCTCCCCGTACGGGCGCCGACGCGGCCCGCTGGACGGGGGACGCCGGGACTCCCGGTACGGATGCCGACGCGGCCCGCTGTACGGGTGCCGAGGCGCCGCCGCCGCCGGGGGGCGACGCGTGGGCGGGCCCGCCCGGGGCGTCCCGCGCCGTGTTCCAGCGCGCCGCCACCACGGGAGGGCCACTGACCGCGCGGGACGCGGCGGACGGGGCCAGTCCCTCGGCGGCCCCGGTGCTGAGCGTGAGGGGGCGGGCCGGGAGCAGCCCGAGGGCACGCCGCGCCACCGGAACGGGCCCGTTCGCCGGGCTCCCGAGGTACGGGACGAACGCCGGGCGCCCGCCGCCGGTCCCGGCCCGGGACGCGGAGCCGGAGGTGGGGCGCGGACTGGTCCCGGGAGTGTCGGATGCCCGGAGGGTCCCCGACGGTCCGGCGGCCGTCCGCGCGGCGGTGCCCGCTTTCGGACCGGGGCCCGCCTGACGCCCGGCGGTCGGCTTCGATCCCGTGGTCGGCTTCGATCCGGTGGCCGGCTTCGATCCCGTGGTCGGCTTCGATCCCGTGGTGCTCGCGGGTCCCGGGGTGGGCGACGGCCCGGCCGTGCCCGCCCGGTCGCCGCCGGGTCCGTGCGCCGCGCCGGGGGCAGTCGTACCCGGTCCGGACGCGGCGCGGGCCACGACGACCGGAACGGAGGCGGTGGAGCCGGAGCCGCCGGGAGCCGTGTGAGGTCGTACGGCCTCGCGGCCCGCGGCGGGTTGCGGAGCACCCCCGGAGGGCGGCGCGGCGGAGCCCGGAGTACGCACGACGGGGGCGCCGCCCGGCGTGCGGTCCGTGCGCTCGGCGCTCGGGGGCGCCGGGTGGTCCGTGATGCGGCGCTGCACGTCGGTGGCCCCCAGCAGCGGAGCCTCGGGTGCGGAGGCGTCCGGGCGGGGCGCGGCGGGCGAGGGCCGTTCCCCGGCGGGCGGGGCCGGGGCGCGCTGGACACCGGGGCCGGGCGCCTGGCGGCCGGGGCGGGCGCCGGGAGCCGTGGAACCGGCGGGCGGGGTCGCGCTGGGCGGGATCGCGGACAGGGGCGCGCCCAGGCCGCCGCGCGCCCGCGCGCCCGAACGGCGCGGGGACACCGGGTCGGAGGCGGAGACGCGGGACGTGTCCGGGGTGGTGCCCTCGGCCTGTCGCTGGACGATGGGGAGTCCCGGGCCCGTTGCTCCCCCACCCGGCGCGGGGGAAGGGGTGCCGGTCGCCAGGGTGGTGCCGGCGGTCGACGGCAGTTCGGTCAGGGGGGCGCCCAGGACCGTCCGGGCGGCGGTGCGCTGGACGGCGGGGCTCGGCGCGGCCGGGTCGGGGGCCGCGGTCCCGGTCGGTTCGGCGCGCTCGGGAGCGGTGGCTGACGGAGCGTCCGTGGCCGCCGCCGTACTGTCCTGGCGGGATGCCGCCGGGGCGGCGGGCCGGAGCGCGGGCACCGGGCGGGCGCCCCCCGGCACACGGCGGGCGACCGTCAGCCGGGCCCCGACCGGTCGGGGCCGGACGACGGGCGGGGACGAGGGTTCCGGCCGGCCACCGCCGGGCGCGACCGGCGACCCGCTCGACGCGGCGCCCTGCCGTGCCGTGCTCCCCCGGGCCTCGCCGCTCACCCGGGGCGAGGCCTCCCGCGCCGCGCCCGTCTCCGTCGCGGTCGTCCGTGCCGGGCCCGTCGCGGGCCGGGGGGCGGACGCCCCGCGGGTGCGCGGGGCCACGGGGACCACCGCGACGCGTCGGACCAGTGGGACAGGGGCCGTGGCCGAGGCGCGGCCCCCGTCGGCGGAGGCGGCGGCCCGTTGGACGGCGGCCGGCTCCGGTGCGGAGAGCACCGCCGGGGACGTCGTGACGGACAGGTCGCGGCTCGGCGGACGACCGCCCGCGCTCCGGCCTCCGGAGGGAACGGCGGTGCCGCGCGTACCACCGGACGACGAGGAGGCCGCCGTGCCGCGCCCACCGGACGACGGACGGGCCGCCGTGCCGGAGTCCGGGGCGGTCGGGGCGGCAGGGGCGTGCAGGGGCTCGGGAGTCCCGCCCGCGCGGACCGCGCGCAGCAGCAGTGGCCCCCCGCCGGAGTCGGTGGTGCGGGGCGTGGCCGGGCGGGTCGCCCCGTGCACCAGCCCGGTCGGGGCCGTGGGCAGCAGGGCGTGGCCCATGCCGCTGTCGAAGGACGGGTTCTGCCAGGCGGCGAGGCCGGAGCGGAAGGCGAGACCGTCGCTCACGCCCAGGGGCGCGCGGGAGAGGGTCAGGAGCGGCGGTGCGGCACGCCGCCAGCCGCCGTCCCAGTCGCCGGGCACGGCGGAAGGATCCGGGGCGCCGCCGGACACGCCATAGCCACCGGACGGACCCGGACCGGCGGCAGCACCGGACGGACCCGGACCGCCGGAGCCACCGGACGGGCCGGGACCGGTGGAGCCGCCCGACGTGCCCGGCCCGGCGCCCGTACGGCCGGCCGCACCGCCGCGGCGCAGCCTGTCCCGCCATGCCATGTGTTCAGCCGCCTTCGTTCATGCGGGTGTTGATGCGGGCGATCTCGGCCACCCACTGCTGTCGTTCGCCGTGGGTGAGGTCGAGGATCTCCTCGCGCTGCCAGTGGAAGTGGTAGGCGATGTACGCGATCTCCTCCCGGAGGCGGGGAAGGGCGTACGTCACGATTCCCCCAGGCGCCCACCCGAGAGGTCGACCTCGAAGCCGCCCTCGCAGTGCGGGCAGGTGACCGCCGCGCGGGTGTGGCCCTCGCTGTTGACGCGGCGGTAGAAGTCCTGGAGGAACGCCACGTCGGTGGCGTACATCCGCTCGACGATCCCGGCGTGCACGTCGGTGATGCCGCCGAGCCGGGTGATCACCTGGCTCAGCAGGACCACGCTCAGATAGGCCGGGTTCTCCTTGACCCGCAGGTCGATCTGGGGCCGCAGTTCGTCGCGGGCGGTGGCGAGGCGCATGGTGCCGTGCCGGTGCACCGTGCCCGTCTCGTCCACGTATCCGCGCGGGAGCTCGAACTCGAACTCCGTGCGCAGCCCGTCGCCCTCCTGGCGCGGCGGGGGCTGCGGGGCGGGGGCGGGGGGCGCGGCCTGCTGCTCCGGCGCCCGGTCGGGCTCCGTCAGCTGGAGGATCTCCTCCAGGTTGCCCGCCGTCACGGTGCGGCGCCTCATTCGACGACGATCTCCTCGAACACGATCGTGACGGACTCGGTGGCCGGGGAGGACTCGCCCGCCTTCAGCGACGGGCCCTCCCACTTGGACGCCCAGCCCTGCATGAGCTGGATGCGGCGCACCGTGGTGCCCTCGGTGTCCTTGATCTCGATGGTCAGGTTCTGCCGAGCGGAGTTGACGGCCCCGTTGTTCAGGGTCTCCTTGATCCACTTGGTGAACTCGCTGCTCTGGTCGAGTCCGCGGGTGATCGTGATCTCGCCGGCCTGCCGGGCGCCCGGCTGCTTGCGGATGATCTGCTTGCCCTCGGCGGTGACCTGCTTGACCTCTACGACGTCCTCTTCGACGGTGAAGCCGCTGATCTCCTGGATGGACTCCACGAGGTATCCGCCGAGCTGCACGCCGAAGACGTGGGTGGAGAGTGCATCGCCCGTTGCCATGTCTGTCTGTCAACCTTTCCTTGCGTGTGCGACCGGGACCCGCGGGTCACTCGTCGATGAGGCTGGTGGTGTCGGAGAACTGGGCCAGTCGGAAGACCACGAACTCGGCCGGCTTGACCGGCGAGACGCCGATCTCACAGACCACGCGGCCCTGGTCGATGGACTCCTGCGGGTTGTTCGTGCGGTCGCACTTCACGTAGAACGCCTCGTCGGCGGTGCGGCCGAACAGCGCGCCCCGGCGCCACTCCTCCATGAGGAACGCGGTGACGTTGCGCCGGATGCTGGACCACAGCCGGTCGTCGTTGGGCTCGAAGACGACCCACTGCGTGCCCAGGAGGATCGACTCCTCCAGGTAGTTGAAGAGGCGGCGCACGTTCAGGTAGCGCCAGGCCGGGTCGGAGGAGAGCGTGCGGGCGCCCCAGATCCGGATGCCCCGGCCGGGGAAGGCCCGGACGCAGTTGACGCCGATCGGGTTCAGCAGGTCCTGCTCGCCCTTGCTGAGGCGGATGTCCAGGTCGACCGCGCCTCGGATCACCTCGTTGGCGGGGGCCTTGTGCACGCCGCGCTCGGCGTCGCTGCGCGCCCACACGCCGGCGATGTGACCGCTCGGCGGGACGGTGGTGTTGCGCCCGAGGGCCGGGTCGAAGACCCGCACCCAGGGGTAGTAGAGGGTGGCGTACCGCGAGTCGTAACCGGCCTCGTCCATGCGCCAGTTGCGCACCTGCTGGGCGTTGAGGCCGGGCGGGGTGTCGAGGACGGCCACGCGGTCGCCCATCTGCTCGCAGTGCGAGATGACGGCGAGCTGGACGGTGCGCACGCCCTCGGCGTCGATGTCGCCGCGCTGGTAGGCGCCCATCAGGTCGGGGACCGCGACCATGGTGATCTCGTCGATGGTCTCCAGGCCGCCGAAGCCGGTGCGGGCCGCCGCGTCGCCGACGTACTCGGCGGGGTCGATGCGGGCCACGTCGGAGGCGGCCGGGGCGGCGGGGACGCCGGGCGCGTCGGGGATCGCCAGGGTCTGGGTGCCGGGCCGGGTCTGGGGGGTGCCGCGCTGCTCGGTGACCTCGATCAGCTCGGAGGCGCGGGCCTGGGTGACCAGGTAGCCCTTGACGTTCTTGCGGGCGGAGACGTCGTAGGTCTCGCCGACCTGGTCGCCGCGGCGGACCAGCAGCCGGAAGCGGTCCTCCGGCTGGTTCTCGCCCTCGGGGTCGGCGACCTCGACCGAGACGCCGGTCACGCCCGGCTTGGCCGCGATGAGGAAGCCGCCGAGCTCCACCGGGCGTGCGGCCCCGGTCTCGCGGTCGGGCCGGCCCGTGCCGGTGGACTTGGCACCGGACTCGGCCGATCCGCCGATGCGCACGACGTACGCGGCGCCGCCGCCGTTGGAGAAGTACCCGTAGAGCGCGTGGGCGAGGTAGGTGCCCTCGGTGAAGCCACCGAAGACCTGGGTGTACTGGTCCCAGCCGGTGACCAGGGTCGGTGTGTGGAACGGCCCCTTCTCGGCGAAGCCCACGAAAGCGGCGACGGCCGTGCCGACCCCCTCGATCGGCCTGGCACCGGACTGCACCTCCTCCACGTACACGCCCGGGGTGAGGTACGTCGGCATGCTCGCTCCTTCACGTTCTTGCGGCCTCGCGATGACCTGTGTCCAGGTCGAGTCTGTTCGGCCCGCGGCCGGACCGGCAGGGACCGGGGGACCTGCCCGGGGGCAGCGCGTCTGCCTCAACGGGCGGTCCGCGTTGGCCGCCCGGACATCACCGGGGACTGCCCGCACGCTGCCCGTTCGTCCCTGGACGCGCCGCCGGGCGGGCGGTGTGCTGGAGAGTCGTACGACGGGCGCCGACGAGGAGGCAACTGTGCAGACTTCCAGGCCGCGCACCGATCGGGTCGAGGAGCACCGGCCGACGCGCGACCGGTCCGGGCCCCGGCGGGAGAGCCCGGGGACCGGCGCCGCCGTCCCGCCCCCGCTCACGGCCGACGTGCTGCGGGCGGCCCAGGGCAGCGCGGGCAACGCCGCGGTGAGCGGCATGATCGCCCGCCGGGCGAGCGCCGGGCCCGCCCCGGCGCGGCAGGACACCGGGGTGCGGGAGGTGCTGGGCTCGGCGGGCCGGCCGCTGGCCGGTCCGGTGCGCTCGGAGATGGAGTCCCGCTTCGGCACGGACTTCTCGGGCGTGCGGCTGCACACCGGAGCCGCGGCGACCCGCTCGGCGCGGGCCATCGGGGCACGCGCGTACACCTCGGGCAGCCATGTCGTCCTCGGAGAGGGCGGCCGGGACAAGCACACCCTGGCCCATGAGCTGACCCATGTCGTCCAGCAGCGCCAGGGCCCGGTGTCGGGCACCGACCGGGGGGACGGGCTGCGGATCAGCGACCCCGGCGACCGCTTCGAGCGGGAGGCGGAGAGCAACGCCCGGCGGGTGCTCTCCGGGCCGGTACCGGTGGCCCGCGCCGTCGAGGACCACGGCTCTGGGCACCACGCGGGCGACGGGCACGACCACGGACACCCCGGGCACGGCACGGCGCAGCGCGCGGCAGACCCGGACGCCGTGCAGCGTCTGGTCGGCTTCGAGGTGGAGCTGAGCGTGCCGAGCTTCGCCCTGCACGAGCCGACGGGTCTGAACACCGTCGGCGGCCGGGCGGCCGGAACGGACATCGGCGGGTTCTTCCACGGCGGGTTCCCCTACGCCACCACGGTGATGAGCGAGCAGAACCTGACGATCCTCACCGACCACAACTCGGTCGGGCGCAAAGCCCGGGCGCTGTACGCGCTGCTCTGCGGGCTGCCCGGCGACGGCGGGCAGCCGGTGGTGACCGGGCAGCCCGCCGCGTCGATGAGCAACCTGGAGTACGTCACGGCGCCGTTCGACGAGATGGCGGCGGGCTCCGACGTCGCGATCCGGCAGGTCGCCGACCGGATCGACGCGCATGTGAACGCGATCTTCCAGCAGGCGCCGGATCGCAACCTCCTCCGGGTGCCGGGTTCGCCCACCGCCTGGACCGGCACCCCGCTGGACGCCCTGAAGCAGTGGCTGGGTCCGGAGCTGTTCGCCAGGCCCGAGGTCCAGAAGGCGGTCGCGGACTTCCAGGCCGAGGTCAAGGCCGAGATGTACATCCAGGCCACCCTCGGCGTCCTGCCGTCCGGACTGCCGTCGCTCTACGACTACCAGGCCCAGGTCAGCCACGATTCGCGTCGGGCCCCCGGCAAGGAGCACATCGCCGACGGCTGGCGCGACGCCGCCGCCGCGGTCAGCAACGCGGTGCCGCGCCTGCGTTCCGAGGTCGTGCCGCACCTGATCCCCGGACTGGACGCCGGCGACCAGGAGGCCCTGACCGGCACCCTGGCCCTCGGCCTGTCGTACGCGATCGGCTCGGCCATGGTCGAGGCGGGGGTGCGCGGGCCCACGGCCTCCACGAAGAACGCCGTGCCGTTCCTGCTGAAGCTGGCCAACCTGGGCCGCATCCGCCCGGCCGCGACCACGGACACGCTGCGCGAGAAGGTGGTCGGGCAGGACGTCGTCCAGCAGCTCGCGTCCTGGCTGCACGGCCAGATCCCGGAGACCGGTGTCGCGCACTGGCAGGGGTTGCTGGCGCGGTACCCGGCCAACAAGCCGAACCCGGCCGGACCGGCGTACGGCCACGGTGCCACCGGGGTCACGAACACCGCGCAGATGCTGGACAGCCTCCTCCACGGCAGGGAGGACTTCCCGGTGATCGCGCCGGGCAAGGCCCTGCCGAAGGCCGACGAGCCCAACGCCGCGATCGTGCCGCACATCGGCGGCCAGAAGGGCGCCCCGGTCGAGATGCGCTGGCTGACCACGCGCGCCACCCAGATCGGTCAGCTGGCGCGCATGTTCAAGGAGATCACGGACGAGGCTCGTAAGGCCAACCTGATGTCGGTCCCGCCCGAGGCCCGCGCGGCGATCCTGGCGGCGGCCAACGACCCCACCGCGGCACCGGCCGCGGGCGGGCAGGGCGTGCACCAGGCCGAGATGATGGAGATGTGACGTGCCGAGGGGCCCGGTCCGTGGACCGGGCCCCTCGGGTCGGGTCCCTCCGTCAGGCTCCCGTGGCCTCGGCCAGGTACGGCCCGAACTCGCCCTCCAGGACGAGCCGTCCGAGCTTGCGGTACTCCTGGGCCACCGCGGTGACCACCTGTCCCATGGTGAGCGGCTCCCCGGACTCGGCGGCGAGATAGGCCGCGGTGACCGCGCAGGCACGGATCGAGCCGCCGGCCAGTTCGAACCGGTCGGCGCAGAAGGCGAGGTCCAGGTCCTCGCTCCGGGGCAGCCGGGTGCCCAGGCACCGCTCCCACAGCGCGAGGCGCTGTTCCGCGTCCGGCACGGGGAAGTCCGCCACGACGTCCAGGCGGCGGGTGAACGCCTCGTCGAGGTTGGCCCGCAGGTTGGTGGTCAGCACCGCGATCCCGTCGAAGGACTCCATGCGCTGGAGCAGGTACGCCGACTCGATGTTGGCGTGCCGGTCGTGCGCGTCCTTGACCTCGGAGCGTTTGCCGAAGATGGCGTCGGCCTCGTCGAAGAGCAGGACGGCGTTGACCGCCGACGCGCCGGTGAAGATCCGCTCCAGGTTCTTCTCGGTCTCGCCGATGTACTTGTCGACGACCGTGGACAGGTCCACCACGTAGAGGTCCATGCCGAGGTCGGCGGCGACGACCTCGGCGGACATGGTCTTGCCGGTGCCGGACCCGCCGGCGAACAGCGCGACGACCCCGCGGCCCCGTCCGCCGCCGGGCCGCATCCCCCACTGCCCGAGCACCTGCTCGCGGTGGCGTGCGCGCAGCGCGAGTTCACGCAGCCGGCGGTGGGTGGTCGGCGGCAGCACCAGGTCGTCCCAGCCGACGGCCGGCTCCACCCGGCGGGCGAGCCGGTCGAGTCCCGCGCCGTTCTGTGCCCGCACGGCGGTCCGCAGGTCGTCGGGCGCCACCGGGCGGCCGTCCAGGGCGGCGGTCCGCACGGCCGCGTCGGCGGCGCGGCGCAGTTGCCCGGAGTCCAGGCGGTGCGCGGCGACGGCACGGGCGAGCGCCCCGACGTCGCCGGTCACCGCGCCCCCGTCGCCGGCGGCCCGGTCGAGGGCGTGGCGCCAGCGGGCGGCCTGGCGTTCCGGAGAGGGCGGCCCGACGTCCAGGACGACGGGGGTGTCGGCCGACCAGACCGGATCCCAGCCGGTCGTGCCGTGGGTGAGGAGCGGGAGGCCGCGCAGCGCGGCGCACAGCGACGCGAGGACCCGCTCCCGTTCGGCGGGTTCGCCGGGCAGCGCGGTCAGCGGGCCGAGGACGACGCCGGAGCCGGTCAGCCGGGCCTCGCGGGCGAGCACCCGGGCGAGCGCGGGCACGTCGGCGGGGCGCCGGGCGAGCGCCGCCGCGTCCAGGACGAGCGTGCCGAGCCCGGCCTCGGCGAGGGCGGCGGCGGCCAGTCCCTCGGCGTCGCCGCCCCGGCCGCGCAGATGGACGAGTCCGACGCCGGTGGTGGCGGCCGAGGCGGCGCGGCGGACGTCCGCCGCCTCGGCGGTCGGGTCCGCGCGGACCTCGTCGAGCACCCCGGTGAGGCGGGCGTCGGGCCGGCCGTCGCCGAGGAGGTGGGCGGTGACCCGGTCGGGCACGGCCAGGACGCGGGACAGCGGCGGCCGTTCCGGCTCGGTGACCTCGAGGAGGCCGTGGTCGATCAGCGGCGCGCCGGGGGCGAGCCGGAACCGGGCGGGCGAGGCGCCGTCGAGTCCGCACAGCTCCAGGGCAAGACCGACGGTGGGCCGACGGCGCGTCAGGTCGTCGTTGAGATAGCCGTAGAGCCGCTCGAACCGGACGTCGAGGTCCGGGGCGGTGGCGACGAGGAGCAGGTCCACGTCGAGCGGGGTCAGGCCGAAGCGCTCCGCGAGGACGTCGAGCAGGGACCCGGCGGGCGGCCGCCAGGGCTCCGCCCGTGGCAGGCCGAGACCGCCCGGCTCGTCCAGGATCCGCGCGGCGGCGTCGGGGGCGAGGTACTGGCCCCGGTAGGGGTCGTCGGGGTCGGGGTCGACGGCACGACGGGCGGCCACGGCCTCCCGCACGCGCGCCTCGACGGCGCCGAGCCGCGTCCACAGGGCGTCGGGGGCGCGGGGCCGCCGGGCGCCGGGCCCGCCGTCGGTCAGGGGTTCGATGGTGTACGTCACGGCTGCCGGTCCCCCCTGCGGCGCCTCCGGGCCGGGGCGGGCGGTCGCTCGCGGGGGCCGGTGAAGCCGGCGCTGCCGGGGTCGGTGACCTCGGTGTAGCGCAGCCTGCGGCCCTGGTCGCCCTCCTCGGCGGCGCCGTCGCGGGCGGCGGCCGAGCGGACGACGAGTCCTTCGGTGACGGGGGGTGCGGCGGCCTTGGCCACCCCGGCGAGCGGGGCCCACACCCGTACCCCGAGGGAGGCTCTCATCTCGCCGCCGAGCGCCGACCACACGTCGGCCGCGGCCGGCGCGTCCACGACCGGTCCGGCGGCCTCCAGGGCGACGGTCAGGCCGAGTTCGGCCAGCGAGCCGGTGAGCAGCGGCGCGGGGAGCGCGTCCTGCGCGACGAGGGCGGCGAGCACCTGGGACAGCAGCCGGTGCTCGTCCTGCGGGCGGTTGGCCCACGCGGTCACCAGGTAGGTGAGCTGGAACCAGCGCGGCGGTGAGCGGCGCGCGACGAGGTGGCCGTCCTCGTCGTAGACCTCGCCCGTCCCGGAGCCGCGCCGCAGGGCGTCCTCGCGGATGTCGTACAGGAACACGCAGACGGTGGGGGCGCTGCGGCGCGCCGCCCAGTCGCGGGTGGGGGCGTCGAAGGTGACGTCGATGCCCGAGGCCTCCAGGCCGCTGCCGTTCAGCAGCCGCCTGAGGCCCTCGTCGACCTCGTGGATCACCGGCGGGTCACCCCGTCCGGCGGCTGCACGGTGCCGCTGACGACCAGGAAGTCGGTCTTCACCGGGGAGAATCCGGGGCCCGAGGCCGTGATGGTGCGGGGCCCGGTCTGGTCCTTGGCGAGGATGAGCAGCTGTCCGATGAACGTGCCGTCGGCCTTCGGGAAGGTCGGCGAGGCGGCGGCGGTGATCCCCGGGTTCCAGCTGAAGCGCACCGGGACCCCGGACGGGAAGTCCACGCCGCGCACGGAGGTGACGAATCCGGGCTTGCCGATCGCGGGCACGGCGACGATGCGCGGCTGGAGGACGCGCAGCCGCTCCCGGGCGGTGTTGTCGCTCCGGTCGGCGTCCGTGCCGGTGGTGGTGAGCACGGCGGTGACGCGGGCGGTCATCGCCTTCTTCGGGCTGAGGACGACCCGCAGGACGGCGGTCGTGCCCGGGGTGAGGTCGGGCAGCGCGCACGCGCCGTTCCGGTCGCAGCCCGCCGGGAGTCCGCCGTGGGGCACCCCGGCGGGCAGTCCGATCCTGAGCCGGAGTCCGGTGGCCAGCGCGTTGCGGCCGTTGCGGACGCTGTACGTGACGACGACGCGTCCGCCGACGTACCCCGGTTCGGGCTGGACGGTGATCCGCACCCCGGGTCCGGCCTTCGGCGCGGGGGGCTGCGGGGGCACGGTCGGGGTCGGGGTGGGCGTCGGGGTCCGGGTGGGGGTCGGCGTCGGGGTCGGAGTCGGGGTGGGCGTGGGGGGCGTGGGGGTCGGCGTCGGGGGTGCTTCGCGTACGGGGATCACGCTCCGGCCCTCGTTGTCGCCGGGCCGCGGATCGAGGACCGCGCCGGTGACCGACCAGTCGACGGGCGCGTCGCCGGCGGTGACGCCGGTGAGCGTGACGTCCACGGGGACCTGGGCGCCGGGCTCGACGACGCCCAGATCGCACTGGAGGGAGGCGGCGTCGCAGCTGCCGCCGGACCACTCGATCCCGGTGATCCGGACACCGGGCGGCGGGACGACGGTGAGCCGGGTGCCGGGCGAGGCGGCGGGGCCGTGGTTGACCACGTGGACGGTGACCGTGCCGGACGCGCCGACGGTGACGTCCGGCGTCGTGCCGGGTGCCTCGACGGCGAGGTCCACGGACTGCTGGACGGTGGGTTCCTTCTGGCGTCCGGCGAGTTCGGCGGTGAGCGGGGTGACGTCGCCGGAGCCGACGTCCAGGACGTTCAGCTTCTCCGGGCTGTTGACCGCGGCCGTGGCCCGGGAGCTGAAGACCAGTTTCCTGCCGTCGGCGGTCCAGGCGGCGTCGCGCGGCTGGTGCGGTCCGGTGAGCGTGGTGTCCGGCAGTTCCCGGTCGCAGGCGCCGTCCTGACCGCGGGCGGCGGTGGGCAGCAGGACCTGGCAGGCGTCGCCGGACACGGTGGTCAGGAGGAGGCCGTTGCGCTCGTCGATCCGCCCGCCGCCGTTCTTGCGGTTGAAGGCGAGGGAGCGCCCGTCGGGCGAGAAGGCGGGGCTGTCGTCGATGACGTCGCAGCTGCGCGGGCAGTGCGCCGTGCTGAGGTCGCGCTGCCGGGTCAGGTCGGCCACGGACGCGGTCCACACGTGCTTGTTGCCGCCGCCCCCGTCGATCCGCTGGTCGCGGGTGAAGGCCAGGGTGGTGCCGTCGGAGGACCAGGTCGGCTGGGCGTCCCGGCCGCGGAGCTCACCGGCCGGGGGCACGATCTCGCCGGTGATCCGGCCGGTGGCGACCTCGGCGAGGAGGATGCGGCTGTCCCCTGCGGCCTCGCCGACCCCGCCGGGCGAGGTACGGGTGAAGGCCAGGCGGGTGCCGTCCGGGGAGAACGTCGGGTCGGTGTCCCAGTCCCGCGCGCCCCGCCCGTCGAGGGGCATCGGCGCCTCGTTCGTACCGTCGGCGTCGGCCGTCCAGATCCGCTCGATCCGCGCGTCGTCGGGGCCCTCGAAGCGGGTGAGGACGATGCGGCGCCCGTCGGGGGTGTAGCTCTGCCGTTCGGTCCACGGGTCGAAGGGGGACGCGGGCTGGAAGAGCGGGTCCTTGGCGGGGTCGGTGTTGGTGTCGGCCTGGGGGTCCTCGCGCAGGATCTTCCGCTCCAGGTCGCGCGGGTCGGAACCGTCCGCGCGGATGTCCTGGAGGGTCGCCGTGTGCGCGGTCGCCGCCGAGCTGCGCTCCACGACCGCGTGGCCGCCCTCGGCGGGGCCGAGCCAGGTGGGCGAGAGGACGTCGCGGTCCTCGTCGAGCACCAGGGAGGGTTCCTGGCCGGAGTGCACGACCGACCGGAAGACGTGGTCGTAGGGGGTCCTGCAGGTGCAGGTGGTCTCGGGGCTGAGGAAGACGATGCCGTCCCCATCGGGCAGCCACGCCGCCCCGTGGCCCTGCCAGTTCGCGTACGCGCCGGTGAACAGCGTCTCGTCGGTGGTGCCGTCGGTGAGCCGCAGCCGCTGCCTGGTCTGCCCGTCCTCGGTCGTGGTCGACGTGTACGCGATCCACGCGCGGTTGACGTCGTCGTCGACGGGGTTCCAGGCGGGCTCGGAGGCGGTGCCGCGGGCCGGGTCGGTGAGCCGGGTGGGGATGCCGCCCGCGAGGGCGCGGACGTAGATCTGCCGCCCGGCCAGGGGGTCGGCGTCGCTGGAGTAGGCGATCCGGGCGCCGTCGGGAGAGACCGCCGGGTCCTCCTCGCTGGCGGGGGTGTCCGTCAGCCGGGTCAGCCCGGTGCCGTCGGTGCGCACCAGCCACAGGTCGCGCTGGGAGCCGCCGGCCGGGTCGGCGGCGTCGAAGAGCACCGACCCGCCGTCCGGGGTGAGCCGGGGATGGGCCGCGTCCAGGCCGCTGGTGAGCCGCAGGACCCCGCCGTCGGCGCCCCGCAGATAGATCTGCGGGTGCTTCTCGTCGCGGCGGCTCGCGAAGACCAGCCGGTCGCCGAGGGCGGACGGGTCGGTGTCGTAGTGGGTGGGTCCCGCACCGAACAGCGGGGGGCTGGAGCTGGTGGAGACCGGTTCGCCGAGGCTGCGGTGGCCGGTGCCCGCGTAGGCGATGCGGGTGGTCTCCGCGGCGTCCGCCGCGGCCGCCACGGTCCGGGGGCCGTCCGGCCCGACCACGCCCGTCGCCCCCAGCAGGGGGACGAGCAGCAGGAGCGCCGAGGCGAGTCTCCCCCGGCGGTGCCGTCCACCGGGGCCAGCGGTCTTCATCACGGTGCCCTTCTCCGTCCGGTGCGGCACCGGGAGGTGCCCCCCGTCATCGTGCGTCGGCGGCGCACGCGGCGGGAGGGCCCGGGGGCCGCACCCGGGGGAAGGGCGGGATGCACTTTGGGGCAGCGCCGCCTTCCCTCCGGCCGTCGGGCCGCGCGCCGGACGGGACGGTCATATCAGGCCGTTGCGGAGCGCGTAGCCCACGGCGTGGGCGCGGTTGCGCAGTTGGAGGCGGGTGGTGATCTCGTGCAGGACGTTCTTCACGGTCCGCTCGGAGTACGAGGTCTTGCGGGCGATCGCCGCGGTGTCCAGGCCCTCCGAGACCAGGCGCAGCATCTCCGCCTCCCGGCTGGTGAGGGTGGAGAGGGGCAGGGCGCCGGGGTCGAGGGCCGCGCGACGCAGGCTGCCGACGTGTCCCAGTAACTCGCCGAGCAGGTCGCCCGGGAGCACGCCCTCGCCGTTGGCCACCGCCAGGACCAGCTGGACGAGCTGGTCCTGGTCGGCCTCGGAGCGGCGCAGCACCGCCGACACCCCGCTCTCGACGACGCGCTGGAGAGCGCCGACGCCGAGGGTGCCGATCACGAGTCCCGCGCGGGTGGCGCCGTTGCGGCTCAACCGGGACAGCAGGGCGGTCACGTCGTCGTCGAGGGCGTCGACGACGACCAGGGAGACCTGGGCGTTCTCCGCGTCCGTGCTGTCGACGAGTTCGGTCTCGGGGCGCTGGCGCAGCTGCTGGACGACACCGACCCGCAGCACGGGGTCGGCGGCGTAGACCGCCACGGTGACGCGGGGCGGGCGGCCGAAGCCGGAGGCATGGGGGTCCGGATGACCCCGGACGGCGTCATGTGCCGTACTGCCGGTCGCGACCGGCCTCTTCTCCTCGGTGCGGAACATCGGATACCTGTTTTCCTGAGTCGGTGGGGGGAAGGCGGACACGACACGAGCCGAGCACGGGCCGGCCGTGTGTCGAAGGCGGCTCTCCAGACTAGAAATCCATTGTTACCGGAGAGTTGACTTGTGCTTGCCGGGCAGCCGCGCTGCCCGGACATTGCCCTCGCGTGCCTCGTACGGATCTGTCAGGTCTCCTACGGTGGGGCGGGTGACGCCTTCCGCAGCCTCCTCCGGTCCCGGTGCGCCCGGCCTCGACATCCCGGCCGTGTCCGTGACGCCGGGTGACATCGCCACCACCACCCTGACCGTCCGCAACGACAGTGACATCGTCGAGGCGTACGACCTGAAGGTCGTCGGTGACGGTGCCGAATGGACCACCGTGGAGCCCGAGCGGCTCTCCCTCTATCCCGGCACGTCCGAGACGGTGACGCTCCGTCTGGCCCTGCCGCGCTCGCCGGAGATACGCGCCGGCGAGCTGCCCCTCGGCGTACGGATCCTCCCGAACGAGCAGCCCGAGTCGGTCAAGGTCCTCGAAACCGTGGTGCGCGTCGGCGCGTTCCACGAGCTGCGGACCGACCTGTCGCCGCGCCGCAGGCGCGGCTGGCTCCGGGGCCGCTATCTGCTGGCCGTCCGCAACCAGGGCAACACCCCGGTACGGGTGGGCTTCACCCCCGGACAGGCGGGCGAGGAGCTCCGGTTCGCCTTCACGCCGACGGAACCGGCGCTGGAGCCGGGCGAGTCGAAGGAACTCCGGCTGCGGGTCCGCACCGCGCAACCGGTGTGGTTCGGCGACCCCGTGGTCTGGCCGTTCACCGTGGACTCCCGCGAGACCGGCGAGCGGGAGCAGACCGAGGACCGTACCGAGGAGCCCCATGCGGGGCCGACGCTGGACGCGGAGTTCGTCCAGATACCGATCTTCCCCAAGTGGCTGCTCGTGCTGCTCGCGGCGCTGCTCGCACTGCTGATCGCCTGGTTCACGCTGGTCCGGCCGGCTGTGCGCAGCGCCGCCCAGGAGGCGGCCACCCAGGCGGTGCAGCCCCGACCGATCCCGACGGAGAGCGGCTCGGACGGATCGTCCCCCGGCCCGGGCCGGCCGTCCGGCGGCAGCAGCCAGAAGCCGGGAACGGGCGGTGGACCCGGCGGTGGAACCGGCGGCGGGGAGGACGGTTCGACCGGCACGGACGACGGCACGGCGACCGGCGGGGGCCGGCAGAGCTCGGCCACCATCGACCTGAAGTCGGGAGCCGGACAGTCCAAGACAGGGACGTACACGGTCCCCGAGAAGACCGTGTTCGGGATCACGGACATCGTTGTCGCAAACTTCCAGGGCGACGAGGGGGTGATGACGATCACCTTCGGCGACCGTAAGATCACGACGATCGCGCTGGAGACGTTCCGCAACCAGGACTACCACTGGGTGACTCCCATCAGGATCGGCGCGAAGGACACCGTGACCATCGACGTGACCTGCACGAAGCCCGGTACGCCCGCGACGGGACAGCAGGCGCGGGAGTGCCACGAGGTCGTCAACGTGAGCGGTGCGCTCAAGAGCACCGAGTGATTCCGACGTTACCCGTCCACGGCATTATCGATCGGCTTCGATCGCAGCTGTAAAGTCCGGCATGCCTTTCGGCCGGAAATCGCCAGCCCAGGACTCGAAACACGCATCGGCCCCCACGAACCCTGGTGTTCGTGGGGGCCGACGCCTGTCCGGCTGCCGGTCCCGGGGGCACCGGGTCCCGGGTCGCCACCGGACCCCACCGCGTTGGGACACCGGGCCCCGCGGCGACACTGGCACCCTACGAACCCGAGGACGAGGTGGACGCACGCATGACGAACGGCACGAACGGCACGACGTGGTTGCGCAGGTACTCCACAACGCCCGCACCCCGGCGCCGGCTGGTGGTCCTGCCGCACGCGGGCGGTACCGCGAGCTTCTTCCACGCCTGGGGCGGCGCCTTCGACGGCGACACCGAGGTCCTGGTGGCGCAGTACCCCGGACGGCAGGAGCGGTTCAACGAGCCGTGCGTCGACCGGATGGACGTGCTCGCCGACCGGGTCACGGCGGCGCTGCTGCCGTTCGCGGACCTACCCCTGACGCTCTTCGGCCACAGCATGGGAGCGTCCCTGGCCTACGAGGTGGCGCTGCGTCTGGAGGAGCGGCACCACGTCACGCCCGCCGCCCTCCACGTCTCCAGCCGCAAGGCCCCGCACCGGGTGACCCCGCGCGACCCGCACCGGAAGGGGGACGACGAGCTGGTCGCCGAATTGCGCAGGCTCGGCGGGACCGATACGGCCCTGCTGGACGACCCGGACATCCGACAGGTCGTGCTGCCCGCGGTCCGGGCGGACTTCACCGTCGTGGGCACCTACGGACCGCGCGCAGCCACCGCCGTCGGCTGTCCGGTGCACGCCTGGATCGGCGACACGGATCCGATCGTCGCGGTGCGGGACATGGACGCCTGGGCCGATGTCGCGCCCCACGGCTTCCAGGTACGGGTGCTGCCCGGCGGCCACTTCTACCTGATCCAGCAGCACGAGACGCTGATGCGCGAGCTGACGGAGCACCTCGCCGGAGACCGCTGACGGAACGTCGCCCGCCCGTGGAGTCGCTCCGTGATCACCGTCACCGCGCGACCGGAAAGGACGCGCCGGGACAATGCCCTCCGGCCGTGGGCCGGAGCGCGCGGTTCACTCGGCTGTCGCGTCGAGGAGTCTGCGGGTGCGGGCGCTCGCTCCGCTCAGGGCGAGCGGGATGCCCAGGCTCAGGCACATGCGGTGGGCTCGGGCGAGGGCGCTGAGGGTGGCCGGGGTGGGGTCGACGGTGGGGACGGCGATGACCACCCGGGTCGGCCGGTGCGTCTGGACCAGGGCCTGTACCTGAAGGGCGGCCGCGGCCCGGTTGGTGACGTCCAGGTCGCGGAGGAGGGTCACGTGCAGGACGTGCTGACGGACGGCGTGGGTGATGAGCATGGTGTCCCTCCGCGCAGGACGACGAAGGCCCACGACTCGACACGGTGTGGGCGGTTCGTCCGAGGATGTCATGGGACCTGGCCCCACGGCGTTCTCGTGGCTCCGGCGCCGCGGAGTGTCCGGCGCGGGACCCACCCGGTGGAGCCTCCGCTCACCGCGGGGATGGAAGGATCCGTGCCGTGAAGAGCGTGGACGGGGTGGACGGGGTCGGGGTGGACGGCGTGGAAACGGTCCGGGCGGACGGGGTGGACGGGGTCGGGGTGGACGGCGTGGAAACGGTCCGGGCGGACGGGGTGGACGAGGTCGGCGTGGACGGCGTGGACGGGGGCGGAGTGTGGCGTGACGGGCCGGGGGGCGGCGGTGCCGGGGGCGACGGTCTGCTGGGGCTGCTCGGTGGGGCCGGGCACGGACCCGGAGCGGCGGACCGGCGGCTCGTGACCGGTCCCCTCGTCTGCCGGTACTGCGCGCACGACGAGTTCGAGGTGACCGCGCTGGAGTGCTTCTGCGTGGGCTGCTGTCTGCCGATCGGCGTACAGGACGGGGACATCCACGGCGAGGACTCGCGCTGGGGGCTCGCGCCGTCCGCCACCGCGGCGTGGGGCGCCGCCACGGACATGGTCAGGTGTCCCACGGGGCACGACCTGTTCCACGTGGCGGCCGTGTACGGACTCGGTGCGGACGGGCGTGTCGAGCGCCTGTCGGTCGGCCTGCGGTGTGTGGCCGACGGGTCACTGGCGCTCTTCGTCGACGACGCACCCGTTCGGCCGCCCCGCTGACGCGCGGCGCGCGACGCGCGGCGCCGTGCCGCCGACGGGCCGGAGCCCGAGCCGTGCAGCGGGCTCGGGCTCCGGCGGGGTGCGCGTGTCGCGCACCGGCGTGGTGCCCGCCTCCAGGACGGGCCGCACGCTCACTGGTCTCAGTGCCAGTACTTCATGGTCGTACCTCCTCCCCCGTGTCTGGACGCAGGGTGACCTCGAAGCGGTCGAGACCGCGAAGGGTCAGGTTGCGCCGGTGGTGCGGTTCCGCGACCGCCCGTGCGTCGGGGTGCTCCTTGGCCAGGGTCCCCAGGACCGATCCGGTGAGACGGATCGCCATGGACGCGCCCAGACAGGCGTGGGCCCCGCGGCCGAACCCGAGGTGCGGGTTGGGCGCGCGGTCGAGTCGCAGCTCTGTGGGGTGGTCGAACCGGAGCGGGTCGTGGTTGGCCGCGCCGAGGAAGAGCGTGACCGGATCACCCGCCTTCATCGTGACGCCACCCAGTTCGGTGTCGGTGACGCAGACCCGGGCGTCCGCCTGGACCGGTGCGTCGTACCGGACGAGTTCGTCCACGGCCGTGGACGGGGTCGCCCGGAACGCGTCGAGCGCGCCGGGGGTGGTGAGGAGGGCGGCCGCCGCGTTGCCGAGGAGCCGGGAGGCGGATTCGTAGCCGGCGTGGAGGACGGCGCGCAGGCTGTTGCGCAGAACCGTTTCTGCCACCCCGCTGTCCGCCGCGTGTTCGGCCACGTGGGCGATGAGACCCGTCCTGGGCGGGTCGGCGAGCCACCCGCCCGCGTACTCGGCGAGCCGGGCCCGGGCGGCCACGGCCGGCTCGTGCTTCTCGGGCCACAGGCCGGCGTCCATGCCGTCGACGACGGTGCGGGACATGGGCACGAACCAGTCCGGATCGGGGGCCGGAACGCCGAGGAAGGCGGTGACGAAGCGGAGGGCGACCGGTTCCGCGAGCTCCCCGACGAGGTCGAACGAGGGCCGCCGGGCCAACTCGGCGAGCAGGTCCGCGATCTGCCCCTCCAGGTCGTCGTGGAGCGCCCGGCGGTCCTGGGCCCGGAAACCGTCGAGCAGGAGGTGCCGGATGGCGGTGTGCTCCGGCGGGTCGAGGGTCTGCACGCTCAGCAGCGGAGCGGGGATGTCCCCTCCGGCGCGCCGCCAGTCGGAGGCGAAGCGGTTGCTGTCCGTGAGCACGGCGAGGCAGTCGGCGTGCCGGGTCAGGACCCAGGAACCGAGCAGTTCGTGCCAGAGGACGGGGGCGGTCTCGCGCATCCGGTCGTAGGACGGGTAGGGGTTCCGCAGGATCGACGGACGGGCCAGATCCAGAATCGGGTCCACGGCTGCCGCTTGCTCCACGAAACGTCTCCCCCTGCGCATAGGGCCTGGTTGAGGCCTTGACCGCTACCGAGTCGAGCGACACGAGACGCCGGCCACCGGTGGGTGGAGCCGCCTCGCTGATCTTGTCACCGGCTGTTCGCCGGTCCTTCCCCGTGCGTCATCCGAGCCGAGCGCCGGTGACGCTACCACGCAACTGGGGCTGCTGGTATGACTACTTGCAAGAGATCTTTCACAAAGCAGCGGGGAGTTACGGAAGATGACCGGTCAAGACCAGACGATCGTTCACGATGTCCCGGTGGACGTTGCTCAACAGCCCGACCCCTACCCGCTCTTCGAGCGCATCCGCGAGCACGGAGTCGTCCAGCGCGTACGGCTGAATCCCACCCTTGAAGTCTGGATGGTCACCGGGTACGACGAGGCGGTGGCCGCCCTCACCGACCCCCGCCTCAGCAGCAGCCCCGTCGGGGTGACCGGGCTCGCGGAGGAGATGGCCCGCCAGGAACGCACCAACGTCCTGATGGCCAGCATGCTCGTCGCCGACGGCGCGGACCACACCCGTCTGCGCAACCTCGTCTCGAAGGCCTTCACGGCCCGCCGCGTGGAGCAGCTCGCGCCCCGCGTCCAGGCCCACACCGACGCCTTCCTCGACGCGATCGCGGCGCGCGGGACCGCCGATCTGGTCTCCGAGTTCGCCCTGCCGCTCCCCATGGCCGTACTCAGCGAACTCATCGGCATCCCGGCCGAGGGGCAGCCGGACTTCGCCCGTCTCGCGGTCGGCCTCATCATGCCGCCCAACACTCCGGAGCGCCTCGCCAAGGGCGCTCGGGCGCGCGCCGAACTCACCGAGTTCTTCGAGCCGTTGATCGCCCAGCGCAAGAAGGAGCCGCAGGACGACCTGCTGAGCGCACTCTGCGCCGCGCAGGCCGAGGAGCGGATCAGCGACCGCGAGCTGACGGCGATGACGATCCTGCTCACGCTCGCCGGACACGAGACGACGGCGAGCCTCATCGCCAACGGCGTCCACGCCCTCCTGCGCCACCCCGACCAGTTCGCCGCGCTGCGCGACGACCCCTCGCTGCTGCCGGGGGCGATCGATGAACTCCTGCGCTACGAGGGCCCGGTGAGCCGTGGCGTCGCCCGCTTCACCGTGGAGGCGTACGAGATCGGCGGGGTCACGGTCCCGCCGGGCGAGATGATCATCATCGGGCTCGCCGCCGCCAACCGCGACCCGGCCCGCTACGACCGCGCCGACATCCTCGACGTGGCACGGCACGAGGTGCCGCAACAGCTCGCTTTCGGTCACGGCGTGCACTTCTGCCTGGGTGCCCCGCTGGCCCGCGCCGAGGCCAGGATCGCCATCGGCACCCTGCTGCGCCGCTTCCCTGACCTGCGGCTGGCCGACCCGGACGCGGACCTGAGCCGACGCGAGGGCATCCTGCGCGGCATGGCGACGCTGCCCGTGGCCTTCACGCCCGAGGGCTGACCCGGCCGACGCCGACGGGGCCGGACCGGGCCGGGACGGGCGAACCGAAGTCGCGACCGGGCCGGACTCCCCGGTCCACGCCCGGTGCGAGCGGCGCGCGGGCTCCGTCAGTCGCGGCCGCGCAGGGCGGCCTCGTAGGCCTCGTCGGGGTCGAGGCGGCGCAGTTCCTCGGCGATCAGCTCGGCGGTGGTCCGCACCTTCAGGGCGAGCACCCGGTTGGGCTGGCCGGGGATCGCGAGCCGGGCCACCGGGCCCTCGGGCCGGTCGATACGGATCTCGCCGTCGGCGGTGCCCATGCGGACGGCCGTGACGACGGGGCCGTCGCTGACGATCCGTTCGACGGTCACGCCGAGCCTGACCTCGAACCAGCGGGCGAGGAGTTCGGCGCTGGGATTCTCCGCCTCGCTCTCGACGGCCGCCGAGGTCACGGTCAGCGGGGCCTGGTCGAGCGCGGCGGCCAGCATCGAACGCCACGGGGTGAGCCGGGTCCAGGCGAGGTCCGTGTCACCGGGTGCGTACGAGGCGGCTCGGGCCTCCAGGGCGGCGAGCGGGTCCTCGACCGCGTACATGTCGGTGATCCGGCGCTGCGCGAGGGCGCCCAACGGGTCGCGGGACGGCACCTCGGGGGCGTCCATGGGCCACCAGATGACGACGGGCGCGTCCGGCAGCAGCAGCGGCAGGACCACGGAGTCGGCGCG
Organism: Streptomyces sp. NPDC002057; assembly: GCF_040296665.1. Taxonomy (NCBI): domain Bacteria; kingdom Bacillati; phylum Actinomycetota; class Actinomycetes; order Kitasatosporales; family Streptomycetaceae; genus Streptomyces; species Streptomyces sp. NPDC002057. The sequence goes on from NZ_JBEOXR010000029.1 coordinate 59,074, forward strand.
GGCGCCGAGGTCGCCGTGGAGCCGGAGCAGGACCGTCTCGCCCGCGCCGGCGTCGGTGCCGAGGCGGACCTCGGCGTCGAGCCGGGTCTCGTGGCGCTCCCGGCGGGTGCGGGCGTGGCGCTTGATGACGACGAGGATGCGGGAAGGATGTTCCCGGGAGGCGTCGTTGGCGGCCTTGACCGCGTCGTAGGCGTTCTCCTCGTCGGTGACGACGACAAGGGTGAGCACGGCGCCGACGGCGGGTGTGCCGACGGCCCTGCGGCCTTCCAGGATCGCCTTGTTGATCTTGCTGGAATCGGTGTCCGTCAGATCGATCTTCATGCGCGGCGGCCGTCCCTTCCTCTGCGGCGAGCCTAACCCTCCCCCGGGGCGCGCGCGTGCGGGCCCCCACCCTCGGACGCGTGCGGCGGCTGCCGCGGGAGGTCCCTCAGGCCGCTTCCGGCTCCGGATCCGGTCCGGCGTCCGCGGCGGCGGCCTGCTCGTCGGCGCGGCGGCCGACCACGGCCGCGGCGGCGAGCGCGGTGCCGACGAAGGCGGTGGCGACCACCCAGGGACGGTCGAGGACGTGCCCCGTGGCGTGGTCGAGGGAGTAGCGTCCGGCGCCGGTGACGCCGATCGCGGCGGCGACGAACCCGAGGAACGCCGGGTACTCGTACCCGCCGCCCTGGGCGAAGAAGCCGGCCGGGGCGTGCACGGCGACGGCTCCGGTCATGGCTCCGGCGGCGGCCGCGCCGGCGGCCGGGGTGGCGAGGCCGAGGGCGAGCAGGAGTCCGCCGCCCGCCTCTCCGAGTCCGGCGGCGATCGCGCTCTCCCGGCCCGGCCGGAAGCCCATGGCCTCCATGGCCTTGCTGGTGCCCTCGACACCACCGCCACCGAACCAGCCGAAGAGCTTCTGCGTGCCGTGCGCGGCGAGCACGGCACCGGTGCCGACCCTCAGGACGAGGAGCCCGAGATCGCGTCGGTTGGGGTGACTCTGGCCCATGGATTCCTCCAGGTGAGGGGGCGGGGGCGCGGACACGTACGCCGTCCACTGTCGTCGCCCGCCCCCGCCCGCGCCGCCCGGCACCCCGGACGACTACTCCACTTGTGTCACCTTTTGCGGCGCCTGCCCGCCGGTGCTTGGCTGGGAGGGCTGTCGCCGCGCCGGGGCTTCGCGAGCCGTGACCCCGCAGCGGCCGAGGGAAGTGGGTACGCATGACCGCCGAGTCCACCGGGTCGACCGGGTCCGCCGGGTCCGCCGGGTCCGCCGAGACCGCAGCCCTGCGGGAGAAGGTCCGGGCGCTGATGCCCCGGGCGAAGGAGGACCTGACCGCGCTCGTGGCGATGCGTTCCGTCGCCGACCCGCGCCAGTTCCCGCCCGAAGAGTGCGCGAAGACCGCCGACTTCCTCGTACGGGCCTTCACCGAGGCCGGACTCCGCGACATGCGGCGGGTGACGACCCCGGACGGCACCGACGCGGTCGTGGGGCACGCGCCGGGCCCCGAGGGGGCGCCCACCGTGCTCCTGTACTGCCACTACGACGTCCAGCCGCCGCTGGACGACGCCGCCTGGGAGACCCCGCCCTTCGAACTCACCGAACGCGACGGGCGCTGGTACGGACGCGGTTCGGCCGACTGCAAGGGCAACATCGCGATGCACCTCACGGCCTTGCGCGCCCTGGGCGGACCGGAGGGCCGGGGCTTCCCCGTCCACATCAAGTTCGTGGCGGAGGGTTCGGAGGAGCAGGGGACGGGCGGTCTGGAGCAGCTCGTGCCCCTGCGGCCCGAACTCTTCGCCGCCGACACCCTGCTGATCTGCGACACCGGAAACTTCGCGCTCGGCCTGCCCACCACGACCACCTCGCTGCGCGGTCTCACCAACGTCGTCGTCACCGTCTCCACCCTCAAGGGCGCGATGCACTCCGGCATGTTCGGCGGTCCCGCCCCCGACGCGCTGGCCGCGCTGGTCCGGATCCTCGACAGCCTCCGCGACGAGGACGGCAACACGGCGATCAAGGGACTGCCCGGCGACGGTGTCTGGGACGGGGTGGAGTATCCGGACGAGCAGTTCCGGACCGATGTCGGCGCCCTCGACGGCGTGTCCCTCGTCGGGACCGGCTCGGTCGCCGACGAGCTGTGGGCCCGGCCCGCCGTCACCGTCCTCGGCATCGACTGCCCGCCGGTGGTGGGCTCCTCGGCCGCGGTGCAGGCGAAGGTACGCGCCAGGGTGAGCCTGCGGATCCCGCCCGGGGTCGACGCCGACGAGGCCCTGCGCGCCCTCACCGACCACCTCGTCTCGGCCGCGCCCTGGGGCGCGCGGGTGGAGGTGGAGCCGGAGAGCGCCGGTCAGCCCTTCCGGGCGCGCACCGACGGTCCCGCCTACCGGGCGCTGGCGACGGCGCTCCGCGAGGCGTACGGGAAGGACATGGTCCAGTCGGGGCAGGGCGGTTCGATCCCGCTGTGCAACGTGCTCGGCGCCCACTTCCCCGACGCGGAGATCGCCCTGATCGGTGTCGAGGAGCCCGGCTGTCTCATCCACGCGCCCAACGAGAGCGTCGACCCCTCCGAGATCGAGCACATGGCGCTGGCCGAGGCGCTCTTCCTCAGCACGTACGCGACCCCTCTCTGAGACTCTCCGTCCCCTCCCGCCCCGGGTCCTGTCGTCACTTGCCGTCGTCGCCCGGAGGGCGGCCCCGTCTGGTGCGTGCTCTCGGCGTGCCGGGTGGAAGTCGGCGTACTGGGTGTACTCGGGCTTTCGCCCGGTGCGGCGAGAGCGCGTGCCAGGCGTCGCGGGGCAGACGGCAAGGTGACGACAGGACCCCGGTGGCGGGGGAGGCCCTGGGGTCGGACGTCCGTCGGGGCTCCGCCACTTCTCCTGCCGTCCGCCCGATTTCCGGGCGGGCGGCGGGCTCGTTTGACGCGTGCGCTACATTTTGCCGGTCCTTGACCACCGATCCCCCGCGATCGCGAGCCCTCCGGAGACCGGCACACCATGAGCGACATCGTCAACGGCCTCGGCCGCGCCGGCGCCTACGGCGCCCTCGGCGTGGTCCTGCTGATCCTCGGCATCGTGCTCGTGGACCTGCTGACCCCCGGAAAGCTCGGGCGGCAGATCTGGGAGGACCGCAACCGCAACGCCGCGATCCTGCTGAGCTCCGCGCTCCTGGGCATAGGCGGCATCGTCTTCACCTCGATCTGGACGACGTACGAGAACTTCGGCAAGGGCCTGGTCTCCACGGCCGCGTTCGGGCTCCTGGGCCTGGCGATGATGGCCGTGGCCTTCCTCGTCGTGGACCTGGTCACGCCGGGCAAGCTCGGCGCCACCCTGGTCGATCCCGAGCCGCACCCGGCGGTCTGGGTGACCGCCTCCTGCAACATCGCGGTTTCGGCGATCGTCTCCGCCTCGATCGCCTGACGACCGAACCCTGACGACCGAACCCTCACGACAGGGGCCTGACGGCAGAGGCCTGACGACGGAGCCTCTGACGACCGAAGCCTGGATTCAGCTCGTCAAGGGCTCCACCTCCAGGAAGCGACGTCCGCGCGGCCCCTTGTAGAGCAGGGCCTCCCAGCCGAGCCGCGCCAGGGCCGGCACGCAGGCGCCGAGGGCCGCCGTCTCCTCCTGGGCGGCGCCCGAACCCGGTGGGCCCAGCCACTCCACCACGGTCGTCCCGGGCCGGTCCCCGGCCCGGACCCGGTAGCCGGTGGTGATCCGCGTGCCGGAGGCGTCCACCGACGAGGGCGTGAGCCCGCCTGACTCCAGGGCGAGCGCCACCGCCCGGACCGGCTGCCGGCGCTCCCACTCGGCCGGCACGGCCTTCGGGTCGCCCCCGCCCTGGTGGAGGGTCAGCCGTCTGATCTGGAGCAGCCCGTCGAGCGCCGACCGCACGTCCCGCGAGCGCTGCTCCACCTCGGCCGCGGCCACCGCCGGGCCGTCGCCGGTGGCCGCCTCGAAGGTGCCGCCGCCCGCGGACCGGCCGCCTCCGAGACCACCGCCTCCGGGTCCGCCGCTTCCGGCGCCGCCTCCGGGTCCGCCGGTCACAGCAGCCGCCGGATGTCTCCGCGGACCCGGTAGAAGCCGCCCGCCGCGGCGTGCAGGGCGTCCACCACGTACCGCGCGCCGGGCTCCCTGATCGCGCGCGGGAACTGGACGTTCCACGCGGAGTCGTAGCCCTGCGAGATGACCCGCACCCGGGTCCTGCCCGACTCGTTGACACACTCCACGACCACCGAGCCGGCGGGAGCGTCACTGACCGAGGTCACGGCGGTGACGGTGGTCGCCGGTTCGTACACCGGCAGGGCCGCGGCGAGCTTGATGTCCCGGGCGACCGGGACCGTGCCCTCCTGGGCAGCCTCGATCGCCGACTCGCTCGCGTCCACGCACACCAGCGAGCCGTCCGTGGTCACCAGGTAGAGGCGCTCGTCGCGGTACTGCATGGAGAGCGCCGAGCCGCCCCCCGTGCCGAGCTTCCACAGCCGGGTGCCGTCCTCCGCGAAGCAGTAGACGGAGGAGGCCGAGTCGGCGGCGAAGACGAACCGGCCGCCGGGCGAGGTGGCGCAGGAGTACACCGGGCTGTCGCAGGCGTAGACCGCCTCGACGCGTCCGTCCTTCTTCGCGAGCCGCTGGACCTTCTTCCGCGCCGTGCCCGCGTAGACGGCGGTGTCCTCCTGCCAGCCGAAGAGGACCCCGCCCTCGGTGGCCGTGTGCCACAGCTCCCCGCCGCCGTCCGGCGCGTGGGCGGCGACGCCCCGCGTGTCCCCGTAGTAGACGGCGTCACCGTCGGCGCGGACCATCCAGGCGTGCTCGCCCTGCCCGCCGCGCGCCCACTGGTGCTCGTCCTCGTGGTCGATGACGGTGAGCCGGCCCGAACGGTCGGCGACGTGCAGGACGCCCTCGTGGATGTCGAGCCAGAAGATGTCGACGTCGGTGGCGATGTCGTAGGCGGCGAACGGCAGCTTGGACGACAGGTCGTACACCTTGCCGTCGTCACAGCCCGCGTAGATCCAGAAGTCGTCGGCGACCAGGCACTTGACGCCCTCCGGCAGGCTGAACCGGGCCTGCACCTCGCCGGAGCGGTCGAGCGTGAAGACGTCCCCCGCCTGGTTGCCGACCCAGCAGCGCTCCTCGTCGACGTGGATGCCGAAGGCCGCCGAACCGGTCCGGAAGCGCCAGAGCACGGGGGCGACGGCGCGTGCCGTGGAGGGCACGGAGGTCACCGCGCGGCGCGTCACGGCGCGGGCGGCCCGCTGTCCCCGCACGGCCGGGGCGTATCCCTTGCGGACCTTCTCCCCTATCTTCTTCGCCGCGGCGGCCTGGGCCTTCGCCTGCGTCGGGAACGTGGAACGCTGCGTCTGGCCCGCCGCGCCGATCCGGCCGTAACGGACCGACACCGTGAGGTCGTCGACGGTCACTTCGTAGAACTTGTGGGCAGCGCCGTCGTCCTGCGACAGCTCCAGGTAGGTCGTCGTCATGGTGGAAACGGTAGGGGCAGCCACTGACAACGACTTTCGGTGAAGCCTTGGCCGAGGGACCTAAGTCCTCGGCATTCGGGACGTTCGTCGCGGCATTCCGGACATACCCCCTGTGACGATGGTGCCTGAAGATCATCCGACGCGCCGTCACCTCGGGAACCGCCGGGCGGCCGAACGGCCGGAAGGGCCTCATGACGATCGAGGAACAGAAGCGGCCCCTGCCCGTCCGTGTCCGGCGGCACAGCGACGGCATACCCATGGACGACCTCTTCCGGTCGGGTGCCGCCCGGTCGACACGGACCCCGACCGCCGCCGCCGACCGGGAGGCCGGGCGAGCACCCGACCGCGCCGCCGGGAGCCCCGCTCCGCTCCCCCGCCGTCCCCCGCCCGCCGACCCCGACCTCGCGGAGCGCCCCGGCCCCGCCCTGCCCGGCTGGGTCGCCGTCCTGACCGGGCTGACCGCGCTCACCGGAGCGTCGACGACGCTGTGGCGTGCCAGGCCGCTCCGCGACGCCGACCTCTCGCCCTGGCAGTGGGCGGCGCTCGCCGGCTGTGTCGTCGTCGCCGTCGTCTCCTTCGGCGGGCTGACCCGTGGACGGACCGGCTCCGCCTGGGTGCTCTCGCTCTTCGGCCGCTACCGGGGCAGCGTGCGCCGCACCGGTCTCGTCTGGATCAGCCCCTTCGTCCTGCGCCGCCGGATCGACGTACGGCTGAGGCACTGGCGCAGCGAGCCGATCGCCGTCGTCGACGCCGAGGGCTCGGCGCTGCGCGTGGTCGTCCTGATCGTGTGGTCGGTGCGGGACACCGCTCGCGCCCTGCTCTCGGTCGACGACCATCTCGGCTATCTGCGCGAGCAGGTGGAGGCGGCGACCGCCCGGGTCCTCTCGCAGCTCCCCGCCGACGCCTTCCGGGGCGACGCGCCGACCCTGCGGGACGCCGAGGCGGTGGGGGAGGCGCTCACCCGCCTGCTCGCGGCCGAGTGCCGACCGGTCGGCGTCGCCGTGTTCTCCGCGCAGCCGACCAGGATCGAGTACGCCCCCGAGGTCGCCGCCGCCATGCGACGGCGGCAGATCGCCGTCCTGGACGCGAAGCACCGGGACTCGGTCCTCACCGGCGTGATCGACGCCGTGGACGACACCGTGACCCGGCTGACCACGCGAGGACTCGTCGAGCTCGACGACTTCGAACGCCAGGCCCTGGTCAAGGACTTGACCGTGGCCTTCTACACCCGGAGCGGCGGCCCCGCCGACCCGGGTCAGAAGTGAGGAGGATCGTGGACACCCCCGAGTTCACCGATGAGACGCCCGTGGAGTGCGGCTGCGCGGGCTGCGCCGACGCCGCCCGCCGCCCGGGCACGGACGGCACGCGGACGGCGCCCGCCCTGCACGGGGTGCGCCGCGCGGTCGTCGCGACCGTCGGCGCGTTCGCCCTGGCCGGCGCGGGAACGGGCACGGCGGCCGCCGAACCGGCCCCGGCGCACGCGGGGTGGGACGGCTCGAAGTACTGGTTCCGGAACGAGGCCGGTGAGTGGCGCTGGACCAGCCACGCGACGGTGTACGAGCGCCGCCGCGCGGCGTCCGCCACCCCCGCGAACAGGGGCGAACCGGTCTTCCGGGGGCGGCAGGGCTGGGACGCCCGGGACCACGTGTACTGGTACGAGTCCGGTGGCCACTGGTACTGGACGGGCCACGCGTGCAAGTACCGGCAGCGGACGGGCCCGCCCGGCGACCCGTCCGAGCCGAACGAACCGAGGCGGCCGAACCGCCCGAGCGGACCGGGCGGACCGGGCGGACCGGGCGGACCATCCAAGCCGTCCAAGCCGTCCAAGCCCTCGAACACGTCCAAGCCGTCCCGGCCTTCCGCGCCTTCCGCGCCTTCCGGGCCGACGGCGCCGCCGTCCGGCTCCTCCCGGGGCTGGACGGCGCCGGTCTCCTCGTACGTCTTCACCGGGTACTACGGGCAGACCGGTGCCTGGTCGAAGGGCTACCACACGGGGCAGGACTTCGCGGTGCCGACGGGCACGGCGGTCCGCTCGGTCGGACCCGGGCGGGTGGTGACCGCCGGGTACGGCCGCTCGTACGGCTACGAGGTGGTGATCCGTCATCCCGACGGCCGCCACACCCAGTACGCGCACCTCTCCCGCATCGAGGTGTCCCCCGGGCAGAGCGTGTCGGCCGGACAGCGGATCGCGCGCTCCGGGGCGACCGGGCGGGTGACCGGTCCGCACCTGCACTTCGAGGTGCGGACCACGCCGTACTTCGGCTCGGACGTCGACCCGCTGGCCTACCTTCGGGCCCACGGCGTACGCGTCTAGGCGCCGCTCGGGCAGCGAAGCCCCCACTCACGCCCCACTCAGGCCCGCACGGGCCTCGCTCAGGCCCCGCACGGGGCCCCTCTCAGGCCTCGACCGGGGCCGGTGAGGCCGTCGGGAGGTTCTCCCTGACCGTGATCCGGCCCTTGCGGATCGTGGCCAGGCGCGGCGCCCGGCGGGCGATCGCGCTGTCGTGGGTGACCATGACGAAGGTCAGACCGTGCTCCTTCCAGAGCCCTTCGAGCAGGTCGACGATCTCGTCGCGCATCGACTCGTCGAGGTTTCCGGTGGGTTCGTCGGCGAGCAGCACCTTGGGCCGCTTCACCAACGCGCGGGCGATCGCCACGCGCTGCTGCTGGCCGCCGGAGAGCTCGGAGGGCAGGTGGCCGAGGCGCTCGCCGAGACCGACGGAGTCCAGCGCCTCGGCGGCCCGGCTCCGGCGCTCGGCGGGGCGGACGCCGAGCGGGACGAGCGCGGTCTCCACGTTCTCCTGCGCGGTGAGCGTGGGGATGAGGTTGAAACTCTGGAAGACGAAGCCGATGTTCTGGCCGCGTACGGCCGTCAGTCTGCGCTCGGAGAGCGCGGCGAGGTCGGTCCCGTCGAGCAGGACCTGTCCGGAGGTGGGGCGGTCGAGCCCTCCGAGCATCTGGAGGAGGGTCGACTTGCCGCCGCCCGTGGGGCCCTGGATGACCAGCCGGTCGCCCTGGGCGAGGGTGAGGTCGACCCCGGCGAGCGCGTCGACCTTCTTCTGCCCCCGCCGGTACTGCTTGGTGACGCCGATGAGTTCGTACATGGTGCGACTCCTGTGCAACGTGGGTGGGTTCGGGCGGCTACTCGACGCGGCGCAGGGCGTCGGCGGGGCGGAGCCGCGAGGCGCGCCAGGCGCCGAACGCGCCCGCGACGAGTCCGCCGCCGAGGGCGAGGAGGACGGCGAGACCCACGGTGGTGACGCTGACCGGGGCGGTGAGGGCGATGTCGACCGTCCGGCCCGCGGCCGTGGCGCCGGGGCCGCCGCCGAAGGCCATGCCGCCGCGTCCGCCTCCGCCGAACCCACCGCCGACCGCACCGAGTTCGGCGGTCAGCGTCGGGCTGACGGCGGTCACGGCATACGCCCCGGCGAGGCCGATCGCGATGCCGAGGGCGCCGCCGATGACTCCGTTGACGAGGGCCTCGCCGACCACCTGGCGGGTGACCCGGCCGCTCTTCCAGCCGAGCGCCTTGAGCGTGCCGAACTCGCGGACCCGGCGGGTGACGGCGGAGGAGGTGAGGAGCCCCGCCACGAGGACGGCGGCGAGCAGCACGGCGTACGAGAGCCACCTGCCGACGTTCGCGGCAAGGTCGGCCGCGGTGTCGAGCGAGCCGGAGACCGTCTGGGCGAGGTCGGCCGAGGTGGTGACGGTGGTGCCGGCGACGTTCTTCTGGATGGCCGTCTTGACCGCGTCGATCCGCGTCGAGTCGGCCGCCTTCACGTAGATCGTGGTGATCTTGGCGGCGGAGGCGGAGAGCGTCTGCGCCCGCTTCAGCGGAAGGTAGACCTGCGCGGCGGACTGGCCGCGGTCGGCGGTGGCGATGCCGACGATCTCGAACTTCACGCCCTTGATGGTCAGTTCACCACCGACGGCGAGTCCCTGCTGCTGGGCGTAGGCGCTGTCGACGACCGCGACGTTCGCATCGGTCTCGGTGGTCTTGAAGGTACGGCCCCGGGAGACGGTGGAGGTGGTGAGGGGGCCGAGGTCGGGCGCGGTGACGTCGGTGCCGTAGAGGGTGAAGGAGTCGACGTCGAAGGCCGCGCCGCCGCCGGTGACGGTGTCACCCGGCCCGGAGCCGCCGCCGTCGCCCCCGCCGTTCTCGCCACCCGGTCGCTCCGGCTGGGGCTCGCCGCGCTCGATGCGGCCGCGCTGGAACTCGCCGTCGATCTTCAGGTTGACGAGGCTGAGTCCGCCCACCGCCCGGTCGACACCCGGCTGCCCGGCGACCGTGGCGACGGTGGTGTCCGCGAGGGTCTGGAACCCCTGGACCATCAGCCGGTCGCTGCTCTGCTCCTCGCCGTCCTCCTTGCCCTGGAACTCGAACCGGGGACGCTGTGGCCGCGCGCCGTCCTCGGGCCGCTCCTGCGCCTTGGTCACCGTCAGGTCCGTGCCGAGACCGTAGAGGGACTCCAGGACCTTGCCCTGGGCCTGACTCATGCCGGAGGAGACGGAGTTGACGACGATGACGAGCGCGATCCCGAGCGCGAGCCCGGAGGCGACGACGAGCGCCGCCCTTCTGCGACGGCGCAGTTCGCGCCGGAGGTAGGTGAAGAACATGGGCGTGAAGGTAGGGGCGGCGTGTGATGACGGGATAAGGCCCGCGTGAGAGCGGGATGAGAGCGGCGATCCACTGGGCGGGCGGGCGTCCGGGATGGCAGGGCCGGCGTCATGTCGCAGAGCAGCGGGATGCCGCGGAGGGGACCGGTGACGGCGTTGCTCGACGCCACCGGGGTGTTCTTCAAGCCGGCACGGGACGCCTTCGAACGGCCGGACGGACAGGACGTGCTGGTCACCGGCGACCTCACCCGCCGTGACGTACGCAGCCGTCCCGCCGTCAGACCCCGGCGGCCGTGGCCTACGAGGCCGACCCGACTTCAGACCCCGGCGGCCGTGGCGTACGTCAGTGGGTCGGCCAGGACGTCGTGGAGGACCAGGGCGGCCGCGCCGCGGGAGGCGTCGGTGGCCGTGGAGGCGGGGCGCAGGCGGCCCGCGTCCGGGGTCCAGAGGCCGGAGACGACCCGCGCGGAGAGCTCCTCCGCGAGGGCCGGTCGGAGCCACGGCATCAGCTGGGGGTAGATGCCTCCGAGGACGATCGCCTCGGGGTCGAGCAGGTTGACGGCTCCCGACAGGGCGCGCCCGAGCATCCGGCCCGCGTCGGCGAGCGCGGCGAGGGCGCCCCGGTCCCCCGCGCCGGCGCGGTGCGCCAGGGCGGGGACGTCGGTCGCCCCCGCCGACCTCAGGAGGGCCGCCTGTCCCGCGTACTGCTCCAGACAGCCGCGCGAGCCGCAACGGCACCGGGGCCCTTCGGCGTCGACGACCAGGTGGCCGATCTCTCCGGCGAAGCCGTGGGCGCCGCGCAGGAGTTCGCCGTGGACCACGATCGCGCCGCCGACGCCGATCTCCCCCGTCAGGTGCAGGAAGGTGCGGACGTCGCCGAGCGTGCCGGACCACAGTTCCGCGAGGGCGGCCATGTTGGCCTCGTTGTCCGAGGTGAGGGCGAGGCCCTCGATGGCGGGGCGCAGGGTGGTCAGGGCTTCGCCGAAGAGACGCTCGGCGGGGACCTCGTGCCAGCCGAGGTTGGGGGCCTGCCGGACGGTTCCGCCGGAGACGAGGCCCGGCAGGGCGAGTCCCGCTCCCGCCGGGGCGAGGTGCCGCTCGGCGGCCTCGTCGAGGGCGCCGGCGGCGATCCGGGCGGCCCGGGCCAGGACCTCGGGGGCGCCCGCGGTGCGGTTGTCGAGGCGTTCGGTGCGCCGGACGCGGTCGGCGCCGGTGAGGTCGACGACGCGGACGGTCACGTAGTCGACGTTGATCTCGACGCCGAGCCCGGCAGGTCCGGTGTCGGCGGGTTTCAGGACGGTGCCCGGCCGTCCCGCCTGCCCGCTGAACGTCTTGCCCGACTCGACGAGGAAGCCCAGGTCGAGGAGTTGCTCCACGAGGGAGGAGACGGCGGGCCGGGTGAGGCCGACGCGGGCGGCGACCGCGGCCCGCGTGGTCTCTCCCGCGTCGTGGACGGTCCGCAGGACGAGGCTCAGGTTGTGCCGGCGCACACCCGACTTGTCGGCCTTGGGTTCCGTGGGCTGGTTCATGGTGAGCAAGAGCCTAGTCGTCCCCTTTCGCGTGGCCGAGGACCGCTCTCCACGGCCCGGGCACGGCTCCGTTCACCCCTCCATCGGTTCAGTCACCGAACTCTTCTGCGCTAGGGTCCGGCCATGACGCTTCCGCGCGACTACCGCGGCCAGACCTGCGCCCTCGCCCGTTCGATGGAGATCGTCGGAGAGCGCTGGACGCTGCTGATCCTGCGCGACGCCTTCTACGGGGTCCGCAGGTTCGGGGAGTTCGCCGCGCACCTGGGCGTTCCCCGGGCCGTCCTCAGCGACCGGCTCGCGACGCTCACCGGGGCGGGGGTCCTGGAGCGCCGCCCCGAGCCGGGCACGGGGCGCCGCGAGGTGTACGCGCTCACGCCCAAGGGCGTCGCCCTCTGGCCGGCCGTCCGCGCGCTCACCGCCTGGGGCGAGGAGTTCCACGCGGCGGAGGGCGGCCCGCGCCGTGCCTTCCTGCACGCCGGGGACGAGGCCCCCCTGACCCCGGACGGACGCTGTACGGACTGCGGCGCGGCCGTGCCCGTCGCGGACGTCCTGGTCGTCCCCCGCCCGGGGCTCGCCCCCGCGTCCCCGGACGACGACCCGGTGACGGCGGCGCTCGCCCGGCCGCACCGGCTGCTCACCCCCCTCCTCACCACCGCGCCCTCGGGGCGCTCCACGAGAGGTTCACAACGATGAAGATCCTGGTCGTCGGCGCCGGTGCCACCGGTGGCTACTTCGGTGCCTTCCTCGCCCGCGCCGGGCAGGACGTGACCTTCCTGGTCCGCCCGGTGCGCGCGGCGGCGCTGCGCGCACGCGGACTGCGGGTCGTGGGCCGGGACGAGGAGTGGGTCCTGACGCCCCGCCTCGTCACGGCCGACGCGCTCGACACCCCGTACGACCTGGTCCTGCTCTCGGTGAAGTCCACCGGCCTGGACAGGGCGATCGAGGACATAGCCCCGGCCGTCGGCCCGCACACGGCCGTCGTCCCGCTCCTCAACGGTCTCGCCCACATCGACGCCCTCAACGCCCGCTTCGGGGCCTCGGCCGTCCTCGGCGGCGTGGCCAAGGTGGTCACCACCCTCGACGACACGGGGGACATCCGGCGGCTCGCCCCGCTGGCCCATCTGGCCTTCGGCGAGCAGGACGGCACGGTCTCCGCGCGCGTCGAGAGGATCCGGGGGGTCCTCGAAGGGGCGGGCATCGACGCGCCCGTGCCGGCGGACGTGATGACGGCGATGTGGCACAAGTGGGTGTTCATCACCACGTTCGGCGCCGTGACGAGCCTGATGCGCGGCACGGTCGGCGAGGTGTACGACGCACCGGGCGGCCCCGCCCTCGGCCCGGCGGTGCTCGACGAGGCCGCCGCGGTGGCCGCCGCGGCGGGCCACCCCGTGACGGAGGCGGAGCGGGCGGCGACGCTGGCCGTCGTGTCCGCGTCCGGTTCGCCCATGGTGCCGTCCCTCTACCGGGACCTCACGACGGGCCGCCCCACCGAGGTCGAGCACCTCTTCGGCGACCTGACCGCCCGGGCGCGCGCCCTCGGCGTACCGACCCCGCTCCTGGACCTGGCGACCCTGCACCTGCGGGTGCACCAGCGGAGCGTCACGGCGGGGCAGCGCGCGGCGGGGGCCTGACCCTGAGCCACTGGCGGGTCCGCCGGTGACGGGTCGGCCGGTGAGAGGTCGGCCGGTGGCACTGCCGCTCCGCCCCGGGCGGCCGCGTCGGCTTGGACTTTCGTCCCGGCGGGCGTGGATCCTCGGAGGAATCCCTCGCGCGCCCGCGGCCGGCTCGCGACCATGGCGCCATGACCGTCGACATCCCGCTTCCGCTCGGCCTCGACTGGGTCACCGCCCCCGAGGCGTGGGCCCTCTCCGCAGGCGTCCTGACCGTCACGGCCGCCCCGCGAACGGACATCTTCACGGATCCGTTCAGCGGGGCGGCGCGACGTGACGCCGCCGTGGCCCTGACCGTCCCGCCGGACGGCGACTGGCAGTTCTCGGCCCGGCTCCGCGTCGGCTTCCGGGCGGCCTGGGACGCCGGGGCCCTCATCGTCCGGTACGACGACGACCACTGGGCCAAGCTGAACTTCGAGCAGGCTCCCGACGGGGTTCCCGGCGTCTTCTCGGTCGTGACCCGCGGCCGTTCCGACGACGCGGTCGGGGGCCCGGCCGCGGGGGACGCGCTGTGGCTGCGCGTCAGCCGGACCGGGGAGGGGTTCGCCTTCCACGTCTCGGACGACGGCGGTCTCTGGCGCCTGGTACGGCAGTTCGCCCTGGACGGGCCCGGTGCCGTACGGGTGGGCATCGAGGTGCAGTCACCCGTCGGGGAGGGCTGCCGCGTCGAGTTCGACGAGATCCGCCTCGCCCCCACGCGCCTGGCCCACCTCTTCGACGGCCGCTGACGCCGGGGCGGTGACCGGTCCGGTCGCGGGGAGCCCCTCGACGACCGGACGGGGCCGCACCTCACCCCGAGGGACACCCCTCACGACCGGGCGGGGCCGCCCAGCAGCGCCGGTGTCGCGGCGGACAGGACGCCGGCGACGCGGTCCCAGGTCTCGTCGTCGCGGCCGACCGGGGGCAGGGCCTCGCCCGCCCCCGTACCCCAGGCCGTCGCCAGGGCCACCGGGTCGGCGCCCGTCGCCGCCCCCGCCGCGAGGGCCGCCGCGCCCAGCGCGACGAGTTCGTCGGCGGCGGGGAGGAGCAGCGGACGGCCGGAGAGCCTGCGGACGGTGTCGGTCCAGGCCCGGCCGCGCGCGCCGCCTCCGATGAGGCGCAGCGGCCGGTCCCGTACGTCCGGCGCGGCCGGGTCGAGGCCGCAGGCGGCGAGGACCCGGTCGAGGGCGCGCAGCACGGTGAAGGCCGCGCCCTCGTAGGCGGCGCCGAGGACCGCCCGGGGGTCCGTGTCGTGCCGGAGGCCGGTGACGAGGCCCGAGGCGTGCGGCAGGTCGGGGGTGCGTTCGCCGTCGAGGTAGGGCAGGACGACGGCTCCGCCGCCCGGGACCGCGTCCTCCCGGTCCAGGCCGAGGAGCGTGGCGAACCGGTCCACGGCCTGGGTGCAGTTGAGGGTGCAGCCGAGCGGCAGGCGCGTGCCGTCGGTGGCGGCGAAGCCGGCGAGTTCGGGGTCGGCGGGGCGGGCGCGGGTCGCGGCGAAGACGGTGCCGGAGGTGCCGAGGCTGACGACCGGGTGGTCCAGGAGCCCCCCGCCGCCGAGGCCGAGACCGACGGCGGCGGCCATGTTGTCGCCCGTTCCGGCGGCGACGACGACCGTACGGGGCAGTCCGAGGGCCTCGGCGGCGGCCGCGGTGAGGGTGCCGACGCGGGTGGCGCCGCCGGGAGCGACGGCGGGCAGCAGGGCCGGGTCGAGGCCGATGAGGTCGAGGACCTCGGGGTCGTAGGCGCCGTCGGCGGTCCCGTACCAGCAGGTGCCCGAGGCGTCTCCGGGGTCGGTGACGGCCACTCCGGCGAGGCGCTCGGTGAGGTGGTCGTGCGGGAGGCGGACCCCGGCGGCGGCCGCCGCGTGCCGTGGTTCGTGCTCCCGCAGCCACTGCCACTTGGCGGCGGTCATCGAGGCGACGGGGAGCGATCCGGTCCGGGCCGGCCAGGCCCCGGGGCCGCCGAGACGGGTGGCGAGGGCGGCGGCCTGGGGGGCGGAGCGGGTGTCGTTCCAGAGCAGCGCGGGGCGCAGGGGGTGGCCGTCGGCGCCGAGGGTGACGAGGCCGTGCTGTTGTCCGGCGACCGCGATGCCGGTGACGGAGCCGGGCGGCACACCCGCGTCGCGTACCGCCGCCCGGACCGCCGCGACGAGGGCGGTCCACCACTCCCCGGGGTCGCTCTCGCGCGCGCCGGACGTGCCGGTGACGGTGTGCGGCGCGCGTCCGAGGGCGAGGAGTTCGCCGGTGTCGGCGTCGACGGCCACGGCCTTGGTGGACTGCGTGGAGCTGTCCACGCCGATCACGACGGAGCGGCTGGTGGGCACGCCCTCACCTCTTCCCTGTTCCTTGGTCGCCTGCGGGGCGCGCCGGTGGAGCGTGTCGCGGATTCGCCGTCGGGTCTGGCGTCCCGGTACCCCGTCGCGTATTAGTTATCTCAGAAAACAAATACGGCGGCCAGACCTGGGCGCCGCTCGGCACCCCCGTACCCGAGAAGGACACACCATGCCGGAGCTCTTCTCCCCCACCCCCGACGACCGTTTCACCTTCGGCCTGTGGACCGTCGGCTGGCAGGGCCGCGACCCCTTCGGCGAGGCCACCCGCCCGGCCCTGGACCCCGTCGAGGCGGTGGAGCGGCTCGCCGCCCTCGGCGCGTACGGCGTCACCTTCCACGACGACGACCTCATCCCCTTCGGCGCCCCGGACACCGAGCGCGACGCGATCGTCAAGCGCTTCCGGTCCGCCCTGGACCGCACCGGTCTCGCGGTGCCGATGGCCACCACGAACCTCTTCACCCACCCCGTCTTCAAGGACGGCGCCTTCACCGCCAACGACCGGGACGTCCGCCGCTTCGCGCTGCGCAAGACCCTCCGCAACATCGACCTGGCCGTCGAACTCGGCGCCACCGTCTACGTGGCCTGGGGCGGCCGTGAGGGAGCCGAGTCGGGAGCCGCGAAGGACGTACGGGTCGCGCTGGACCGGATGAAGGAGGCCTTCGACCTCCTCGGCCAGTACGTCACCGAGCAGGGCTACGACCTGCGCTTCGCCATCGAGCCCAAACCGAACGAGCCGCGCGGCGACATCCTGCTCCCCACCATCGGGCACGCCCTCGCCTTCATCGAGCGCCTGGAGCGCCCCGAGCTCGTGGGCGTCAACCCCGAGACGGGCCACGAGCAGATGGCCGGCCTCAACTTCCCGCACGGCATCGCGCAGGCGCTGTGGGCGGGCAAGCTCTTCCACATCGACCTGAACGGCCAGTCCGGCATCAAGTACGACCAGGACTTCCGTTTCGGGGCGGGCGACCTGCGCCAGGCGTTCTGGCTGGTGGACCTGTTGGAGACGGCCGGGTACCAGGGCCCGCGCCACTTCGACTTCAAGCCGGTGCGCACGGACGGCGCGGACGGGGTGTGGGAGTCCGCGAGGAACTGCATGCGCAACTACCTGATCCTCAAGGAGCGCGCTGCGGCCTTCCGCGCCGACCCGGACGTGACGGCGGCCCTCGCCGCCTCCCGACTGCCCGAACTCGCGGTCCCCACCGCCGCCGACGGCCTCGCGGCGCTGCTCGCCGACCCGACGGCGTACGAGGCCTTCGATCCGGACGCGGCGGCGGCGCGCTCCATGGCCTTCGAGCACCTCGACCAACTGGCCCTGGAGCACCTGCTCGGGGTCCGCTGAGGGGGCCCGGCGCGGACGACCCGTCGCGTCGGCGGATCGGCCCGCCGGCGGGTCGATCCGCCGGCCGGTCGCCCTCCGGTGGGTCGATCCGCCTGCCGGTCGGCCGCCGGTGGGTCGGCTCGTCGGCCGGTCGGCCCGTCCTGGGCACGTCGGTCCTGCGACACTGGACACCGCCGCCCCGTCCCCGAGGAACCGTGATGCGTGTCGCCCTCTTCGTCACCTGTGTCAACGACGCCGTCTTCCCCGCGACGGGCGTGGCCACCGTCCGGGTCCTCGAACGGCTCGGCGTGGAGGTCGACTTCCCCGCCGCGCAGACCTGTTGCGGGCAGCCGCAGTTCAACACCGGGTACCGCGAGGAGACCGCACCGCTCGTGCGCCGCACCGTGCGGGCGTTCGAGGGGTACGCGTACGTCGTCACCCCCTCGGGTTCCTGCGCGGCCATGGTCCGCCACCACTACGCCTCGTTCGGCGCGGAGGCGGCGGGCCTGGGCCCCCGCGTGTACGAGCTGACCGAGTTCCTGGTGGACGTGCTGGGCGTGACGGACGTGGGCGCGTACTTCCCGCACCGGGTGACGTACCACCCGTCCTGCCACGGACTTCGCCTCCTCGGGCTCGGGGAGCGGCCTCGGCGGCTCCTGGAGGCGGTGAAGGGTCTGGAACTCCTGGAGCTGCCGGGCGCCGAGGAGTGCTGCGGCTTCGGCGGAACGTTCGCGGTGAAGAACCCGGACGTGTCGGCGGCGATGGGCGCGGACAAGATCGCGCACGCGCTCTCCACCGGCGCGGAGGTCCTGTGCGGTGCGGACAACTCCTGCCTGCTGCACGTGGGCGGCATGCTGAGCCGCCAGGGCTCGCCGCTGCGCGCGGTGCACCTGGCGGACATCCTGGCGAGCACCGAAGAGGAGCCCTGGTCGTGAGCGGAACGTTCGTCGGCATGCCGGCCTTCCCGACAGCGGCGCGGGCGGCCGTCGGGGACCCGACGCTCCGCGCCAACCTGCGGCACGCGACCCACACCATCCGGGACAAGCGGGCGCGCGCGGTCGCCGAACTCGACGACTGGGCGGAACTGCGGCAGGCCGGGAAGGAGATCAAGGACCGGACGCTCCGTCACCTGGACAGCTTTCTGGTGGAGTTGGAGACGGCGGTCACGGCGGCGGGCGGCACCGTGCACTGGGCCGCCGACGCGGCCGAGGCCAACCGGATCGTCACCGGCCTCGTGAGGGCCACCGGCGAGACGGAGGTGGTCAAGGTCAAGTCGATGGCGACCCAGGAGATCGGACTGAACGAGCACCTGGAGGCCGAGGGCATCGCCGCGTACGAGACGGATCTCGCGGAGCTGATCGTGCAGCTCGGCGACGACCGCCCCTCACACATCCTGGTCCCGGCGATCCACCGCAACCGGGCCGAGATCCGCGACATCTTCCGCGATCGGATGGGGAGTTGGGGACGGCCGGCACCCGAGGGGCTGAGCGACACCCCGGCCGAGCTCGCCGAGGCCGCCCGGCTGCACCTGCGGGAGAAGTTCCTGCGGGCCAAGGTCGGGATCTCCGGGGCGAACTTCATGGTCGCCGAGACCGGCACCCTCGTCGTCGTCGAGTCCGAGGGCAACGGCCGCATGTGCCTGACCCTGCCCGAGACCCTCATCTCCGTCGTCGGCATCGAGAAGGTGGTGCCGACCTGGCGGGACCTGGAGGTGTTCCTCCAGACGCTGCCCCGCTCCTCGACGGCCGAGCGGATGAACCCGTACACGAGCATGTGGACCGGCACGAGCGACGACGACGGGCCGTCCCGTTTCCACCTGGTGCTGCTCGACAACGGGCGTACGGACGCCCTCGCCGACGAGGTCGGCCGCCAGGCACTGCGCTGCATCCGCTGCTCCGCCTGTCTCAACGTCTGCCCGGTGTACGAGCGGGCCGGCGGGCACGCGTACGGCTCCGTCTACCCCGGGCCGATCGGCGCGATCCTCACGCCCCAGCTGCGGGGCACGGCGAGCGAGGTCGACGCCTCCCTGCCGTACGCCTCCTCCCTCTGCGGCGCCTGTTACGAGGTGTGCCCGGTGGCCATCGACATCCCCGAGGTGCTGGTGCACCTGCGCGAGAAGGTGGCCGGGGAGGGAGGCAGCGGGCACCGGCTCGAACGGGCCGCGATCAAGGCGTCCTCCTGGGTGCTCGACCACCCGACCGCCCTGGTGGCGGGCGAACGCCTGGCCTCCGCCACGCGTGCGCTGCACCCGAAACGGCTGCCGGGACCCGGCGCCCGCCAGTGGTCCGCGCACCGGAACCTGCCCGAACTGCCCGCCGAACCGTTCCGTGACTGGTGGAAGAGGAACCGCACGTGACCCACTCCGCCGCCGACTCTCCCGCCCCCTCCCCCACCCACTCCCCCGGCGACGCCCCGGGCGGCTCACGCACGCGCGTACTCGCCCGGATCCGGGCCGCGATCGCGGACACCCGGGAGGACCACGACAGCCGGAACAGCCGAGACGACCGGAACCACCGGGACGACCGGAACAGCCAGGACAGCCAGTTCGGCCAGGACGACCGGGGCAGCCAGGGCGACCGGCACGACCGGAACGACCAGGACGACCCCGACGGCCGAGATGCCCAGGGAGCGCAGGACGCCCCGGGAATGCCCGCCGCCGTCCCCAGAGCACCGGGAGCACCGGGCGCCCCGCGACCACCCGCGACCCCGGCGCCGGACGTCGTCCGCGCCTACCGGACGAGCCACAGCACGGACGACCCCGACGGACTCCTGGACCTGCTGCACGAGAACCTCGCCGAGTACCGCGCCCACGTCCACCGCACCGCGCCGGACGGTCTGGCCGGGCTGATCGCCCGGATCCTGGCCGAGCGCGGCGCCCGCAGCGTCGCCGTACCGCCCGGACTGCCCGGCGGCTGGCTCGGCTCCACCGGGGCCGAGCGGCGCGCCGACGAGCCCCGGCTGACCCCGTACGAACTCGACGGCATCGACGCCGTGGTGACGGGCTGCGCCCTCGCGATCGCCGAGACCGGCACCCTCGTCCTCGACGGCGGACCGGGGCAGGGCCGCCGCGCCCTCACCCTCGTCCCCGACCTGCACGTCTGCGTCGTCCACGCCCCGGAGCAGGTGGTGGCCTCGGTGCCGCTGGCGCTCCCCCGTCTCGACCCGACCCGCCCCCTGACCTGGATCTCCGGTCCGTCGGCGACCAGCGACATCGAACTCGACCGGGTGGAAGGCGTCCACGGCCCCCGGACGCTCGAAGTCGTCCTGGTGACCGGCGGCTGACGGGCCCCAGTGGGCGGCGCCCGCCTCAGACCGCCCAGACGCCGTCCCGCATGAGGTGGCGACCGGCGATCTCGGGCTCCTCGTTCCAGGCCTCCACCTCGGTGGGCCGGACCCGGAACCAGGCGTACGCGGGGCCCGAGCCGCGCGGGTCCCACCCGCACTTCGCGGCGAACCCTTCGACGGCCCGCGTCGGTACGTCCCCGACGGAGAGGGTCGTCACCTCGCCGCCGAGCAGGACGACGTCCCGGGTGTTCCCGAGCGCCAGCCGGGCCCGTCCCCCGGTACTGAGGTTGCGGCCGGTGGGGTTGGTCAGCCGGGTGCAGAGCCAGATGTCGGTGCCGTCCCAGTGGAAGGACAGCGGCACGAGGTAGGGCGCGTCCGCGCCTCCGGCCGAGGCCACCCAGATGTCCGCCTCCTCCGCGAGGCGGGCGAGGACGTCCTTCTTGCGCTGTTCGGGACCCCGAACCGTCGGATCGTTCGTCATGGACCCGACCCTACGGGCCGTCCCTCCCCTGATCCACGCGTCCCGTTGGCACGCAAGGGAGAAAGCGCTTGCGCGAACCATTGACGAAACACGAACGCCCCCCTAACTTCATGCCCGTTGCACTTCGTACGTCATATATGAGACGCGATACATGAGATCTGAGAGTGCGCCATGGCCTTCGCCCCCAGTCCCATCCCCTCCCGCACCCAGTACGTCCTGGAAGCGATCAAGCACGACATCCTCACCGGAGGGCTCAGACCCGGCCAGGCCCTGGTGGAGACCGAACTCGCCGCCCGCTTCGGGG
Organism: Streptomyces sp. NPDC002057; assembly: GCF_040296665.1. Lineage (NCBI taxonomy): Bacteria > Bacillati > Actinomycetota > Actinomycetes > Kitasatosporales > Streptomycetaceae > Streptomyces > Streptomyces sp. NPDC002057. The sequence goes on from NZ_JBEOXR010000029.1 coordinate 80,039, forward strand.
TGTCGAAGACCCCGGTCCGTGAGGCGCTCAAGACCCTCGCGGGCAGCGGGCTCGTGGTGATGAGCCAGTACAAGGGCGTCACCGTCCGGATGGTCGACGCGGACATGGCCCGCGCCGTGTACGACGTGCGGCTGCTCCTGGAGCCCGAGGCGGTCCGCCGCGCGGTCGCCTCCGGCGCTCCGCTCGAAGCGGCCCACGAGGCGCTGCGCCGGGCCGCCGGTGCCGAGGATCCGGCCGAACGCTCCCTGGCCAACCGGGACTTCCACCGCGCGCTCTACCTTCCGTGCGGCAACCCGCTCCTCGGCCGGATGCTCGACGAGGTGCGCGACCAGGCCGCGCTGGTCTCCACGGTCGCCTGGGCCGCCGTCCCCTCGTGGGAGCGCGAGGCCGCGGAGCACGAGGAGATCCTGCGGCTGGCCACCTGCGGCGACGTCGACGGGGCGGGCCGGGCCGTGCACGACCACATCGCCTCGTTCGTCGAGCGCGCCTTTCCCCACTCACCCCTGGACAGCGAATGAGCGGGCAGCACGTGACCATCGAGTTCGAGACCCTCAGGACCGCGCTCGCGGACGTCGTGGCCATCCCGGTCACCCCGTTCGCCGAGGACGGCTCCGTGGACACCGCCACCCACCGCGCGCTGCTGCGCCGGCTGCTCGACGGCGGGGTCCGCACCCTCACCCCGAACGGCAACACCGGTGAGTTCTACGCCCTCACCCCCGAGGAGCGCCGCTCCCTCACCGAGGTGACCGTCGAGGAGGCAGGCGACCGGGCCGCGGTCCTGGTCGGCGTCGGCCACGACGTGCCGACCGCCGTCGAGGCCGCCCGGCACGCCCGCGCCACCGGCGCGCACATGGTGATGGTCCACCAGCCGGTCCATCCGTACGTCTCCGGGGGCGGCTGGGTCGACTACCACCGGGCCATCGCCGAGGCCGTCCCGGAACTCGGCGTCGTCCCCTACATCCGCAACCCGCTGCTGGGCGGCGAGCGCCTCGCCGAGCTCGGCGCCTCCTGCCCCAACGTCGTCGGAGTGAAGTACGCGGTCCCCGACGCGGCCCGGTTCGCCGGCTTCGCCCGGGACGCGGGCCTCGACCGGTTCGTGTGGGTGGCGGGCCTCGCCGAGCCGTACGCCCCCGCCTACTTCGCGAGCGGCGCCACCGGGTTCACCTCCGGCCTGGTCAACGTCTCCGCCGCGCTCTCCCTGGAGATGCGGGACGCCCTGAGGGCAGGCGACTACCCGACGGCGATGAAGGTCTGGGAGCGGATCCGCCGCTTCGAGGAGCTGCGCGCGGCCAACGGCAACGCGGACAACGTGACCGTGGTCAAGGAGGCGCTCGCCTCCCTCGGCCTCTGCCGCCGCGCGGTCCGTCCGCCGAGCCGCGAACTCCCCGATGCCGAGCGGGCCGAGGTCGCCGCCATAGCCGCCGGGTGGCCGGTATGAGCGGCACCCGTCCGGCCGGGACGCACCCCGCGTGGCCCGCGACGGACGGCGCGCCCGCCGGTCCGGGCCACCCCGGCGGCGCCCCGAAGCGCCCCGAGGAGCTGCGCAGCCACCAGTGGTACGGCACGGACGGGCTGCGTTCGTTCAGCCACCGCGCCCGCACCCGGCAGCTCGGCTATCTGCCCGAGGAGCACCTCGGCAAGCCGGTCATCGCGATCCTCAACACCTGGTCCGACATCAACCCCTGTCACGTCCATCTGCGGGACCGCGCCCAGGCGGTGAAGCGGGGCGTGTGGCAGGCCGGCGGCTTCCCGCTCGAATTCCCGGTCTCCACGCTCTCGGAGACCTTCCAGAAGCCGACCCCGATGCTCTACCGCAACCTCCTGGCCATGGAGACGGAGGAGCTGCTGCGCTCGTACCCGGTGGACGGGGCGGTGCTGATGGGCGGCTGCGACAAGACGACCCCGGCGCTCCTCATGGGCGCGGCCTCGGTCGACCTGCCGACCGTGTTCGTTCCGGCGGGTCCGATGCTGCCGGGCCACTGGCGGGGCGAGGTCCTCGGCTCCGGTACGGACATGTGGAAGTACTGGGACGAGAAGCGGGCCGGGCTCATCGGTGACTGCGAGATGGCCGAGCTGGAGAGCGGTCTCGCCCGGTCCCCCGGCCACTGCATGACGATGGGGACGGCGTCCACGCTGACCGCCGCCGCCGAGACCCTGGGCGTGACGGTGCCGGGGGCCTCCTCGGTGCCGGCGGTGGACTCGGGGCACGACCGGATGGCGGCGGCGTCGGGGCTGCGGATCGTGGAGCTCGTACGCCGGGACCTGCGACTGTCGGAGATCCTGACCCCGGAGGCGTACGAGGACGCCGTCGCCGCGGTGCTCGCGCTCGGCGGTTCGACCAACGCGGTCATCCATCTGATCGCGATGGCCGGGCGCTCCGGGGTGGAGCTGTCGCTCGACGACTTCGACCGGATCGCGCGGACGGTCCCGGTCCTGGCGAACCTGCGGCCGGGCGGACGGTTCCTGATGGAGGACTTCCACTTCGCCGGAGGGATGCCGGGCTTCCTCTCCCGGCTCACCGACGTCCTGCACCTGGACCGGCCCACGGTCTCCCACGCCACCCTGCGGGAGCAGCTCGCCGGCGCCCTCGTCCACGACGAGGAGGTGATCCGCGACCGGACGCGGCCGCTGGCCGCCGAGGGCGGGGTCGCGGTGCTGCGCGGCAACCTCTGCCCCGACGGCGCCGTCATCAAGCACATCGCGGCGGAGCCCCGGCTGCTCAAGCACACCGGTCCGGCGGTCGTCTTCGACGACTACCGGTCGATGCAGCGGATCATCGACGATCCGGCGCTCGGCATCACCCCCGAGCACGTGCTGGTGCTGCGTGGAGCGGGCCCCAAGGGCGGTCCGGGGATGCCGGAGTACGGCATGCTGCCCATCCCCCGGTACCTCCTGGAGCAGGGGGTCCGGGACATGGTGCGGATCTCCGACGCCCGGATGAGCGGGACGAGTTACGGGGCGTGCGTGCTGCACGTGGCGCCCGAGTCCCATGTCGGCGGGCCGCTCGCCCTCGTCCGCACGGGCGACACGATCACGCTCGACGTCGCGGCGCGCTCGCTCCATCTGCACGTGACGGACGAGGAGTTGGATGTCCGGCGGGCCGCGTGGACACCGCCGCCGAACCGGTTCGAGCGCGGCTACGGCGCGCTGTACATGGAGCAGATCTCCCAGGCCGACACCGGCTGCGACTTCGCGTTCCTGGCCCGGCCGGGCGCCACCCCCGATCCGTACGCGGGCTGACGGCCCGCCGGGGGCACGGGGGCCGACGTCCCGCAGTCCGTACACCGGGAACGCCCCTCCCCCGTCTCCCGCCCCACCGCAACGCCTTGTCCGAATTCTCGAACGACGTTCGCGAAGCGCTTCACCGAGAACGGAGCCGCCGTCATGGCCTCAGCTGTGACCCCACCACCCCGAGCCGCCGCGGCACGGGGGCGCCGCCGCACGGGAGCCACTCCCCGCCGACTGCCGTACCTGCTGATCGCCCCCGCCGGCCTGTTGATGCTCGGCTTCATCGCCTACCCGGTGCTCAGCGTCTTCTCCTACAGCCTCCAGCACTACAACCCCACGAAGCCCTGGCGGAACGGCTTCGCGGGCCTGGAGAACTTCACCCGGATCTTCACGGACGACCCGAAGTTCTGGGGGACGCTGTCCTTCAGCCTCAAGTGGGTCGTGGTCGAGGTGACGCTCCAGCTCCTCTTCGGCCTCGCGCTCGCCCTCATCGTGAACCAGACGTTCGTCGGCCGCGCCCTGGGCCGGGCCCTGGTCTTCTCCCCGTGGGCCGTGTCGGGCGTGCTCACCTCCGCGATCTGGGTGCTGCTCTACAACTCCCAGACCGGGATCAGCCGTTACCTGGCGGACCTGGGCCTCGGCACGTACGGCACGTCCTGGCTCTCCGACACCTCGACCGTCTTCCCGGCGGCGATCGTCGCCGACCTCTGGCGCGGGGTGCCCTTCTTCGCCATCCTCATCCTGGCCGACCTCCAGTCCGTACCGAAGGACCTGTACGAGGCGGCCGAGGTCGACGGGGCGGGCCGGGTCCGCCAGTTCCTCCACATCACCCTGCCCCACATCCGGGACGCGATCGTCCTCTCCACCCTGCTGCGGGCGGTCTGGGAGTTCAACAACGTCGACCTGCTGTACACGCTGACCGGCGGCGGCCCCGCGGGCGAGACGACCACCCTGCCGCTGTACATCGCCCACACCAGCGTCGACGCCCACAACTTCGGATACGCCTCCGCCCTCACCACGGTGGCGTTCGTGATCCTTCTCTTCTGCTCGATGGTCTATCTGCGCCTGAGCAAGTTCGGAGGCGACGGCAAGTGACAGCCGAGTCCACCCTGAGCCCGGCCCCGGCCGGCGTGACCCCGCCCCGGGCCGCGCAGCCCCCCGACCGGACCCCGCCCGCCCCCGCCCGCGCCCGGCGCAGGGCCTGGGACGAGGTGCCCCGCTGGCAGATCTACCTGCCCCTGGGGATCTATCTCCTCTTCACCCTCATCCCCTTCTACTGGATCCTGCTCTTCGCGGTGCGTCCCGCCGGCTCCACCTCGCTGCTGCCCTGGCCGATGACGACGGCGCACTTCGAGAAGGTGTGGAACGAGCGCAGCTTCGGCGTCTTCTTCCAGAACAGCCTGCTCATCGGGGTCGCGGTCCTGGTGATGACCACCGTCGTCGCCCTGGCCGGCGGCTACGCGCTCGCCCGCTTCGACTTCCGGATCAAGAAGGGCTTCATGCTGGCCCTGCTCTGCTCCCAGTTCGTGCCGGGCGCCCTGCTCCTCGTGCCGCTGTTCCAGATCTTCGCCGAGCTGCGGATGATCAACTCCCTGGGCAGCGTGATCATCGCCGAGACCGTCTTCCAGCTCCCCCTCTCGATGATCCTCATCAGCGGCTTCATCAGGAACGTGCCGTACTCCCTGGAGGAGGCGGCCTGGGTCGACGGCTGCAACCGCTTCCACGCCTTCCGGATCGTCGTCCTGCCGCTCCTGCGGCCCGGTCTGGTCGCCGTCGGCTCCTTCGCCTTCGTGCACGCCTGGAACCACTTCCTCTTCGCCCTGATGTTCCTCAGCAGCCAGGACAAGCAGACGATCCCGGTCGGCCTCAACACCCTCATGGGCGCCGACAGCGTCGACCTCGGGGCGCTCGCCGCGGGCGGGGTCATCGCCGCGGTGCCCGTCGTGGTCGTCTTCGCCTTCATCCAGAAGTGGCTGGTCACCGGCTTCAGCGCGGGGGCGGTGAAGGGATGAGCACCGCAGCCGCGCCACCCGTCGCCCCCGCCCGTACGCCGCTGCCCGTCGTCCTCGCCGGGGCCCGCGGCCACGGCCGCAGCCACCTCCTCAACATCCGCCGGCTCGAAGAGCGGGGGCTCGTCCGCCTCGCCGGGATCTGCGAGCTGCGCCCGCTCGATCCGGCCGAGCTCGACGGCCTCGGGGACCCGGAGCAGTCCGCCGACCTCGACGCCCTCCTCTCCTCCACCGGCGCCCGGATCGCCGTGCTCAGCACCCCCATCCAGACCCACACCGAGATGGCCCTCGCCGCCGCCCGGCACGGTGCCCACCTGCTCCTGGAGAAGCCGCCGGCCCCGTCGTTCGCGGAGTTCCGCCGGATGGCCGACGGCGTCGAGGCGGCCGGGGTGGCCTGCCAGATCGGCTTCCAGTCCCTCGGTTCGCACGCGGTGCCCGCGATCCGCCGGATGGTCGGGGAGGGCGCGATCGGTGAACTCCTCGGCGTCGGCGGAGCCGGGGCCTGGGTCCGCGACGAGGCGTACTTCCGGCGGGCGCCCTGGGCCGGCCGGCGTCGGCTCGGCGGGGTCGACGTCGTCGACGGGGTGCTGACCAACCCCCTCGCCCACGCCGTCGCGACGGCGCTCGCGCTCTCCGGCGCCACCCGTGCCGAGGACGTCGAGCACATCGAGACCGAGCTGTCGCACGCCCACTCCATCGAGTCCGACGACACCTCGGGGGTACGGGTGGTGACCTCCGCCGGTGTCCAGGTCACGGTGGCGGTGACGCTGTGCGCCGAGACGTCCTCGGAGCCGTATGTGATCGTGCACGGCAGCCGGGGCCGGATCACCTTCTGGTACCGGCAGGACCGGGTGCTCGTGCAGCGTGCCGGGCACGGCCCGGTGGAGACCGTGTACGGCCGTACCGACCTTCTGGAGAACCTCGTCGCGCACGTCACGGACGGCGAGCCGCTCCGGGTGCCGCCGACGGAGACCGGTGCGTTCATGCGGGTCGTCGAGGCGGTGCGGACGGCTCCCGACCCCCGGGGGATTCCCGCGGCGCACTGGCACAGCGAACCCGGCGAGAGCGCGCCGCGCCGGGTCGTCGACGGCATCGACGCCCTGGTGGACACCAGCGCCGACGAACTCAGGCTGTTCTCCGAACTCGGTGCCCCCTGGGCCCCGTCGACCCGGGTGGAGGCCCGATGAGCCCCCCGTCCCCGCCCCCGTCCGCCTCCTCGTCCCGCTCCTCCTCTCCTTCCGCACCGGCATCCGCACCGGCATCCGCAGCCCCGTCCGCATCCGCATCCGCATCCGCGACGGTCCTGTACTGCGCGGGGCGCGCCGTCGCCCGCTGTACGACCCGGTCCGCTCTCACCCCCGGCCACGCGCCCCGGCCTCATCTCCACCCCGTCACCACCCTCGCCGGGCGGGTGGTGACGGAGAGCCTGCCCGAGGACCATCCGCACCACCTGGGGGCGGGTGTCGCCGTGCCCGACGTCGCGGGTCACAACTTCTGGGGCGGCCGCACCTTCGTCCGCGACCGCGGGCCCGTCGCACTCGACAACCACGGCGCGCAGCGGCACGACGGGTTCACGCGGCGCGAACCGGAAAGCTTTGTGCAGGAGTTGACCTGGACGGCGGCCGGCGATCCGCTCCTCCGCGAGCACCGCACGGTGGCGGCCACCGCGCTCACCGACTCCGCCTGGGCACTCGGCCTCACCTTCTCGCTCACCAACGTGTCCGGACGGGACCTGTCGATCGGCAGCCCCGCGACGAACGGCCGGCCGGGCGCCGCGTACGGCGGATTCTTCTGGCGCGCGCCGAAGGAGGCCACGGCCCCGGCGGTGTTCACGGCGGAGGGGGACGGCGAGGAGGCGGTGCACGGGCGCCGCGCCGACTGGGTGGCGCTCGCGGGCGAGGGCTGGACCCTGGTGTTCGCGGGGGCGACCGCGCGGACCCGCGAGGACCCGTGGTTCGTCCGCGCCGCCGAATACCCGGGGGTCGGCTCCTCCCTCGCCCACGAGACACGCCTCGCGGTGGCGGACGGCGAGACCCTCGTACGGGGTGTGGTGACGGTCGTCGCCGACGGCCGCCTCGACCGGGCCGGGGCCGCCGCCCTGGTCCGCACGGCGGTGACCTCGTGAGGCCGGCGCCGACCGGTCAGGTCGGCGGCGAGCCGTACGCGACCGGCGATCTCGGCGACGGCACCTACCGCAAGTGGACCGCCAACCCGGCCGAGGGCTGGGCCAGTCAGCACGCGGGCGACGGGCTGCGGCTCGGCTGTGTGCGGACGGACCGGCTGGGCGATCTGCGGACCGTGCCGCACGTCCTCACCCAACGGCTGCCCGCCGGGGCGCGCGTGGTCGAGGCCGGGCTCCGGCTCGGCTCCGGGGCGCCCGGGTCCCGCGCGGGGCTCGTCGTCCTGGGCGACGCGTACGCGTGGATCGGCCTGGAGCGGGCCCCGGACGGCACGGCCCGGCTCGTGCACCGTTTCGCCCCGGCGGGCACGGACCGGGAACGGGACGCGGCGCGCTCCCGGCCGGTCCCCGGTGACCGGGTCCTGCTGCGGATCGAGGTGACAACGGACGCGCGCTGCCGTTTCTCGTACGCCCCCCACGACGGCGACGGCACCGGTCCCTCCGGCGGGGGCCGTCCGGTCCCGCTCGGGCCGGAGTTCGCCGCCACCCCGTGGCGCTGGGTCGGCGCGCTGCTCGGCCTCTTCGCCGGAGCGCCGCAGGGCGCGGGACACGCCGGGACGGCCGTGTTCTCCGACTTCCGCGTCACCCCCGCCTGACCGTCCCCCCCGCCTGACCGTCACCCGGCCCGACCGTCACCCCCGCCGACCGCCATGCCCGCCGACCCGCGTCCCCGCCCGGCCGGCCGGCGCCACGGTCCGACCGGGCTCCCCGTCCGGGCGGCCCCGAGCTCCCCCACACCCCCGCACCACCCCCCGTACCTCGTACCACCCCGAGAGAAGAGAGCCGACGATGACCATCTTCCCCGGCGGACGGCGCAGAGCCGCTGTCGCCCTCGCCCTGACCGGTGTCCTCGCCCTGACCGCCACCGCCTGCGGTGACGACGGCAGCGGCGCGGGCGGCGACAAGGGCACCGAGGGATCGGGCAAGGGAAAGATCACCTTCTGGGACAACAACGGCGGTGTCCGCACCGACGTGTGGAAGGAGATCATCGCGGACTTCGAGAAGGCGAACCCCGACATCGACGTCGAGTACGTCGGGATCGCCTCCAAGGAGGTCCAGTCCAAGTACGACACCGCCATCCAGGGCGGTGGTCTGCCCGACGTCGGCGGTGTCGGCGCGGCGATGCTCGCCGGAATCGCGGCGCAGAACGCGCTGGAGCCGCTCGACGCCCGCGTCGAGGGCGGCTCGCTCAAGGGCAAGCTGAACGCCGCCATGGTCACGAGCGTGAAGTCGGCGGGCGGGCAGGGCAAGCTGTTCACCGTCCCCACCTCCGCCAGCAACGGCGTGCTCTACTACCGCACCGACCTGTTCGAGGCGGCCGGGCTGCCGGAGCCGGCCACCTGGTCGGCCTTCTACACGGCGGCCGAGAAGCTGACCGCCACCGACAGGAACCGCTTCGGCTACACGATCCGCGGCGGCGCGGGCTCGATCGCGCAGGCCCTGGACGCGATGTACGGCCAGAGCGGCATCACCACGTTCTGGAACGGCGACCGGACCACCGTCAACGCTCCCGGGAACGTGGCCGCCCTGGAGAAGTACGCCGGACTGTTCAAGCGGACCACCCCGGCCGCCGACGTCAACAACGACTTCACCAAGATGGTCGCCCAGTGGGACAGCGGCGAGATCGGCATGCTGAACCACAACCTCGGCTCCTACCAGGACCACGTGAAGGCGCTCGGCACGGAGAAGTTCCGGGGCATCCCCAACCCGACCCTGGACGACGGCACCCGGGTGCAGGTCTCCAACCCGGTCGACGGCCTCGGTCTCTTCTCCTCCAGCAGGAACAAGGCCGCCGCCTGGAAGTTCATCGAGTTCGCGGCCTCGCACGCCTCCAACAGCAAGTGGAACAGGTCGGCCGGCGCCATCCCCGCCAACACCGAGGCCGCCAAGGACCCGTGGCTCCAGGAGGCGGAGCCGACCAAGCTCGGCGCCGACGTCCTCTTCAGCAGCAGGGCCACCATCGTGGAGCTGCCGTACTACCTGCCGGACTGGAACACCATCTCCAAGGCCGAGAACGAGTCGGGCTTCCAGAAGGTCCTGCTCGGCACGTCCACCGCGAAGGAGTTCCTCGACCACCTCGCCGAGCAGCTGAACGCGGCGCAGGCCGAATGGAAGCGGCAGAACCCGTGAGCGCAGGCCGCCGCGCGGTGGTCACGGCCGGGGCGGGCCTCGCGCTCGCCCTGGCCGGGGCTTCCCCGGCCCGTTCCCAAGGACACCCCCCGCATGCGCACCCTCTTCCTCGCGGGCGACTCCACGGCCGCCCAGAAGTACTCCGACGCCGCGCCCGAGACGGGCTGGGGCATGGCCCTCCCCTTCTTCCTGCACCGGGGCGTGCGGGTCGCCAACCACGCCGTCGACGGGCGCAGCACCAAGAGCTTCCTCGACGAGGGGCGGCTCGACACCCTCCTGACGGCGCTCCGCCCGGGCGACCTGCTCCTGGTCCAGTTCGGCCACAACGACCAGAAGGCCGCCGACCCCCGCCGCTTCACCGAGCCGTGGACCACCTACCAGGACAACCTGCGGGTCTTCGTCGAGGCCGCGCGGTCGCGGGGCGCGCTCCCGGTGCTCGCCACCTCCGTCGAGCGGCGCGGGTTCGACGCGGACGGCACCGCGCTGCGCACCCACGGGGCGTATCCGGCGGCGATGCGGGAGACCGCCCGCACGTCGGACGTCCCGCTCCTGGACATCGCGGCGCTGTCGCTCGCCCTGTGGCAGCGGCTCGGCCCCGAGGCCACGAAGTCGTACTTCAACTGGACGGCGACCGAGCGGGACGACACGCACTTCAACCCGCCGGGGGCGATCGCGGTGGCCCGCCTGGTCGTCGCCGAGCTGCTCCGCACCCAGGTCCTCGCGCCGCGCGAGACGCGCCGCACCGAGACCGAGATCCCCGCCGGCCTGATCACCTGGCCCGCACCCGAGACCGCGCCCCCGTCGGCACCCGCACCCGATTCCACACCTCGTTCCCCCCGCACCGCCACCTCCGAGGAGAGCCGTCCATGAACCGACGTACGCGACGGGGAGCGGTGGCCGCGGCCGCCCTCGCCCTGACGGTCACCGCCCCCGCGGCCGGCGCCCACGCCGCCCCGCGCCCGAGCGCCGACCCCGCCCGTGTGACGCTCCCGGCCGGTGACGGCTGGGCGTCCGCGGGCACCGGCACCACCGGCGGGGCCGCCGCCCCCGCCTCGCGGGTCTTCACCGTCACCACCTGGGAGGAGTTCCGGGCCGCGCTCGCCGTGCCCGGCACCGAGCCAAGGATCGTCAAGGTGGTCGGCACGCTGAACGCCACCGCCGCCGGCTGCGCCGCCTTCGAGGCGCCCGGCTACGACTTCGCCCGTTACCTCGCCGACTACGACCCCGCCGTCTGGGGGTACGAGAACGTGGTCAGCGGCCCCCAGGAGGAGCTGCGGGCCGCGTCCGCGACCGCCCAGGGCGAGGCGATCAAGGTCAGGGTGCCCGCCAACACCACGATCAGCGGTGTCGGCGGGAACGCCGGGATCACCGGCGGCAGCCTCCAGGTGCAGGGCGTCGACAACGTCGTGGTCCGTGACCTCACGCTGGAGAGCCCGCTCGACTGCTTCCCGCAGTGGGACCCGACGGACGGCGCGACCGGGGCGTGGAACTCCGAGTACGACAGCCTCGTCGTGTACGGCTCCACCCATGTCTGGATCGACCACAACACCTTCACCGACGGGGCCCACCCGGACAGTTCGCTGCCCTCGTACTACGGGGAGGTCTACCAGCGGCACGACGGCGAGCTGGACATCGTGCGGGGCGCGGACCTGGTCACCGTCTCCTGGAACGTCTTCACCGACCACGACAAGACCCTGATGATCGGCAACAGCGACAGCGCGGGCGCCACCGACCGGGGGAAGCTGCGGGTCACCCTCCACCACAACCTCTTCGAGAACGTGGTCGAGCGGGCGCCCCGGGTCCGGTTCGGGCAGGTCGACGCGTACAACAACCACTTCGTGGTGCCGAGCGCCGCCCCCTACGCGTACAGCCTCGGGGTCGGGCTGGAGTCCCGGCTCTTCGCGGAGAAGAACGCGTTCACGCTGGCCGAGGGGGTGCCGGCCGGGAAGATCCTGAAGAGGTGGAAGGACGCGCCGGTCACCACCGCGGGCAACTACGTGAACGGCCGGCCGGTGGACCTCCTCGCCGTCCACAACGCGCAGTTCCCCGACGAGCCGCTGCGGCCGGACGCGGGCTGGACCCCGGTCCTGCGCACCCGCGTCGACCACCCGAGGGCCGTCCCCGCCCTGGTCGGCCACCGTGCGGGCGCCGGCCGCCCCTGCTGAGCACGAGGCCCCAGGAGCCGCCGGGCCCGTCACCCGAGGAACGAGAGGCGCACCTGGCGGTGGGGGTTGTCCTTGTTGGTGTCGACGAGGCACACCGACTGCCAGGTGCCGAGAGCCAGTTCGCCGGCGATCACGGGGAGCGTCGCGTGGGGCGGGACGATGGCCGGCAGGACGTGGTCGCGGCCGTGTCCCCGGCTGCCGTGGCGGTGCTGCCAGCGTTCGTCGGCGGGGAGCAGGTGGTGGAGGGCCGACAGCAGGTCGTCGTCGCTTCCCGATCCGGTCTCGATCAGCGCCACGCCCGTGGTCGCGTGGGGTGCGAAGACGTTCAGGAGTCCGTCCCGTCCCTGTGCCACCTCGGCGAGGAAGGAGGCGCACTCCTGGGTCAGGTCGTGGACCGTCTCCGCCCTCCCCGTGGTGACGTCCAGGGTGCGTGTCTCGAAACCGTGGCTCATGGCTCCATCGTGGCCGACCGGGCCGTCATCTCGCGCTTCCCACGCGGACGGCCGGGCCGGTAAGGGGCTCCTCGCCGTGCGACGCGGTGGCCGGCGGGATTGCGGCGAAGGGTGGTGCGGAGCGGTCAGCGGGCCGGTGTTCCGGAGACCGGGAGGCGGGCGCAGCGGCGGCAGGCGCGGGCCGAGGCCGCCACGACGGCGTGGGAGGCGGCCGCGAGCGCGCCCGCGAAGGCGAGCAGGGGCCAGTCGGTGGCGAGGGCGGAGGCGGTGGCGAGCGCGAGGGTCGTGACCGCCAGGGCGATGCCCGCGGTGGTGCCCGTCCAGGCCACCACGAGCGGCAGCCGGGGCGGTGTGGGCAGCCTGCGGGCGAGGGTGCCGGTGATCGCGAGCGTCCCGGCGGCGAGCAGGGTGGCGGCGATGGCGACACCGGCCAGGTGCACGGCGAGGAGCTGTGCGGTGCGGGGGATCAGCCCCGTCAGGTCGTGGTCGGGGGCCCCGGCCAGGTACCAGCAGGCGATCAGGAAGGGGGCGGTGAGGGCGACCGCCCGGGCGGTGTGGCGGGCCTGGGCGAGGGTCAGTTCGCGCTGGCAGCCGGGGACGAGTTCACCGACGGTGCCGAACTCCCGTACCGCCGCGCCGATCGCGTCCCGGCGCGGGACCCCCTGCTCGACGTGGGCATCCGCCGTGTCCGCGAGCCCGCCGCGGATCTCCTCGATCAGCCGGGCCTTGGCCCGGGCCGGTCCGTGGAGGGCCGCGTCGAGGTCGGCGACGTACTCCGCGAGGGGGTCGGGGCCGGTGGCGGCGGCGTTCACGTGGCGAGCCCGGGCGGTGTGGCGGGGTTCAGGACCGAGCCGATCGCGGCGGTGAACTCGTTCCACGCGGTCCGTTCGCCGGCGAGCGTGTGCCGGCCCGCGTCGGTGAGCTCGTAGCAGCGCCGGCGCCGTTCGCCCGAGGACTGCCAGCTGCTGCTCAGGAGTCCGACCCGCTCCAGCCGGTTCAGGGCCGGGTAGATCGTGCCCGTCCGCAGTTCGAGCACGCCCCCGCTGCGGCTCTGGACCGCGGCGATGATCGCGTAGCCGTGCAGCGGGCCCGGTTCGAGCACCGCGAGCAGCAGTCCGTCCAGGTGCCCTCGCACCGCATCCGCCTTCATAGGTAGGCAGCCTACACAAGAGAGCCGTAGGCAGTGTATGTATTGGTAGCCAACATATTGGCAGCCAGTCCATCGAGCTTCTGCTCGGCATCCCCCGCGGAGGCACACGTCGTGACCGAGTTCCTGTTGTCCGTCCACGTCCTGGTCGCGATCGTCACGGTCGGATCGATCACCGTGGCGGCGTCGATGTTCCCGCGCGTCGCACTACGGGCCTTCGGAGGCGGGGAGCCCGACGCGCACCCCGGGGAGGCCGGGACCCTGACCGGCAGGGACACCGGGACCGGGACGGCCAGGCTGCTCCACCGGGTCTGCGCCGGGTACGCCGTGGCGGGTGTCGTCGTCCCGGTGTTCGGCATCGCCACCGGCGCCCAGCTCGGCGTGCTGACCGACGCGTGGCTGATCGTCTCGCTCCTGCTCACCGTCGCCGCCGCGGCCCTCCTCGGCCTGGCGATCCTGCCGGGCCAGCGACGCCTGCTCGCCCTGGCCGAGGGCGCGGCGCCGGAGCGGGAGGCGCGGCCGATCGCGTCCCGGCTCTCCATGACCACCGGGATGTTCAACGTCCTCTGGGCGGTCATCGTCGTCCTGATGATCGTCCGCCCGGGCTCCACGACGGGCGCCTGATCCCGCGGACCGCCCGGGTGCGCGTGCGGGCCGGGCGGCGCCTTCCGGCGGCCGCCCGGCCTCGCCGTACGCCGAGCCGCTCCCTGCGGGGCGGCTGCCGCGCGAGCCGCTCGGCGTACGAGCCCATGGCCGGGGCGAGGTCCGCCTGGACCCAGAGCCGGTGGTACGTGAAGACGGGCGCGGCGGGGGTCGCGGTGAGGTGGGTGTCGCCCGCTCGGGGAGGCCACGAGCGCGGGGCCCGCGGCGACGGTGCTGCCGGCGTGGGCTCGTTCTCGGTCGGAGGCGTGGCATGCGGGTGGTTCTCCTCGCGGCTCGTGGAGGCGGGGGGAGCGAAGAGCGGAACGTGCCTGGAGACAAGCTGTGAACCAGTGGGAGCGCTCCCACTGTGCAGTTGGGGCGCTGCGGCGTCAAGGTGCGTGAAGAGTCGAAGGCAACGGACGAGGAAATTCACCCAACACCTCTTTTCCTTGGCGGCAGTTGACGCTACGGTCTGGCCGACCAGTGGGAGCGAATCCGTCCGGTCGGCACACCGTCACAGGTGTGCCCTCGCTGCGAGGACTCGCTCATGCGACATCCCCCACGTCTGTTCGCGCTGCTCTCCGGAGCGGCGCTCACGATGGCGAGCACCGCGTTCGCCCTCTCGGGTGCGGCCTCAGGAGCCGCGGCCGCACCCGTCTGCACGGTGGAGTACTCGGTCGTCGGCCAGTGGGCCGGCGGCTATCAGGGCGCCGTCACGATCACCAACAACGCCGCTCCGCTGAGCGGTTGGAGCCTCGGTTTCAGGTTCCCGGCCGGCCAGTCCGTCAGTCAGGGCTGGGGCGGGAAGTGGTCCCAGTCCGGGACCGCCGTCACGGTCGTGAACGAGAGCTGGAACGCCGCGCTCGGCACGGGAGCGAAGGTGTCGGGCGGCTTCATCGCCTCCTGGTCGGGCGCCAACACGGCTCCCACCGCGTTCACGCTCAACGGCGCCCCGTGCGACACCGACGTCCCCCCGACGCCGACACCCACACCCACACCCACACCCACACCCACCGAGCCGACCACCCCTCCGACCACACCGCCCACCACTCCCCCGACCACACCGACCCCGGTCACCGGCGCGCCCGAACTCAGCGTGTCCGGGAACAGGTTCACCGACCAGAACGGCGCCACCCGACGCCTCCTCGGCGTCAACCGCTCCGGCGGTGAGTTCATGTGCGTCCAGGGCCACGGCTTCTTCGACGGCCCCGTCGACGACGCCTCGGTCAGGGCCATCGCCGACTGGAAGGCCAACACGGTCCGCATCCCCCTCAACGAGGAGTGCTGGCTCGGCCTCGACAACATCAAGCCCGCGTACCGCGGCACGCCCTACGTCGACGCGGTCAGGGACCTGGTGAACAGGGTCCTCGCCCACGGCATGACACCCGTGGTCGAACTGCACTGGACGCACGGTCTGTACACGGGCAACTCGGCGGGCTGCTCCGACGTGCACGCCTCCTGCCAGAAGCCGATGCCCGGCGCCCGGTACACCCCGGCGTTCTGGACCTCGGTGGCGAACACCTTCAAGAACGACCGGCGCGTCGTGTTCGACCTGTTCAACGAGCCCTATCCGGACCGGGCGACCTCCACCGCGACCCAGGCGTGGACCTGCTGGCGCGACGGCGGCAGCTGCCCGGGCATCGGCTACGAGGTCGCCGGCATGCAGGACCTGGTGGACGCGGTCCGCGCCACGGGAGCAAGGAACCTCGTCCTCGTCCCGGGCATCGCGTACTCCAACGACCTGAGCCAGTGGCTCGCGTACGCCCCCACCGACCCGGCGGACAATCTGGCCGCCGCCTGGCACGTCTACAACTTCAACACCTGCTCCGACGAGACGTGCTGGAACACCACCCTCGCCCCGGTGGCCGCCGAGGTTCCCCTCCTCGCCGGCGAGATCGGCGAGAACACCTGCGGACACGGGTTCATCGACCGCGTCATGACGTGGTTCGACGACCGCCGTCTCTCGTACCTGGGCTGGACCTGGAACACCTGGAACTGCAACTCGGGTCCCGCGCTGATCAGTTCGTACGACGGCACTCCCACCGCGTTCGGCATCGGGCTGCGCGATCACCTGCGCGGCCTCACCCCCTGATCCCGCCCCCCCCCCTGATCCCGCCCCCCCTGATCCCACTTCCTGATCCGACGTCCTGAAAGGAACACCCACCCGCATGAGCCGCACCAGAAGCACCAGCCGCACCGCCCTCCTGGCGGCCCTCGGCCTCATCACGGCCACCGGCGCCACCGCCACCGCCCTCGGCACCGCCACCGCCGGCGCCGCGGCCCCCGGCTGCCGGGTCGACTACCGGATCACCAACCAGTGGAACACCGGCTTCGGCGCCGACGTGACCGTCACCAACACCGGTGACCCCGTGGCCGCCTGGACCCTCGAATGGTCCTACGCGGGCAACCAGCGGGTCACCCAGGGCTGGAACGCCACGATCACCCAGTCCGGCGCCGCCGTCACCGCCAAGAACCTCTCCTACAACGGGACCCTGGCCACGGGGGGTTCGACCTCCTTCGGCTTCAACGGCTCGTACAGCGGCACCAACGCCGTACCGGCCACCTTCAAGCTGAACGGGGTCGTCTGCAACGGCGCCACCGAGCCGACCCAGCCGCCGACCACCCCGCCCACGACGCCCCCGACCACGCCTCCCACCACCCCGCCGCCGGCCGGCGGCAAGGCCGACAACCCGTACGCCGGCGCCAAGGTGTACGTGAACCCGGAGTGGGCGGCGAAGGCGGCGGCCGAGCCCGGCGGCACGAAGATCTCCGGCCGGCCCACCGGGGTCTGGCTGGACCGGATCGCCGCCGTCAACGGCTCCGCCACCTCCATGGGCCTGCGCGCCCACCTCGACGAGGCCCTCCGGCAGAAGGGCGCCGGCGAGCTCGTCGTCCAGCTGGTCGTCTACAACCTGCCGGGCCGCGACTGCGCCGCGCTCGCCTCCAACGGCGAGCTCGGCCCGACCGAGATCGGCCGCTACAAGACCGACTACATCGACCCGATCGCCGCGATCCTCTCCGATCCCAAGTACGCGGGGCTGCGGATCGTCACCACGGTCGAGATCGACTCGCTGCCCAACCTCGTCACCAACGTCTCCGGCCGCCCGACCGCCACGCCCAACTGCGACGTCATGAAGGCCAACGGCAACTACGTCACCGGCGTCGGCTACGCGCTCAGGAAGCTCGGCGCGATCGGCAACGTCTACAACTACGTGGACGCCGGCCACCACGGCTGGCTCGGCTGGGACGACAACTTCGGCCCCTCCGCCGAACTGTTCAAGCAGGCGGCCACCGCCGAGGGCTCCACGCTCTCCAACGTCCACGGCTTCATCGTCAACACCGCCAACTACAGCGCGCTGAAGGAGAACCACTTCACGATCGGCGACAGCGTGAACGGCGTCTCCGTGCGCCAGTCGAAGTGGGTCGACTGGAACCGGTACACCGACGAGCTGTCCTACGCCCAGGCCATGCGTGCCAAGCTGGTCCAGCTCGGCTTCGACAGCGGCCTCGGCATGCTGATCGACACCTCCCGCAACGGCTGGGGCGGCACCGCCCGGCCCACCGCCCCGGGCGCGACGACCAGCGTCGACACCTACGTCAACGGCGGCCGTTACGACCGGCGCATCCACCTCGGCAACTGGTGCAACCAGTCCGGCGCGGGTCTCGGCGAGCGGCCGCAGGCGGCGCCCGCCACGGGCATCGACGCGTACGTCTGGATGAAGCCCCCGGGCGAGTCCGACGGCGCCAGCAAGGAGATCCCGAACAACGAGGGCAAGGGCTTCGACCGGATGTGCGACCCGACCTACACGGGCAACGCCCGTAACGGGAACAGCATGTCGGGCGCGCTGCCGGACGCCCCGATCTCGGGCCAGTGGTTCTCGGCCCAGTTCCAGGAGCTCCTGAAGAACGCCCACCCGGCGCTGTAACACCCCCGCGCGACCCTGTGGCGGGGGGGGGGCGCCGCCCGCCCCCGGGGCCGCCCCCGCGCCCGCCCCGGCGCCCC
>NZ_JBEOXR010000030.1:0-28839 GCF_040296665.1 Streptomyces sp. NPDC002057
GATCGTGAACGTCGTGCCGTCGGGGCCTGCCGTATTGAATACTGCGGGCATGGCCGGTCCGGTGCGGCCCCGAGCGCGGCCGGGGCCTTTCCCGTGCCTCCGGCGATGCCGGGGATACGCCGAAGGGGCCCGACGCTGATGCGTCGGGCCCCTTCTGAAGCGGTAGCGGAGGGATTTGAACCCTCGGTGAGTTTCCCCACACTCGCTTTCGAGGCGAGCTCCTTCGGCCGCTCGGACACGCTACCGAGAGAGAGCTTAGCCGAAACTTCCGCCGCGATGAAATCCGTATCCCCGGCGAGGTCGGGAGGGGGCTCAGCGGGTGCGGAAGAAGGCCGTCAGCTGCTCCGCGCACTCCTCGCCGAGCACGCCCTCGATCACCTCGGGGCGGTGGTTGAGCCGCCGGTCCCGCACGAGGTCCCAGAGCGAACCGGTCGCGCCGGCCTTCTCGTCCGGCGCGCCGAACACCACCCGATCGACCCGCGACTGGACGAGCGCGCCCGCGCACATCACGCACGGCTCCAGGGTCACGACGAGCGTGCAGCCCGTCAGACGCCACTCCCCGGTCGCCGCGGCCGCGCGCCGCAGCGCCAGTACCTCCGCGTGCGCGGTGGGGTCACCGGTCGCCTCACGCTCGTTGTGCGCGCGGGCGATCACCGTGCCGTCGGGGGCGAGCACGACCGCGCCGACCGGTACGTCACCGGCCGGCACGGCAGCGTCGGCCTCGGCGAGAGCGATCCGCATGGCAGCCCGCCAGGGGTCCCGTACGGGATCGGACTCCCGACCACCGCTCACGGGACCGCTCACGGGGTCGGGAACAGGTACAGCGGGTGCCACTAGCGGACGGCCTCCAGGACCTCGGCGGCCCCCAGCGCGTCCGCGATCTCCGAGAGCGCGTCGGTTTCGAGTGCCAGCAGGTCGGCCGGAGACAGGCCGAGGTCCGCGAGGATCAGCCGGTCGCCGACCGGAGCGGCCGGTACGGCCTCCGCGGCGACGCTCGTCTCCTCGTCGTCCTCGTCCGGGGCGCCGTCGAGCGGCTCCCCGTCCTCCGTGCCGTCCAGGTCCAGCGACTCGAGCTCGTCGACGAGCTCGTCCAGGTCGTCGCCGAGAATCTCCCGGGTGAGGATCTCCCCGTACGAGGAACGGGCGGCGGCGGCGCCGTCCGAGACGTAGATGCGAGGGTCTTCCTCACCCTCGATCCGTACGATCCCGAACCACGCGTCCTCCTGCTCGATGAAGACGATCACCGTGTCGTCGTCCGAGGCCTCGCGAGCGAGCTCGGTCAGATCCGACAGGGTCTCCACGTCGTCGAGCTCCGTGTCGCTCGCTTCCCACCCGTCTTCGGTGCGCGCGAGCAGTGCGGCGAAGTACACCTGACTCTCTCCCACTGATCAGAGGTGTGACGATCCGGCGGCGCCCTGCTGAAGGCCCGCCCAATCGGCATCGTGACAGAAACGGCGCCCACAGGAGAGGTCTTCGGCTCTTGCGTCGTGCATCAGTCTGAACGACCCCGCCATAGGGCGGGCGTGCGACCCCGGCGCACGCAGGGGGCGCACCGGGGAGGGCCGCAGGTCGGCGCGGGCGGGCCCCTCACCAGCGGAAGGTCCGCATCCGCATTTGCTGGCGCATCCGGGCGGCCCGCGCGCGTCTCGGCTGCACGCGCTCGCGCAGCGCCTTGGCCTCGTTCAGCTCGCGGAGGAACTGGGCGCGTCGCCTGCGGCGCTCCGCGTCGGTCTCCTGCTCCGGCTTCCGTGCCGCCCTCTCGGCGGTTCCCTCGGCCGGTCGTTCCAGGTCGGGCATGGGTCACTCCACCCCATCGCTGGGTCCCTGTGTCCCCCACCTTCCCCCAGCGGCGTGGGTCGATGCCAGTGCGCGGCGGGCTACTGTTGAGTCATGCGTCTCCACGTCGTCGACCACCCTCTGGTCGCCCACAAGCTCACCACTCTGCGCGACAAGCGCACGGATTCCGCGACCTTCCGTCGGCTCGCCGACGAGCTGGTCACCCTGCTCGCCTACGAGGCCACCAGGGACGTCCGGACCGAGCAGGTCGACATCGAGACCCCCGTCACGCCCACGACCGGCGTGAAGCTCTCGTACCCGCGTCCGCTGGTCGTCCCGATCCTGCGCGCCGGGCTCGGCATGCTCGACGGCATGGTCCGGCTGCTCCCGACCGCCGAGGTCGGCTTCCTCGGCATGATCCGCAACGAGGAGACGCTGGAGGCGTCGACCTACGCCACGCGGATGCCGGAGGACCTCTCGGGCCGCCAGGTGTACGTCCTGGACCCGATGCTGGCGACCGGCGGCACGCTGGTCGCGGCGATCCAGGAGCTCATCAGGCGTGGCGCGGACGACGTGACCGCGGTCGTGCTCCTCGCCGCCCCGGAGGGCGTCGAGGTCATGGAGCGGGAGCTCGCGGGCACCCCCGTCACCGTCGTGACGGCCTCGGTCGACGAGCGTCTCAACGAGAACGGCTACATCGTCCCGGGCCTGGGCGACGCGGGCGACCGCATGTACGGCTCCGCCGAGTAAAGGAGCTGTCGGCTCCGCCGAACAGCGGAACCATCGGCTCCGCCGAGCGGCTCCTCAGGGGTGCGTCGGCCGGAGCGTCAGCACTTTCCGGTCGGTACGGGCGCGGGCCTGGTCAGGGCGACCAGGGCCGCGTCCGCCGTCGTTTTCGGGGACAGGTTCTTGAAGGCGGTCCCGATGATCAGGTCCACGTCCGCCGTGGCCCGGGTGTCCGTCCTGGTCGTGGCGCCCTTGAGCTGGGTGCCGAGGACCGGGAAGACGCCCTTGGTGGCGGTCGTGGCACCGAGCAGCAGACCCGCGCCGGGAACCTTCTTGTCGTAGGCGGTGGGTGCGTTCCCCACCTTGCCGATCTTGAAGCCGCGTTTCTTGAGCTCGTCCGCGGTCGTCTTGGCGAGACCGCTGCGCGGGGTCGCGTTGTAGACGTTGACCGTGATCTGGCCGGGCTTGGGGAGCGCGGTGGCGGGCGCGCCGGTCGCCTTCGGGGCGGGTTTGCAGTCGGACTGCTTCCCGGCCGTCGTCTTCTTGCCCTCGTCGCCGGAGAAGACGTCGACGAGCTGGAGCGTGCCCCAGCCGGCCGCGCCGAGCACGACCACGGCGGCGGCGGCCGCGAGGACGATCCTGCGCCGGCGCCGCGGGCGGCGCATGCGGGGGTAGGTGTCCCCTGTGATGCGGTACTTTCCGCCCATTCCAGGGGGAGTGAGCATGCTCATGAGCGCAGCGTAATGCCGCCCGTCGGCGATGCCTACTTGATGATCATGTGATCGCGTCCGGATGGGGGCGAACTGACCCCGAAAGGGTCAGCGGGGACGGGGCCGGTGGGCGCCGTCAGTCCATTTCCAGAACGCGGGCGTGCAGCACCTGACGCTGCTGGAGCGCCGCGCGGACGGCGCGGTGCAGTCCGTCCTCGAGGTAGAGATCGCCCTGCCACTTCACGACGTGCGCGAAGAGGTCGCCGTAGAAGGTGGAGTCCTCGGCGAGCAGCGTCTCCAGGTCCAGCTGGCCCTTGGTGGTGACCAGCTGATCGAGGCGGACCGGGCGCGGGGCGACGTCCGCCCACTGCCGGGTGCTTTCCCGGCCGTGGTCGGGATACGGCTTTCCGTTTCCGATGCGCTTGAAGATCACACGGAAAGCCTACCGGGCGAGCGGCTCCCGGCGCAGCCATGCATGGGCAGTGGGATGCTGGTGCAAACCGTGACAAAACCGAAATTGGGGTGCCGTGATGAGCGTGAGCGAGCAGCCACCGGCCGACGCCGGAGGGGCCTCGGAGGCCCCTCCGGCCGAAGCGGCGCCCGCCTCCCCGGAGGCCCCGGGAGCCCCGGAAGCCGGGCCCGGAGCGCGGCCGGAGGCCCCGGCCGCTCCCCTCGACGGGCCCGCCGCCGAGATCGCCGCCGGGTACGCCTTCGAGGGCGCGGCACTCGATCTGGGGGCTCTGCTCTGGGACGGCGTCTGTCACCCGGACGCGCCGATCCGCATCCCGCTTCCCGTCCTCAACCGCCACGGCCTGGTGGCCGGCGCGACGGGCACGGGCAAGACGAAGACGCTCCAACTGATCGCCGAGCAGCTCTCGGCGCACGGCGTGCCGGTCTTCCTCGCCGACATCAAGGGTGACGTCTCCGGCGTCTCGGCCCCCGGCCAGGACGGCGAGAAGGTCAGGGAGCGGGCGGCCCAGGTCGGCCAGGAGTGGCGGGCGACCGGCTTCCCCTGCGAGTTCTACGGCCTCGGCGGCACCGGCCCCGGCATCCCGGTGCGCGCGACGGTGACCAGCTTCGGCCCCGTACTCCTGTCGAAGGTGCTCCAGCTCAACCAGACGCAGGAGCAGTCGCTCGGCCTGATCTTCCACTACGCCGACGCCAAGGGCCTGGAGCTGGTGGACCTGAAGGACCTCCGGGCGGTGGTGGCGTTCCTGGTCTCGGACACCGGGAAGGCCGAGCTCAAGGGGATCGGCGGTCTTTCGACGGTGACGGCCGGGGTGATCCTGCGGTCGATCACGGCCTTCGAGCAGCAGGGCGCGGGGGACTTCTTCGGGGAGCCGGAGTTCGACACGTCCGACTTCCTGCGGACGGCGGCGGACGGGCGGGGTGTCGTCTCGGTCCTGGAGCTGCCGGCCGTGCAGGACAAGCCGCAGCTCTTCTCGACCTTCCTGATGTGGATGCTGGCGGACCTCTTCCACGACCTTCCTGAGGTCGGCGACCTGGAGAAGCCGAAGCTGGTCTTCTTCTTCGACGAGGCGCACCTGCTCTTCGGCGGGGCGTCGAAGGCGTTCCTGGCCTCCATCACCCAGACCGTGCGGCTGATCCGCTCGAAGGGGGTCGGCGTCTTCTTCGTGACGCAGACGCCGAAGGACGTGCCCTCGGACGTGCTCGCCCAGCTCGGCAACCGGGTGCAGCACGCGCTGCGCGCCTTCACGCCGGACGACGCGAAGGCCCTCAAGGCGACGGTGCGGACCTTCCCGAACTCGCCGTACGACCTGGAGGAGGTGCTCACGGGCCTCGGTACGGGCGAGGCGGTGATCACCGTACTGAGCGAGCGGGGTGCCCCGACGCCGGTGGCGGCGACCCGGCTGCGGGCGCCGGAGTCGCTGATGGGGCCGGTCGACGCGGCGGCCCTGGACGCGGCGGTGAAGGGCTCGGCGCTGTACGGGCGGTACGCGGTGGCGGTGGACCGCGAGTCGGCGTACGAGAAGCTGACGGCCGAGCAGCGGGCGGCGGAGGCGGCGGCCCTGGAGGCGGCGGCGGCGAAGGAGGCCGAGAAGGCCGCGAAGGAGGCCGGGAAGGAGTCCGCGAAAGGCGGAGCGAGGGCTCCGAAGCCGGAACCCTCGCTCGCCGAACAGGTGGTGGGCAGTGGGATCTTCACGTCCCTCGCCCGGTCGATCGGCACCCAGCTGGGCCGGGAGATCAGCCGGTCGATCTTCGGGACCGCCCGCCGCGGGCGGTGACGGTCCTCACGGGGACGGGTCCTACTCGGTGACCTCGTGGTGGTCGCCGTGCAGGCCGCCGCCGCTGCCCGCGTCGCCCGTGGTCGGGACGGAGACGACCGGCTTGCGGAGCGAGGAGATGTCGTGGGCGTAGGTGCCCACGGCGTTGGCGATGACGTCGATGTTGATGTCGAACGCCTTGCGGTTGACGTTCTTCAGGTCGTCGCCCTTGGCGTGGTAGTTCACGTCGTACGCGATGCCCGCCTGGCCGCCGAACTTGGCGGCCTGGCCGGCGGTCTTGATGCCCTCGGCGCCGGTGAACGTACCGCCGGAGGGGATGCCGACCCCGATGAACGGGCCGTAGTCGGAGCGGCCGGTGAAGTCGGTGCCCTCGTGCGGGATGCCGCCCTTGTCGAGGAAGTCGTTGATGTCGCGCTCCAGCTGGGCCGAGCCCGCCGGGCCCGCGCCGGCGCCGGTGGCGTCCGAGTCGTCGCCGTCGTAGACGAACAGGCCGTAGTTCGGCGACGCGATCATGTCGAAGTTCAGGTAGAGCTTGATCTCGCTCTTGTCGAGCGCGGTCAGGTTCTTCACGTAGTGCTCGGAGCCGAGGAGACCGTTCTCCTCCGCCGACCACCAGGCGAAGCGGACCTTGTTGCGGACCTTCTCCTTCGACGCGGCGAGCTCCAGGGCGGTCTGCAGGAGACCGGCGGAGCCCGAGCCGTTGTCGTTGATGCCGGGGCCGGCGGTGACGGAGTCGAGGTGCGAGCCGAGCATCACGGTGTTGGCGGCGTTGCCGCCCTTCGTCTCCGCGATGACGTTGTTGGTGGAACGGATCTGCTGGAGCTGGCGGATCTCCAGGGAGAGCGAGACCGGGCCGTTCGCGAGGTCGGCGGCGAGCTGGTTGCCCTCGGCCTGGGTGAGACCACCGGTCGGGATCTTGCCGGCGGTCGCGGCACCGAGGGTGCCGGAGAGGGCGCCGTCGGTGTTGTTGTAGATGATCGCGGCGGCGGCACCGGCCGCGGCGGCGTTCTCCTGCTTCACCGCGAAGGTGCAGCCACCGCGCTTGATCAGCGCGATCTTGCCGGTGAAGGTGCCGCTCGCGAAGTCGCCCGGCTCGCAGCCGGTGGTGCCGTCCGCGTCCACGGGAACGGCCACGAGGCCGGCCGTGATGCCGCCGACCGGGGTCGACTTGGTGTACGTCATCGCCTTGATGTCCAGCGTGCGCGGCGCGGGCGAGACGACGGAGGCCTTCTCGGCCTGCGTCTCCGTGTACTCGAAGTCGAACCTCTGGTACGAGACGTTGTAGCCGGCCTTCTTGAGCTGCGTGTACACGTACGCGGCCGAGGCGTCGTGGCCGAGGGAGCCGGCCGCGCGGTGACCGCCGGCCGAGTCGGCTATCGCCTGGAACTTCTGCAGGTGCTTGAAGGCGTCCTGACCGGTGGTTTCGCGGACCAGCTTCTTCGCCAGCTTGGCGGCATCGCGAGCGGGGGCCGCGTTGGGGTCCTGCTTCGCGGTCGCGGTGCCACTGAGGACCAGCGGGGTGGCGAGGGCGGCGGCGGCCAGAATGGCCGCGGCTCGGCGCTGGGTAGCGTTCACAGAAGTCCTTCCCGTTACGGACGAGGTTGAGGGGAAGTTAGCGATCTGCGGGGCCTCCTGTGAACACCTTCTCCACAATTCCTGTCACCTTGAGCAGGATTGACATCTGGAATTATCAATTCCCGGATGGTTTCGCATCCTTGGCGGCTTTCGCGGCTTTCGCTGCCGCCTTCATCTCCTGCTTGTGCGCCCGCACCTTCGCCAGCGACTCCGGACCCGTGATGTCGGCCGCCGAGCGGTACGCGCCCTGCTCGCCGTACGGCCCCGCCGCCTCCCGCCAGCCCGCCGGCCGCACCCCGTACTGCTTGCCGAGCAGGGCCAGGAAGATCTGCGCCTTCTGCTTGCCGAAACCGGGCAGCGCCTGGAGCCGCGCGAGCAGCTCCTTCCCGGTCGCCGCGTCCGCCCACACGGCCTCGGCGTCACCCCCGTACTCCTCGACCAGGAAGGCGCACAGCTGCTGCACGCGCTGCGCCATCGACCCCGGGTAGCGGTGCACGGCCGGCTTCTCGGAGAGCAGCGCGGCGAACTCCTCCGGGTCCCGGGCGGCGATCTCGTGCGCGTCGAGATCGTCCGCGCCGAGCCGCGAGGCGATGGTGTACGGCCCCGAGAAGGCCCACTCCATCGGAACCTGCTGGTCGAGGAGCATGCCGACGAGCGCGGCGAGCGGGGACCGGCCGAGCAGCGCGTCGGCGTCCGGCTGCTGCGCGAGGTGGATGTCGGGGGTCTGGGAGCGGGGGCCCGTGGACTTGGTGCTCATGTACCGATCATCCCGCCGGGGCCGGGCGTCCGCCCGGTGGATTCACCCCTTCGCGAAGCCGTCCAGGGCGCTGAGCAGGTGTTTCCGGGTCTCCTCGCCGCCCAGGTGACCGGCGCCCTCGATCACCCGGAGCCGGGCGTCCGGCCAGGCCCGCGCCAGCTCCCAGGCGGTGTCGAGGGGCCCGGCCAGGTCGCCGCGGCCGTGGACCAGGACGCCGGGGATTCCGGCGAGCCGGTGGGCGTCGCGGAGCAGGGCGCCCTCCTCCAGCCAGGCGCCGTGCGCGAAGAAGTGCGAGCAGATCCGCACGAAGCCGAGCCGGGTGTCGTCGACCCGGTCGATGTACGGGGTGCCCATCCCCTCCAGGGAGAGCACGGCGTCCTCCCAGGCGCACCAGTCGGCGGCGGCCTGCCGGCGTACGGCGAGGTCGGGGTGGCCCATGAGGGCGGCGTAGGCGGCCACCAGACCGGACACCCCGGCCCCCGGCTCCGTCCCCGCTTCCACCCCGGTCCACGGCTCCGTCCCGGCCCCCGCCACCGTGCCCGCGCCGGCCCGGAAGCGGGCGTGCGCCTCGGGGAAGAAGCGGGCGGCTCCCTCGTACAGCCAGTGGATCTCGGAGCGGCGGGTGGTGGTCACCCCGTTGAGCACGATCGCCGAGACCCGCTCGGGGTGGGCCTGCGCGTACGCCAGGATCAGCGTGGAGCCCCAGGAGCCGCCGTACAGCAGCCACCGGTCGATCCCCAGGTGCTCGCGCAGCCGCTCCATGTCGGCGACCAGGTGCGCGGTGGTGTTCACGCCCATGTCGGCGGCCGGATCGCTCGCGTGCGGGGTGGAGCGGCCGCAGCCGCGCTGGTCGAAGAGGACCAGGCGGTACGCCTCCGGGTCGAAGTACCGCCGGTTGTGCGGGGAGGAACCGGAGCCGGGCCCGCCGTGGACGACGAGCGCGGGCCTGCCGGACGGGTTGCCGGAGACCTCCCAGTGGACGCGGTTGCCGTCGCCCACGTCGAGCAGTCCCTGGTCGTACGGTGCGGTCTCCGGGTACATCCGGCCGAGCCTAGGGGATGTCCTGCCGATCGGGCCGGGCTCGCGCCCGATCCGGCCGGATCGGACCGGGCACCCCCGGCCGCCGCCGGGCGCGGCTACCGGGCCCCGATCCGTACCGCCGGGTCCTCGCACCACTTCAGGAGCGAGGGCCACTCCCCGTACCCCGAGTCCGGGCTGAGGTGCGCGCCGCCGGGCACGAAGTCCCTGTCGAGTCCGAGCGGGTCGCCGTAGTGCACGTCGGCGCCCTCGGGGGCGTACGGGTCCCCGTCGCCGTACACCAGACGCGCGTCGAGCCCCGTCTCGGTGAGGTCGAGGCCGTCGGCGAAGGCGGCGATCCCGGGGATCGACGCGGTCACCGGCGGTGACGGCGGTGCGACGAGCAGCACCCGGTCGGCGTCGGGTCTGCGGGCGCCCGCGCGCAGCCAGAGCAGCACCGAGAGGCTGTGCGCGAGCACCACGAACTCGCCCTCGGCCGGTCGCCCGCCGTGCTCCTCCAGGGCGGCGAGCCAGGCGTCGAGGACGGGCGCCTCGGGCTCGGGCAGCTGCGGGTAGCGGACCTCGTGGCCGCGTTCCCGCAGCTCCCCGGCGAGCCAGTGCTGCCAGTGCCCGGGCGGGCGGCGGTTCTGGTAGCCGTGCAGGATCAGATAGGTGGTCATGGCAGGATCCTGCGACCGGCGCCGGCCCCCGGTCCACCGCTGTCCACGGACCGGGGCGCCGCGCCGTTCGGGGCCGGCTCAGCCGCCCACGTACTCCTTGAGGTGACGGGCGGTCAGGGTGTCGGCCTTGTCGACGAGTTGGGCGGGCGTGCCCTCGAAGACGATCCGGCCGCCGTCGTGGCCCGCGCCGGGGCCGAGGTCGATCAGCCAGTCGGCGTGGGCCATCACGGCCTGGTGGTGCTCGATCACGACGACCGTGTTGCCGGCCTCGACGAGCCGGTCGAGGAGGGCGAGCAGCTTGTCGACGTCGGCGAGGTGGAGGCCGGTGGTCGGCTCGTCGAGGACGTAGACGGCGGCCTTCTCCGCCATGTGGATGGCGAGCTTGATCCGCTGCCGCTCGCCGCCCGAGAGCGTGTTGAGCGGCTGGCCGAGGCGGAGGTAGCCGAGGCCGACGTCCTTGAGGCGGCCGAGGATCGTGCGGGCCTGGCTCTTGGCCGTGAAGAAGTCGTGGGCCTCCTCGATCGACAGGGACAGGACCTCGTGGATGTTCTTCCCGTCCAGCCGGTAGGTGAGGACCTCGGGCGTGAACCGCTTGCCCTCGCACTCCTCGCAGACCGAGGCCACGCCCGCCGCGATGGCCAGGTCGGTGTAGACGAGCCCGAGGCCGTTGCAGCGCGGGCAGGCGCCCTCCGAGTTGGCGCTGAAGAGGGCCGGCTTGACGCCGTTGGCCTTGGCGAAGGCGGTACGGATCGGGCCGAGGAGTCCCGTGTACGTCGCCGGGTTCGAGCGGCGCGAGCCCCGGATGGGGGACTGGTCGGCGACGACGACCCCCTCGCGGCCCGGCAGGTTGCCGTGGATCAGCGAGGACTTCCCGGAGCCCGCCACGCCCGTGACCACGGTCAGGACCCCGGTCGGGATCTCGACGCTCACGTCCTTGAGGTTGTGCTGCGTGGCGCCGGTGATGGCGAGGGCGCCGGTGGGCACCCGTACCTCCGTCCGGAGCTTCGCCCGGTGCGCGAGGTGGTTCCCGGTGAGGGTGCCGGAGGTGCGCAGCCCCGGCACGTTCCCGCTGTAGCAGATCTCGCCGCCCGCGGTCCCGGCCCGCGGCCCGAGGTCGACCACGTGGTCGGCGATCTCGATGACCTCGGGCTTGTGCTCGACGACGAGGACGGTGTTGCCCTTGTCGCGCAGCCGCAGCAGCAGGTCGTTCATGCGCCGGACGTCGTGCGGGTGCAGTCCGGTGGTGGGCTCGTCGAAGACGTACGTGACGTCGGTGAGCGGGGAGCCGAGGTGGCGGACCATCTTCACGCGCTGGGCCTCGCCGCCGGAGAGCGTGCCGGAGGACCGGTCGAGGGAGAGGTAGCCGAGGCCGATCTCGACGAGCGAGTCGAGCAGCTCGCGCAGGCCGGCGAGGAGCGGGGCGACGGAGGGCTCCTCGATCCGGCGCACGAACGCGGCGAGGTCGCTGATCTGCATCGCCGAGCACTCGGCGATGTTCACGCCCTCGATGCGGGAGGACAGCGCGGCCCGGGTGAGCCGGGCGCCCTCGCACTCCGGGCAGGTGCGGAAGCCGACGGCCCGGTCGACGAAGGCCCGGATGTGGGCCTGCATGGCCTCCCGGTCCTTGGAGAGGACGGTCCGCTGGAGCTTCACCACGAGGCCCTCGTAGGTGAAGTTGTTGGTGCCGACCTTCACCTTGCAGGACGGCTTGTGGAGGAAGTCCTCCCACTCCCGCTCGGTGAAGTCCGCCAGCTTCTTGTCGGGGTCGTAGAAACCGGAGTGGGCCATGATCTGCCACATCCAGGAGTCGACGGCGTACCCCGGCACGGTGATGGCGCCCTCGTTGAGGGACTTCGTGCGGTCGACGAGCTCGTCGACGTCGATGTCCGAGACCTGGCCGGCGCCCTCGCAGCGCGGACACATGCCCTCGGGCAGGTTGAAGCTGAACGCCCCCGAGGTGCCGACGTGCGGGGTGCCGAGGCGGCTGAAGACGATCCGCAGCATCGTGTACGCGTCGGTGGCGGTGCCGACGGTGGAGCGGGAGTTGGCGCCCATCCGCTCCTGGTCGACGACGATCGCCGCGCTCAGGTTGTGCAGTCCGTCGACGTCGGGGCGGGCGAGGGACGGCATGAAGGACTGCAGGAAGGCGCTGTAGGTCTCGTTGATCAGGCGCTGCGACTCGGCGGCGATGGTGCCGAAGACGAGGGAGGACTTGCCGGAGCCGGAGACGCCGGTGAAGACGGTGAGGCGGCGCTTGGGGAGGTCGACGTCGACGTTCCTGAGGTTGTTCTCCCGGGCCCCGCGGACCTGGATGACGTGGTGGCTGTCCGCTGCGACGGGGTGGTTCATGCGTGCGCCCTCCGATGGTCTGCCTGCTTGCCCGGGAAGGGTACTCTATACATCGTACGAAGTTAGTGTTCACGGCTCTGACCTGCAAGAATGAGCCAAGAGCTGGTGACGCGCGACGCGGCGGGAACGGAACGACATGGTGACGGCGAAGGGGAAGAACAGCAGTGGCGCGGGCGACCCGGCCCGCACCCTGGAACTCCTGTGGCGCGACGGCTCCACCGCCCCGGCCGGACGCCGGGGCCCCCGGCAGGGCCTCACCGTCGACGCCGTCGTCGACGCCGCCCTCGCCCTCGCCGACGGCGGCGGCCTCGACGCCCTGACCATGCGCGCGGTCGCCCAGCACCTCGGCGTGACCCCGATGACGCTCTACACGTACGTCCCCGGCAAGGCCGAGCTCCTCGACCTCATGCTGGACACCGTCTTCCTCCGCGTGGACCGGCCGCCGTTCCGTCCCGACGAGCCCTGGCGGGCCCGCGTCACGGCGGTCGCCGACGCCAACCGCGCCCTGCACCTGCGCCACCCCTGGCTGGTCGAACTCCGCATCGTACGGGCTCCGTTGGGGCCCGGCGTGATGGCCAAGTACGAGTACGAGCTGGCCGCCTTCGAAGGCCTCGGCCTCGACGACGTGGCCCGCGACTCGGCCCTGACGTACGTCCTCGGCTTCGTGCAGTCCGGCGCGCGGGCGGAGCTCGACGCGCGGGCCGTGGAGCGGGAGAGCGCGATGTCCGACGGGGAGTGGTGGGAGGCCCACGAGCCGCTGCTCGCCAAGGCGCTGGACGAGTCGCGGTTCCCGCTGGCGACGCGGGTGGGGGAGGCCTCGGCGATCGCGTACAACGGCCTGTACGACGCGGACCACGCGTACGGCTTCGGCCTGGCACGGGTCCTGGACGGGCTGGCGGCGCTGGGCGGGGCGTGAGGGGCGGAGGGCTCTCGGCCCTCAGGCCCGCAGGCGGAGCAGCTCCCGCACGCCCTCCTTGAGGCGGTCCGCCGACAGTTCCTGCTCGACCGTCAGATGGTGCACGACGTCCGGCGAGAACGGCGCGAGCAGCAGGTGCGCGAGGAGCGCGCTGTCGGACCCGGGCCGCAGCTGCCCGATGAGCAGGGCCACGTGCGTGTGCATCACCCGGTAGGCGCCGCTGTGGTAGCGGGCGCGGGGGGCGGCGGAGTGCGCGGCGAGCAGGATCTCGCGCTGCTCGCCGACCCGGTCGACGAGCGCGTCGAGGAAGGCGTCGAGCCGTTCGGCGGCCGGCGCGCCCGGCCCGAGCGGCGTCGGGCCGCTCATGTACGCCTCCTGGAACCGGCGCTCGCGTTCGTCGAGGAGCGCCCACAGGAGCTGGGAGACGTCGCCGAAGCGGCGGTAGACGGTGCCGACGCCGATGCCGCTGGCGTGGGCGACCTGGTTCATGGTGACCGCCTGGGGGCCGTCCTCGGCGACGATCCGGGCGGCCGCGTCGAGGATCTTGCGCCGGTTGCGGGCCGCGTCGGCGCGCTCGGGGGCGGGGGCGCCGACGGTGGGGAGCAGGCCGAGCGGCGAGGCCGCCGCCGTGTCTCCGGCCCGCGGGTTCTCCGTGCTCATCTGCCGACTCCTCTGCCCGTGGCGCGCTGTCCCTCGCGCGCCGTTCTCCGTGTGCCTCGTCCGCGTCCCGTCTCCCCCTGCTCCGGTCGCTCCTCGATGTGAGCATACCCGCCGCCCTTGCGAACCGGATAGCAATCCGCTTAACCTCGAACCGAAGCGGAAAGTAATCCGGTTGAGGAGATTCGTCATGTCCGTCAAGGTCGCCGTCATCTACTACTCGGCCACCGGTGCCGTCCACCGGCTGGCGCAGGCCGTCGCCGAGGGGGCCGAGAAGACCGGCGCCGAGGTGCGCCTGCGCCGGGTGCCCGAACTCGCCCCCGACGCCGCCGTCGACGCCAACCCGGCCTGGCGCGCCCATGTGGACGCCACCACCGACGTGGAGGTCGCCACGCTGGAGGACCTGGAGTGGGCGGACGCGTACGCGCTCGGCTCCCCGACCCGCTTCGGCAACGTGGCCGCACAGCTGAAGCAGTACGTCGACACCGCGGGCGGCCTGTGGCAGCGGGGCGTCATGGCGGACAAGCCCGCGACCGCCTTCACCAGCGCGCACAACCCGCACGGCGGCAACGAGTCCACCCTGCTCGCGCTCTACAACACCTTCCACCACTGGGGCTCGGTCATCGTCTCGCCCGGCTTCACCGACCCGGCGGTGTACGCGGCCGGCGGCAACCCGTACGGCACCGCGCACCCGGGCGCGAACGGCGCCCCGGGCGAGAACGTCCTCGCGGCCGCCCGCTACCAGGGCGAGCGCCTGACGAGGATCGCGAAGCGCCTGAAGGGCCTCGCGGTCGACTGACGGACCGGGGGCGACCGGCCGGAGAGCCGACCGGTCGGAGGGCGACGGGCTGGAGGGTCGACCGGCCGGAGGGTCTACGGGCCGGAAGGTCTACGGGCCGGGCGGGGCTTCTACGCGAGGGAGAGGAAGAGCTTCTCCAGCCGGGCCCGCATCGCGTCGCGGTCCTCGCCGTTCCGGCGCCCGTCCTCGACGTCGGTCAGGCACTGCTGGAGTCCGGTCGCGATGATGGCGAACCCGGCCCGGTCGAGGGCCCGGGAGGCGGCGGCCAGCTGGGTCACGACCTCCTCGCAGTCCCGGCCCTCCTCGATCATCCGGATCACGCCGGCGATCTGGCCCTGTGCCCTGCGCAGCCGGTTCAGTACCGCCTTCAGCTCCGCGCCGGCGAGATCCAGTTCCACAGCCACTCCTCCACAGATACCCCAGGGGGTAACTTACTCCCCGCACGGGGTTCCGTCGAAGACCAAGGATGACACCTGGGCCCGAGGAGCCACGTACACGTCAGGGCGCGGGGGCGTACCGGCCGAGGAACATCTCCACCCCGTCGACGACGAGCCGCTCGCCCAGTTCCTCGGTGAGCTCCGCCCCGTACTGCTCGAACACCATGTGCGGGAAGACGAGCAGCGAGTAGAGCTGGAGGACGGCGACCTCCAGGTCGGGGACGTCGAGGAGGCCCCGGTCCGCGAGGGCGCGCAGGGCGTCCGCGACGGCGGGATGGTGGCCGGCCGGGCCGTGCGCGCGCCAGGCGCGGCCCAGCTCGGGGAAGCGGTGGAGTTCGGTGGCGACGAGGGTGCGCAGGGCGCGGCCCTCGGTGTCGGCGCGTACGGCGCGGCCCCAGGCGTGACCGGCCTCGGTGAGCGCGGCCTTGAGCGCGTCGGGGCCGTCGGCCCGGGTGAGGCGTGAGAGGTCGGGCCCTTCCTCCGCCTGTCCGTCGGCGGCCAGGGGCTCGTCGAGGACGCCCGCGACGACGGCGGTGAAGAGGGCTTCCTTGCTGCCGAAGTGGTTGTAGACGGTCACCTTGGAGACGCCGGCCTCGGCCGCGATGGCGTCCATGCCGACGCCGAAGCCCTCGCGGAGGAAGAGGTCGCGGGCGGCCCGCACGACGGCCTGCCGCTTGCGGGCGGCGCGGGCGCCGGTGGGGGCGGGCTTGGGGGGCTGGGCGTCCATGGGTCCACCCTAGCAACGGAAGTGTACTCTTGAGTTCAACTGTACTGACCCGTACAGTTCAGTTATGCCCACCCAAGCCGCCGTGCCCTCCCCCGCCCCTGCCCACCCGCACCCCGACCCGCGCCGCTGGACGGCCCTCGGGCTGATCTGTGCGGCCCAGTTCATGCTGGTCCTCGACGTGACGGTGGTGAACGTCGCCCTGCCCGCGCTCGCCACCGACCTCGAACTCGGGCGCACCGCCCTGACCTGGGTCATCACCGCGTACACCCTCTGCTTCGGCGGGCTCATGCTCCTCGGCGGACGCCTCGCCGACGCCCTCGGCGCCCGGCGCGTCCTCCTCACCGGACTGGCCCTCTTCACCGCCGCGTCCCTGGCCTGCGGCCTCGCGCCGAACGCGACCGTCCTGCTCGGCGGCCGCGTCGCCCAGGGCGTCGGGGCCGCGCTCCTCTCGCCGGCGGCACTCGCCCTGGTCACCACGGCGTTCCACGGCACGGAACGCCCCAGGGCCCTCGGCATCTGGGCCGCCATCGGCGGCACGGGCTCGGCCGTGGGCGTCCTCCTGGGCGGCGCCCTCACGGCGGGCCCGGGCTGGCCGTGGATCTTCTACGTCAACGTCCCCGTGGGACTCGCGGTCCTCGCACTGCTCCCGAGGTACGTGGCGAAGACGCCGCCGCGGGGCGAGCGGGAAGGAGACGGGGCGGGTACGGGCACCGGCGCCGCCCTGGACATCCCCGGCGCCCTCCTCGTCACGGCCGCGACCGGCACGCTCGTCTACGCCCTGGTCAGGGCGGGAGACTCCGGCTGGACGGCGGCGGCGACCCTGCTGCCCCTGCTCGGCTCGTTCGCGCTCTACGCCTGCTTCACGGCGGCCGAGCGCAGGACCCGCACCCCGCTGATGGACCCGCGGACGCTCACCCGGCGACCGGTCGTCGCGGGCTCACTCCTGATGCTGGTGGCGACGGCGCTGCTGATCTCGTTCTTCTTCCTGGGCTCGATGCAGCTCCAGCACCTCCACCACCTCGACGCCCTCCGCACCGGCCTCCTCTTCCTCCCGGTGGCCCTCACCACGGCGATCGGCGCACACCTGGGCGCCCGCCTCGTGACCACGGCCGGCCCGCGCGCCTGCGCGACGGGAGGGCTGGCCGTCGCGGCCCTCGGCTGCCTGCCGCTGACCTTCCTCAGCCCCGGCTCCGGCCCCTGGACCACCCTCCTCCCGTCCCTGGCGACGGCGGCGCTCGGCCTGGGCGCGGTCTTCGTCACGGCGACGACGACGGCCCTGGGCCTGATCGCCCCGCACGAGGCGGGCCTCGCGTCCGGCATCGTGAACACGTTCCACGAGCTGGGCGGCTCCATCGGCGTGGCGATCGTCTCGACCCTCGCCCTGACCACCACGACCCCCACCCCGGACGGCCTCACGACGGCCTACACCCTCTGCACCCTGACAGCGGCGACCGCCGCCCTCACCTCCCCCCTCCTGATCCCCCGAGGCCGCCCCCATTCCACGGGCGGCCCCCACGGGGTGCACTGACGGCCTGGCCGGCCGTCAGTCCTGGGCCGGCCGTCAGTCCTGGGTCGGCCCCGTCTCGTCGACCGGGCGGATGACCACCGGGTACGCCGGGGCGCCGGCCGGCTGGGGGCAGCGGGCGACCTGGGCGGCGATCTCCGTGACGCGTTCCAGCGAGGCGCAGTCGAGGAGCCAGTAGCCGGCGATGACCTCCTTCGTCTCCGCGTACGGGCCGTCGGTGACGACCGGCCTGCCGTCGCCGTCCACCGTCACGAACCGGGCGGTGGACGGGGCCGCGAGGCCCTGGGCGTCGACCATCTCGCCGTTGGCCGCCAGCTCCTCGTTGATGGCGTTCATGTGCGCGAACATCGCTTCGAGGTCCGACTTGTTCCAGGCGGGGCTGTCCTCGCTGGGGCGGCCCACCATGGCCTCGTAGTCGGCCTGCGCGCCCTCCACCATCACCAGGTACTTCATGACGTCCTCCTCGTTTCTCGTTTCCGGCTCTCCTGCGGGTACTGCCTCTCGCAGGAGAGTCGGAGCCGCCGGGCCGTTCTCGACACCGCGACGGGCCCCGGCCGGAAAAACAGGAGAAATCACCCGCCCGCACCATGATCTCGGTGTGAACGCCTTCAGCTTCTCCGCCGCCTTCATCACCTTCTTCTCCGTCGTCGGCCCCCCGAAGGTCCTCCTCGCCTTCGCCGGCCTCGCGCAGGTCCACCCGGCCCGCCAGCTGCGGACCATCGCGCTCATCTCCTCCGGCGCGGCCGTGCTCGTCGGCCTCCTCACCGGCATCACCGCCCCGTGGCTGCTCGACGTCTTCCACATCAGCACCCCCGCGCTCCAGCTCGCGGGCGGCGTCATCTTCTTCATCTACGCCGTCGGGCTCGTCCTCGGCCTCCACCTCGGCTCGCCCACCACCCACCAGGACGCCCCCGACCTGGTCAGCGGGGTGCGGGAGCTGCTGATGCCGTACGTCGTGAGCCCGCTCGCGATGACCGCGGTGCTCATCGAGGCGGCGGCCCGGGACTCCTTCAGCTGGCGTTCCACGGTCGTCGGCGCGTACGTGGCCGTCATCGCCCTCGACCTGATCTGCGTCCTGCTCCTCGCCCGCGTCCTGCGCCGCACCCACCACGCCACGATCGAGCTCCTCGGCCGCCTGCTCGGTCTGCTGCTCGCCGCCGTCGGAGTCGACCTCATCCTCGACGGCCTCGCCGACCTGGGCGTCCCGGGCCTGTACGAACGCCACTGACGGGGCCGGACCCCGCCGTACCGCGCGGCCCCCTCACCGACCCGGCCGGACCCCGCCGTACCGCGCGACCCCGTCACCGGCGGGCATCGCGGGCCCCGCCCGCGTCATTCGGCCGGGGAGGCGGCGAGTTCGCGCTCCAGCGGTGTGCGGAACCGGGGCGTCACCCGTACGTCCCCCACCCACTCCGCCAGCCGCGCCGCCTCCGCCCCGATCGCCCGTTCCGCCGCCGCGCCCACGTCCGTGAGGAGCCGGTGGGCGATCCCGCCGTCGGGGCGCTGCGCCCAGCCGCCGACGATCCGGCCGTTCCACCACACCGTCGGCCCGATGTTCCCGCTCCGGTCGTACAGCGCCGGCCGGTGTTCCGCGTCCAGGTACCAATCACGGCCCTGCCAGCCCATCGGCGTCGGATCGAGCGCCGGCAGCAGCGCCGCCCACGGCTCGGGTTCCGGTACGGGGTCGAGGTCGTCCGGCAGGACGAACCCGGTCCCCTCGTCGAGCGTCACCGGCACGGCCCCGACCGCGGCGAGCGCCCCGCGCACGTCCGTGACCTTCCACCCGGTCCACCACTTCAGATCCGCCTCGGTCGCCGGACCACAGGCCCGCAGCCAGCGACCGATCAGCTCCGCCCGCGCCTCCGCCGGATCGGGCTCCGGGTGGGGGTCGGCGGGCGCCCAGCGGAACTGGCTCGACGTCCACCCGCCCTGCGGCCTCCCCCGTACGATCCGCCCTTCCATGCCGAGCACCCGCAGCACCCGGCTCGCCACCGACTGCACGCCTTCCTGGCGCGTGCCCTTCCCGTACACGTACGTCGACCTCAACGCCGGTACGGCCCCGCCGAGTTGGCTTCCGGTCGCCTCGGCCCGTACCGCCAGCTCCGCGAGCACGAGCCGCTCGGTCTCCGCCAGCCACTCCGCGTCGAAGGAGCTGCCGGCCGCCAGGTGCTGGAGGAGCGCGGTGCGTTCGCGGACGGCGGCCGGCCGGGTCGTCGAAGCCTGTACGGCGGGGGCGAGGGCGGCGGGGAGCACGAAGACCGTGTGCCGCATGCCGTGCATCCGGACCATCGACCGGTCCTCGTACAGGGCCCGCTCGACGTCGGCGACGGGCCCGGCCTTCCCGGACAGCCGCGCCCCCACCGCGAGGAACACGCTCGCCGGATCCGTGCCGTGCAGCGCCACGAGCGAGCCCGCGACCTCCTCCGCCGATCCCGCCCGGGCGGTCCCGGCCAGCCGGTGCCGTACGCCGATGCGGGCCCTGCGCTCGGCCGCGCCGATCGTCCTCGTGCTCGTCTCACCCATGCGGCCAAGCATGGCCCCGGGAAGGGCCCGAGCCGAGGGAATCCGTCATACGGACGCCCTCACGACCCGTCGGGTCCCGGAGCGGCCCGAAGCAACCCGGAGCGTTCCGCGTCAGGAGGCCGCCCGCTCGTCCAGCGGGCGCCGACGCAGTGCCGGATCGGTCAGGGCGGGCGGACGCCAGGCGCCGTCCGCCTGGTAGAGGTTCGTGCCGGGCGGCACGATCGCGTCGATCCGGTCCAGGACGTCGTCCGTGAGCAGGACGGGCGCGCCCTTCAGCAGGCCGTCGAGCTGCTCCATGGTCCGGGGGCCGATGATGACCGAGGTGACCGCCGGGTGAGCGGCGGCGAAGGCGATCGCGAGCTCGGGCAGGGAGCAGCCGATCTCGTCCGCGAGCGCGACGAACTCCTCGACTGCGTCGAGCTTGGCGGCGTTCCCGGGCAGGGCGGGGTCGAAGCGGTGAGGGGTGAGCGCGGCCCGCCCGCTGGTCAGGTCGATCGCCCGCCCCTTGCGGTACTTGCCGGTCAGGAAGCCGGAGGCGAGCGGTGACCAGGTCAGCACGCCCATCCCGTACCGCTGGGCGACGGGCAGCACGGACGTCTCGACACCGCGCGCGAGCAGGGAGTACGGCGGCTGCTCGGAGCGGAAGCGGCGGAGCCCGCGCCGCTCGGCGACGGCGTGGGCCTCGACGATCTCCTCGGCGGGGAAGGTGGAGCAGCCGAACGCCCGGATCTTTCCCTGCGTGACGAGGTCGCCGAGGACGTCGAGGGTCTCCTCGATGTCCGTGCGGTGGTCGGGCCGGTGGACCTGGTAGAGGTCGATCCAGTCGGTACCGAGCCGCTTGAGGCTGTTCTCGACGGCCCGGGTGATCCAACGGCGGGAGAGACCGCCCCGGTTGGGGCCCTCGCCGCCGAAGGGGAAGTACACCTTGGTGGCGAGGACGGTCTCCTCGCGGCGGCGGGAGTCGCGCAGCGCCTTGCCGACGATCTCCTCGGACTCGCCGGCCGAGTACATGTCGGCGGTGTCCACGAAGTTGATGCCGCGGTCGAGAGCGGCGTGGATGATCCGTACGGAATCCTGGTGGTCCGGATTGCCGACGGCTCCGAACATCATCGTGCCGAGGCAGTACGTACTGACTTCGATCCCGGTCCCGCCGAGTACCCGATAGCGCATGAGCGCACTCTAGGAACTGGAGTGCGCTCCAAGGCAAGAGGAGAACGGGCGCCCGGCGTCAGGGAGCGGAGACCACCCCGGGCCCGGGAGGAGCGACCCCCGCGACCTCCCGGAGGAAGTCCACGATCAGCCCGTGCAGGATCCCGGGCCGCTCCAGGTGCAGGTCGTGCCCGGCGCCGGGCACGCTGGCGCCGTGCAGCGCGGGCCGGAGCCGGACCATCTCCGCGTACTCCCCGCCGCCGATGATGCCGCCCTGCTCGCCCTGTCCGAGGACCGTCAGCGTGGGGCAGGCGACGGCGCTCCACTCGTCCCAGAAGGCGCGGGTGGCGTTCTCGTCGAGGGACCGCACCATGACCTCGGGGTCGAAGCGCGGCCACAGCCCGTCGGCGCGCTCTTCGAGTCCGGCCGCCCAGCCCTCCCCCACGGACTGCTTGCCGTCGCCCAGGTACGCGGCGGCCACCTCCCGCGAGGCGAACGGCAGCGGCCACGCCCGCAGCCAGCCCCCGATCTGTTCCTGGACACCGGGGTTCGCCCCGCCGGGCCCGGCTTCGACGAGCACGAGGGCGCGCGGGAGTCCGGGGTGGGCGGAGGCGGTGAGGAGGGCGGTGCTGCCGCCGAGCGACTGCCCGACGAGGACGGGCCGTCGGAGGCCGAGCGCGTCGACGACGGCGACGGCGTCGGCGACGTGGGCGGCCCGCGACACGTCCCCGGGATGCCGCTCGCTGCCGCCGTGTCCGCGCTGGTCGAGGGCGACGACCCGGTGGCCGGAGTCCCGCAGCAGCCGGGCGGTCGCGTCCCACTCGCCGGAGTGCCCGGCGAGCCCGTGGAGGAGGAGCACGTCGGTGCCGGAGCCGCCCCAGTCGCGACAGACCAGCCGCACGCCGTCGCGTATCACGATCCGCTCCGACCAGGGGGAACAGGAGGTGGAAGTCATCTCCCCATGATCACTCATGGGGTGCGCCCGCTACGGGGCGAGGAGCTGGTCGGCGACGGCGGTGCGGGCGTAGAGGACGGAACGGCCGCTGCGGTGGGCGGTGACGAGACCGGCGTTCCGCAGGGCGATGAGGTGCTGTGAGACGCCCGCGGCGGACAGTCCGCACTGGGCGGCGAGTTGGGTGGTGGAGGCGGGGGTGTCGAGCTCGGTGAGGAGGAGGGTGCGGGAACGCCCGAGGACGGCGGCGACGGCCTCGGTGGCGTCGGCGGTACGGGGCTCCCAGACGGCTCCGAACCCTCGTGCTGGATAGGCGAGTTGGGGTGGATCGGGGTGGACGGACCGGGTGAGGACGCGGGGCCAGGCGAAGACGGACGGAACGAGCAGCAGCCCGGATCCCGTCTGGTCGCGACTGAGCGAGCAGTGGCGTCGTACGAGCCGCAGGGTGCCGTCGTCCCAGCGCACGGTCTCGTGGAGCTCGCTCAGGACCCGGGCCGAACCGTGCTCGGCGACCTGCCGGGCCCGATGGAAGACATCGGCCTCCAGGACCTGCTGGATCCGGGCCCAGTAGGGGGCGAGGGCCAGTTCCCAGTAGGTCTCGATCTCGTCGGCGACCTTTCGGAGGCCCGCAGGGGGGTCGTCGTGGAGGAGCCGTGTCCAGCTGTCGGGCGGGCCCTCCGCGGCGAGCATGCCGAGGTCCTGCCGCACCTGCGCGTCGGGGGTGCGGCGGATGGCGTCGAGTTCGGCGTCGAGGGTGGGGAAGGGCCCGGTGGGGGTGGGGTTGAGGAAGTCGGCGAGGTAGCCGTGCGGGGGGACGAGCGAAGCGAGCCGGCCGCGGTCGAGCCCGGCCCGGGCGATCCGGGGCCGGACCTGGGCGGCCCAGCGCCGGTGGGGTGCGGAGTCGGTGCGCCCGGCGAGGACCCGGTAGCTGGTGACGACCTCCCACATGGGGGAGACCGCGAAGCGGGTCTGGGCGAGGTCGGCGGCGGAGAAGCTGAGCCCGGATTCCACGGTTCCACGTCCTCGAATGCGTACGGCGGCGGCGTCGGCGGCGGGGGTGAGGGGGATTGGATTCGTTCTGAGCTTAATCAATGGAGGGCGCGGGGGCGCTTCCCGCAGTCTCCCCCCATGCCCTCACTGACGCCCTCCTCCTTCCGAGACCTCCCGCCCGTCGTCTGGACGATCTTCGCCGGAACGATCGTCAACCGCCTCGGCTACCTCGTCACCCCGTTCCTGATCTTCTTCCTCGCCTCGCGCGGGGTGACCGGCGCCGAGACCACGTACGTCCTCGGCGCCCTGGGCGCGGGCAACCTCCTCGGACCGGCCGTGGGCGGCATCCTGGCCGACCGCGTCGGACGCCGCCCCACGATGATCATCGGCCTGGTCGGCACGGCGGTCGCGCAGGGCGCGCTCTTCCTCGCCCCCGGCGTCTGGACCATGGCCGCGGCGGCGCTGCTGATCAGCGCGGCGGGCAGCACGGTCTCCCCGGCCGCGTCGGCGCTCCTCGCCGACGCCGTGGACAGCGAACGGCGCCGACGGGCGTACGCGCTCTTCGGCTGGGGAGTGAACATCGGCACGGCCGTCGCGGGCGTCCTCGGCGGCTACCTGGCGGCACACGGCTACTGGCTGCTCTTCGCCGTCGACGCGGGCTCGATGCTCGTGTACGCGCTGGTCGTCACGGTCCGCCTGAAGGAACCGAAGCGCGACCGGACGCCGCACCCGGCCGGGAACGGTAAGGACGGCATCGGCTACGGAGTGGTCCTCCGCGACCGCCTGGCCATGGTCCTGCTCCCGCTCCTCGGCATCCAGCTCTTCGTGTACTCGCTCACCGAGGTCGCCCTGCCGCTCGCGATCCACGACAGCGGCCTCTCGCCGGCGGTGTACGGGGCGATGGCGGCGGTCAACGCGATCCTGGTCGTGGCGCTGCAGCCCTTCACGACGGCGTGGCTGTCCCGCTTCCCGCAGTTGGCGGTGCAGGGCGCCGGCAGCACGCTGATCGCCGTCGGCGTCGCGCTCACCGGCCTCGCCGACGGGATCGCGGGCTACGCGGTGTCCGTCGTCGTCTGGTCCCTGGGCGAGGTCGTGGTCGCGGGTATCGCGGCGGGGATCGTCGCCAACCTGGCCCCGGCCCACGCCAGGGGCCGCTACCAGGGGGCCTTCAGCTGGATCTGGGGCGTGGCCCGCTTCGCGGCCCTCACCCTGGGCGTCACGACCTACACGACGCTGGGCCCGACGGTCCTGTGGTGGACGGCCCTGGTGGCGGGCACGGCCACGGCGGCGGCGACGGTGGCGCTGACGAAGCGGGTCGACGCCCGCACGGCCCACGAACTGGCGGCGTGACGCGGCCTACTTCCCTCCGGCGCGCTCGGCGAGGGTGTGGGCCACGAGCGCGTTGGCGTGCCCGTGACCCAGCCCGTGCTCGGCCTTCAGCCAGGAGACCAGCTCCATGTGCTTGGTGAGCGGCGAGGAGCGGATGAGCTCCTGCCACTCGGAGACCGGCCGCCCGTACTTCTTCTCGATGGAGGGGAAGTAGCTGGCGGGACCCTTGACGACGTTCTCGGCCACGGTGATCTCCTGGGCGGTTGGGGCGGGCGATGGGAGCAACTGAAGGGTGGACCCGCGGCCCACCGAAAACTCATCGCCCACCGCCGTATCAATCCCGCCGGATGTGCTCGGGATCGATGTGCCGCCGCACCATCGGCAGGGAGGCGAGGGCGGCCGCGCACAGCACCCCGAGCGCGCAGGCGAACAGCAACGGCAACCCGTCCCAGTCCCAGTGCACCGCCCCACCCCCGGTGATCAGATAGCTGGACTCGGCAAGCCACCCGGTGACGATCGCGGCCCCCAGCCCCACAACCAGCGGCACCAACACCTGCACCACCTGCACCACCCGCAACGTCCCCGCCCGAGCCCCCAACAACGCGAGCGCGGTCACCTGCCCCCGCCGCTCCATCGCCCGATCAGCCACGGACACGACAAACGCGGCCACCCCGATGACCAGCCCGAGCACCATCCCGACGACCAGCAGACTCCGGATCACGGTGAGCTGAGCGAGCGAGTCGATGACGATCCCGACGGGCTCAACGGCTGACGTGGGCGCAACTGCCCCGATCCCGTCGAGCACGGAACGAACGGTGGCGGGGTCGGCGTCGCTGACGAGCGTGAGGGTGCCGGCGGAGTCGGCGAGCGGGGAGGGAAGGAGGGCCGGGGGGACGAGCAGGGCGCCCGAAGTGAAGACGGAGAGATCCCAGGGCCGGACGACAATTCGCTCGCGAGGCACAGAAAGCAGGGTTTTCCGGCCGTCCTTTAACGCGAAGGGAAAACGTTCTCCGACCTTCGGGTCGTGCTCAAACACCCAGCGATCGTCGCGTAGTTGCATGACTCGATCGTCCTGACATCCGGTGGCTCGCTGTGTGAATGAGGCGAGTTGGGCGCAGGTAGCCACCACTAGATCTGCGTGCCGGACGTCGCTTCCGTCCGACGGACTCCAAGAGCTGTATGAGACCACCTGCGTCCGAACACCCGGCACCCTCGTCAACGCCTGCCGCTGAGCCGGCCCGATTTCGTTCAAGCTGACTCTGTACTCCTGGAGGGGAGCGGTTCGGCGACT
The DNA here is from genome assembly GCF_040296665.1 of Streptomyces sp. NPDC002057. NCBI lineage: Bacteria > Bacillati > Actinomycetota > Actinomycetes > Kitasatosporales > Streptomycetaceae > Streptomyces > Streptomyces sp. NPDC002057. Next base: position 25,132 of record NZ_JBEOXR010000030.1, read on the forward strand.
GACCTGGTCCAGTTCCACGAGCACCCCTTGTGTGAGCGATGCCCCGAACACCAGGAGCACTAGCCCGGTGACCACCCGCAGTGAGGATCCAGGCTCGACCTCAGCGCGTCGCATTGCCAGCATCACTGGCAGCGACTTCGCCGTTGTGGCCAGCCGACGCGCGAGCCAGGCCGTGATGGGTGCCAATCCAAAGACGAGCCCGGCACCAGTCAACAAGACGGCAGCAGGCACCAGCACGGAACTTGCCGACCCCCCTGATGGGTCCCTTCCCATGACGCTGAGTAGGCAGTACCCGCCGATGATCCCAAGCCCGGGGACCAGCAATAGCATCCCAAACTTCCTCGGCGTCTTGCGCTCACCGGTCCGTCGCACACTGATTGGTGACAGGGCGGCCCGTCGTGCGCTGAACTGCCCCACGATCCAAGCAAGCGCGGGACAGCCCAGGAGACACACGGCAAGAGTCGTCAACTCGGGCCGTCCGTCACGCGGGTACCAACGCAACCCCGGCAGCCCGATCTGCGCCATCACCTCGTTGACTCCGAGGTACCCCACGACACCTAGTGCTGCCCCCACGAAGGCGGCAGCGACGCTCTCCCCGGCGTTGACCCGCAAGGTGTCCTTCACGCTGAGCCCCACGAGCCGAAGAGCAGCGAGCCGTCGCGCGCGAGACTCTCCAGAGAGCCTCGCGCAGACTGAGAGGAAGATTGTGAGGGGGAGCAGCACGATGCACCCGAGGGTGAAGCGCAGAATGTCGAGAGTCGACGGGTCGATTACCTCTTGCTGTGTGTACTCGGAGCCGAAGTGGCCGAGCTGCTCTGCCTCGGGTAGTGCTGCTGGCGCGATTCCGATATAGGCAAATAGTTCGTCTGGCCCGCCCAACCCTGCCGGCGTGATTGTGCTGGTCACACGGCCTGGAACGAGCCCGGAAAGGCGGGGGTTGGTTTCCAGGAGCTTGCCCAGCTTGGGCGAAACGATTGCTTCGCCCGCACGAGGGATCCTCTCGATCCCTGGTGGGAGCGGCGCAGATCCAGGGCCTGTACGGCCGAAGAAGACTCGTCGTAGGGGCTGGGATCCGTAAGGTCCCACAAATTCCTGGTAGACCACGTTCTTGTTGTAGCCCGGGTACACCTCGCGACTGGCCGTGCGGGCATCGTGGGCAGCGAGGATTGTGGGAATAGTGAGCGCGGCGGCAAGGCAAGCGGATCCGAGCGCAGATCCGAGCGTCATGAGGAGGAAGCGGACTCTCCCCCTATGCCCGCTGCCCCACAGCAGACGCATCCCGAGGACGAAGGCGTTCACACCGGTACCCGTTGCGCCAGGAGGCCATCCGACATCGTGTACTGCCTATCAGCCCTGCCAGCCACCTCGGCGTCGTGAGTGACGATGACGACGGCAGTTTTCTGTCGCCGAGCTAGCTGAAGAAATTCATCGAGGACAGCAGCAGCATTGGCACTGTCGAGAGCCCCTGTCGGTTCGTCTGCAAACACTACGTCCGGCCGGTGCACTAGCGCCCGCGCTACCGCGACGCGCTGACTCTGTCCCCCTGACAATTTCGATGTCCTGCGCCGCAGTAGATCGCCCATTCCTAGACGCCCCAGCACCTGGCCAGCCATTGCATGTGCGTGCGACTTGCTGATGCCGGCGAGCCGGAGGGGAAGTGCTGCGTTCTCCTCGACCGTCAGCTCCGGCAATAGTTCGCCGTACTGGAACACGAAGCCGAGACGGGTTCGACGCAGGGCACTCAGCTCTCCATCAGGGAGGGATGAAAGCTGTACGTCGTCGAAAGTCACGGTGCCGCTGGAAGGGGGAAGGACTCCGGCGAGGCAGTACAGCAATGACGACTTCCCGGACCCGCTGCTACCCATAATGGCAGCCACTTCACCTCGGGCGAGCGTGAAATTGACATTCCTGACAGCCTGTTGAGTTCCGTAGAATAGATCCACGTCGTTGGCGCGGAGAATGGCGTTCATGTTGTGTGCGCTCCTAGGGGGGGGGTGGGAGCCGCAGTTCGCGGCTCCCGAAACCGTCAATTACCTCCGCTTGAAGTGCCGCTCATCCGAGCAGTTGTCCGGCCGCAAGGAACCCCGGTCGCGGCACGCCTGCATCCGCACTTCCTTGGTCTTCAGGACTGCGCCGTCGTAGTAGACCTTGTCGATCTTGATGTCCCTCTTCTGGACGCCGTTGAGGCGACCCCATGCGTATTCCTCGACCTTGACGCGGAGGTACACGTTGTGGCCGTCGTCGGGGTTCTTGTCTCGCAGCTCACCCTTCACGTGCAGTCCACTCGGCACCTTGGTTGTGGACTGCCACTGGTACGTCCCAACGAACGCAACACCGGGCGTCGTCATGACGAGCTTGTGTTGTGAGTCCGCAACCGCCACCCCCATCCCCCCGAAGAACAGCCCCGCAGCCACCACTGCCGTAGCGAACTTCCTCACTGATAACCCCTGTTGGTTGAGCCGACTGGTCACTGGTCATCACAGAAAGTATCGGCATCACTACACAGCGGAGACCGCAGTAACGTCCCTCCCTCTCAGTGCCCCCCGATCCGGTGAACGGGTCGCTCACGGCAGCAGCAGCACCTTGAGTGTGATCACCGGTACGCCTGCGTGAAGCGGAGTGGCGGCGGTCCCAGGGGTGCGCGGATGTGTCCTTCCTTCGGCCCCACCGCAGACCGGCTCTATAAGGCTCTGGGCGGCCCGTTGAGCCCGAACGCCGACCACCACGACTGGAAGCGCGACGCCCGGCACGGTGCTGATGCCGCTGAGCTTCCCCGACCGAGTGATCGACCGGATCGCGGGCTGGGAGCCCGGCGGCGCCGCGGGTATGCGCGCGCGGTATCTCCACGTCCCCGACCACCTCCTGAAGGGAGTGGCCCGGAAGGTCGGCGTGGCGATCTGGGGGCCGAGGGTGGCATGCCGGGGCCCCTGCCGCAGGGCCCGCCCCGACCTGCGTCCGCGATCGGAGGCCGTACTACATCGAAGTGAGTAGTTGGTCCGTAACGCGCCGAGTGTCGACGGTCACTGTGGGACTCTGAACTCTCGGTCACGAAACGGGAGGTTCGGTCATATGCCGACGATCTGCGAGGGGCCCCACCAATGGATCCCGGACGGGCATGGCGGTTGGATGTGCCGCGACTGCGGGATCTACATGTAGCCCCTGTGGGGGAGGGGTGGGGGTGCTCGCGAGGATCCACCCCGGAAGCAACCGTTGTGGACAGTGACCAGGACAACGGGAGCTGAGGAACGTCGAAGGGCCCCACCGCGAACGGTGGGGCCCTTCAACGAATTGCCCGGTGAGAGCAATGGCGGAGGATACGAGATTCGAACTCGTGAGGGGTTGCCCCCAACACGCTTTCCAAGCGTGCGCCCTAGGCCTCTAGGCGAATCCTCCGCGCCGAACATTACATGACCTCGGGGGGTGCTCGCGAACTCGATCCGGGAGGGGGTCCGAGGGATGTTCCAGGCAGGGGGAGGGGACCGTGGGGGAGCTGGGATCGGGTACTCTGGGCGGAGCCCCTCACGCGGTGCTATCTGACTGAACTCCCCCAGGGCCGGAAGGCAGCAAGGGTAGGTCGGCTCTGGCAGGTGCGTGGGGGGCGCTTACGTTCCCGCGCGGATCAGGTGGATCGGGCGGATGAGACCCCTCCCCTCCCGCCAGATACGCCCCCCAGTACGGATCGGCGCGAGCCGGTGCCGTCCGGACCCG
>NZ_JBEOXR010000030.1:28937-36824 GCF_040296665.1 Streptomyces sp. NPDC002057
CGCGTCGGGCGGGGAACCCGCTCGGACCCGCGTCGGGCGGGGAACCCGCTCGGACCCGCGTCGGGCGGGGAACCCGCTCGGACCCGCGTCGGGCGGGGAACCCGCTCGGACCCGCGTCGGGCGGGAAGCCCGTTCGGACCCGCGTCGGGCCGGAAGCCCGCTCGGACCCGCGTCGGACCGGTGCCCCGCTAGGACCGGCCCCCGGCCAGCGATCCGCCCCTGCCGTCACCCCCGGCCCCGTAACCACCCGGCACCCGGCACCCCCGGCACCCGGACACCCGGCCCCGCCGCCCCCTCCCCCCCCCGGCGGTTTTTCCCGGGTTGTCGGTGGGCGCCTATAACCTCGTACATGTGTCGTCTCTCGCGCTCTACCGCCGCTATCGTCCCGAGTCCTTCGCCGAGGTCATCGGGCAGGAGCATGTCACCGACCCGTTGCAGCAGGCCCTGCGGAACAACCGGGTCAATCACGCGTACCTGTTCAGCGGGCCCCGGGGCTGTGGCAAGACGACCAGTGCGCGGATCCTGGCGCGGTGTCTGAACTGCGAGCAGGGGCCGACGCCGACGCCGTGCGGGGAGTGCCAGTCCTGTCAGGACCTCGCGCGCAACGGGCCGGGGTCGATCGACGTCATCGAGATCGACGCCGCCTCGCACGGTGGTGTGGACGACGCCCGTGACCTGCGGGAGAAGGCCTTCTTCGGGCCCGCCTCCAGCCGCTACAAGATCTACATCATCGACGAGGCCCACATGGTCACCTCGGCGGGCTTCAACGCCCTCCTGAAGGTGGTCGAGGAGCCCCCGGAGCATCTGAAGTTCATCTTCGCCACGACCGAGCCCGAGAAGGTCATCGGGACGATCCGCTCCCGGACCCACCACTACCCCTTCCGGCTCGTGCCGCCCGGCACCCTGCGGGAGTACCTGGGCGAGGTCTGCGGGCACGAGGGCATCCCCGTCGAGGACGGGGTGCTGCCGCTGGTCGTGCGGGCCGGCGCCGGTTCCGTGCGTGACTCGATGTCCGTCATGGACCAGCTCCTCGCCGGAGCCGCCGCCGACGGTGTGACGTACACCATGGCCACGTCCCTGCTGGGCTACACGGACGGGTCGCTGCTCGACTCGGTCGTGGAGTCGTTCGCGGCCGGTGACGGCGCCGCGGCCTTCGAGGTCGTCGACCGGGTCATCGAGGGCGGCAACGACCCGCGCCGCTTCGTCGCCGACCTCCTGGAGCGGCTGCGCGACCTGGTGATCCTGGCCGCCGTGCCGGACGCCGCCGAGAAGGGGCTCATCGACGCCCCCGTCGACGTGATCGAGCGCATGCAGGCGCAGGCGTCCGTGTTCGGTGCCGCCGAGCTCAGCCGGGCCGCCGACCTCGTCAACACCGGATTGACCGAGATGCGGGGTGCCACCTCGCCCCGGCTCCAGCTGGAGCTGATCTGCGCGCGCGTGCTGCTGCCCGCCGCCTTCGACGACGAGCGTTCCGTCCAGGCCCGCCTGGACCGCCTGGAGCGTGGGGCCGCCGCCGCACCCGCCGCCTTCGCTCCCGGAGCGCCCAGTGCTCCCGCGCCCGTCTTCACGCCCGGGCCTCCCGCGGCTCCTCTGGGGTACGTCCCCGGGCCCGACGCCCACACCCCGATGGCCCCGCCTCCGCCGGCCCCCGCCCCTGCTCCCGCCCAGGCTCCGGCGCAGGCGGCACCCGCGCCCGCCCCCGTACAGCCGCAGGAGTCCGCCCCCGCCGCCCCCCGGCCCGGTGCCTGGCCGGGTGCCGCCGCCCCCGGCGGTGGCGCTCCCGGCGCCTGGCCCGGCGCGTCCGCCCCGGCGGCCCAGGCCCCGGCTCCCACCCCCGCTCCCGCGCAGACGCACTCCGCCCCCGCTCCCGCTCCGGCGGCCACCGGCGGCGGTGGCGACACCGCCCAGGTGCGGAACCTCTGGCCGCAGATCCTCGACGCCGTCAAGAACCGGCGCCGCTTCACCTGGATCCTGCTCAGCCAGAACGCGCAGGTCGCGGGCTTCGACGGCACGACCCTCCAGCTCGGTTTCCTCAACGCCGGGGCCCGCGACAACTTCGCCAGCAGCGGCAGCGAGGACGTCCTGAAGCAGGCCCTCGCCGAGCAGTTCAACGTGAACTGGAAGGTCGAGGCGATCATCGACCCCTCGGGCGGCTCCGCGCCGCCGCCCGCCGCCACCGGCTTCGGCGGCTCGGGCGGAACCGGAGGCTTCGGCCGCCCCGCCGCCCCCGCCCCGTCCTTCCAGCAGGCCCCGCCGTCCGCCCCCGCACCGCCGCAGGCGCCGTCCGCCCCGGCGTTCCCGCAGGCGTCCGCCTCCGCTCCGGCGCAGGCCCCCGCGCCCGCGTACACGCCGCCCGCGCCGCAGCCCGTGGCGCCCGAGGACGACGTGCCGGAGGAGGACGACCCGGACCTCGTCGACTCGGCCCTGTCGGGGCACGACCTGATCGTGCGCGAGCTCGGAGCCACCGTTGTGGAGGAATACACCAACGAGTAGGGGCGTCTCGTTCAGTGGCCCACACAAGGGGCATCCCCACCGGCGGGCTACCCTGGCTGGCGTGAAGGTCCTCGTCATCGGCGGCGGCGCCCGCGAACACGCCCTGTGCCGCTCTCTCTCCCTCGATCCCGACGTCACCGCTCTGCACTGCGCGCCCGGCAACGCCGGAATCGCGGAGGTCGCCGAGCTGCACCCCGTCGACCAGCTGGACGGCGACGCCGTCGCGCGCCTCGCCACCGAGCTCGGCGCCGGCCTGGTCGTCGTCGGCCCGGAGGCTCCGCTCGTCGCCGGTGTCGCCGATGCCGTCCGCGCGGTCGGCATCCCCGTCTTCGGCCCGTCGGCGGAAGCGGCGCAGCTGGAAGGCTCCAAGGCGTTCGCCAAGGACGTCATGGCCGGCGCCGGGGTGCCCACCGCCCGCAGCTACGTCTGCACGACCGCGGAGGAGATCGACGAGGCGCTGGACGCCTTCGGTGCTCCGTACGTCGTGAAGGACGACGGCCTCGCCGCCGGCAAGGGCGTCGTCGTCACCGACGACCTCGCCCAGGCGCGGGCGCACGCCCTCGGGTGCGACCGGGTGGTCATCGAGGAGTACCTCGACGGCCCCGAGGTCTCCCTCTTCGCGATCACCGACGGCGTCACGGTCCTCCCGCTCCAGCCCGCGCAGGACTTCAAGCGCGCGCTCGACGGAGACGAGGGCCCGAACACCGGCGGCATGGGTGCCTACTCGCCGCTGCCCTGGGCCGACCCGAAGCTGGTCGAGGAGGTCCTCGCGACCGTCCTGCAGCCCACCGTCGACGAACTGCGCCGCCGTGGCACCCCGTTCTCGGGTCTGCTGTACGCGGGCCTGGCGATCACCGGCCGCGGTGTCCGGGTCATCGAGTTCAACGCGCGCTTCGGCGACCCCGAGACCCAGGTCGTCCTGGCCCGGCTCCGTACCCCGCTGGCGAGCGTCCTCCTGAACGCAGCCAACGGCACCCTCGACAACGAGCCGCCGCTCAACTGGCGCGACGACGCCGCCGTCACCGTGGTCGTCGCCTCCCACAACTACCCGGAGACCCCGCGCACCGGCGACCCGATCGAGGGTCTCGCCGACATCGCGGAGCAGGACGCCCCGCACGCGTACGTCCTGCACGCCGGGACCCGGCGGGACGGCGACGCGATCGTGAGCGCGGGCGGCCGGGTCCTTTCGGTCACCGCGACCGGAACGGACCTGTCGCAGGCCCGCGAGCGCGCTTACGCGGCGGTCGGCCGCATCCGCCTTGACGGTTCCCAGCACCGTACGGACATCGCGCGGAAGGCCGCCGAGGCCTGATCCCACCGCAGTCCTGCCTGGTGAATCGCGCGGCCGTACGGGAATCCGTACGGCCGCGCGAGCGCCATCACCTTTACCCAAAGCCATTCCATCGAGTGACGGCTGGGCCATCCGGATGACGTCCGCCCAAGCCCCAACTAGGGTGCGGCAGAGGCGTTCCGGCACTTGGCCCACCGGCATTGCGGTGTCAGTGCCGGGTGCCACAGTGGGGGAGTGAGCAACACCGCCACAGGCAGTCCCGACCAGGGCAGGAGGGGGTGATGTACGGCGTGTCCGGTACCGGTTCCGTTGTCGGCGAGGAGTGGGGAGCGCGCGCCGCGCGTTCTCGGGCCCTCGCGGTCCTCAGGGTCCGCGGCAGGGCGCTGGGCCTCGCGGTCCTCCCCGCCGCCGTGGCAGTCGTCCTGTACGCGGGCGGGGTCACCGGCCACTTCACCGGCTCCGGCTGGGACGCGGCCCGCTGGGTGGTGACCGTGCTCGCGGTGCTCGTCCTCGTCGCGGCCACGGCCGTCTCCCTCGTCGTCGCCCGGGCCCGCCCGGCCGCCACACCGACGGTGGAGCTCTCCGAGGCCGCCGCCCCCGACCTCTACCGGCTCGTCCGGGACCTGGCCGACCGGCTCGACGTTCCGGCACCGGCCGCGATAGCGCTGACCCCGGACTGCGACAGCTGGCTGGAGGACCGCACCCACCGGGCCCACCGCGCGCTGCGCACCGGGGGCGACGGCGCCGGCGAGGGTGCTCCCGTCCTGGTCATAGGCTCGCCCTTCCTGTGGTGGATGCGCGTCGGCGAGCTGCGGGCGGTCCTCGCCCCCGTCGTCGCCGGTACGGGCCCCGCCGCACAACCCGACATAGCCGCCGCCCGCCGCTTCGTCCGAGGCCTGGACGCGGCCGTCGCCGTGCCCACGACGGCCGGCCTCGACCCGCTCCGCAGGCTCGGCGCGCACGGGGTCGGGCAGGTCGCCCGGGTCCTGCTCCGCGCCTGTCGCGGGCACGCCGCGGAGATGGAGCGCGGGGTCGCCGCCGCCGGCTCGGAGCGCGCCCAGGCCGTGGACTACGGCGTGCGGATCGTCGCCCAGGAGCAGGTCGGCCTGGCCTACGCGGGCTGGGACCGCCTCCTCACCCGGGTCGCGCTGCCCGCCTGGCGCATGGGTCGCTGGCCCTCCAAGCTCGACGCGGGCGTGGTCTCCGCCCTCACCGAACTCTCCCGCCGCGACCGGCTCGCGGACGGCTTCTCCTCCCGCCTCGGCGAGCGCCCCGCCTGCGACCTCCTGGAGGAGCCGGGCGCGGTCGACGAGGCCACCTCGCTCCTCGCCGCCCGCCTCTTCCACGGCGGCCCGGCCGAAGCGGGCCCGGACTGGTCCCCGGTGGAGTGGAGCCAGTACCCGGAGGAGGTCGTCGACCGGAAGTGGCGCACCGACGCCGCCCGCCTGCACCAGGTCCTCGACGGCCTCGACGAGGCCGAGGCGACGGCCGGTGGCGTGGCCGGCGGCCTCGGAGCGGTCTCCGACGGCCCGACCCTGACCCGCGTGATCGCCCACCTGTCGACGGCGCCTCCGGCCCTCGGAGCCGTACGCCCGGAGGACGACGAGACCACCCCCGAAGCCCGCACCGCCCACGCCGACTCGGGCACGGCTGTCGGCTCCGGTACGTCGAAGGGCTCCGGTACGTCGAAGGGCGCCGTTACGTCCACGGGCTCCGTCACGTCCACGGGCCCCGGTACGTCCACCAGGTCCGCCACCACGGAGGAGCCCCCGCTTTCCGACGAACTACCCGGTGAAGTGAGCGGCGAGCCCTCCGACGAACTCCCCGGCGAAGTCGGCAGCGAGCTCGCCGGCGAACTCACCGACGAGTTCCCGGACGGCGAAGATGTGGACGGCGAAGACCTGGACGACGAGCCCGTGAATCCCGCCGCCGAAGCGCTGGCGGGTGCCCTCACCGCGCTCCTCGCGCGGGAGGAGGCCGCGCGGGAGGCGCGGGTGGCCGCCACCGCCAGGAGCGCCGAGGCGGCGGCCAGGAGCGCCGAGAAGGGCGACCGGGCGGCCACCTCACCGCCCGCGGTCGTGAGCGGGCCCGACGGGCCCCTGCCGCTGTTCCCGCTCCAGCCGCCCCGTTCCGGCCGGGATCTGCTCGCCGACCACGTCACCGCGATGGTCTGTTGCGCGGCCGTGGACACGGCCGAGGCCGTGCCCGGCCTCGACTGGCTCGACGGCCCGGCCCTGATCGTCGGCGGCGAGCGGGCCGCGGACCTCGGTCCCCGTGTGCTCGCCCTCGTCGAGGAGGGTGACCCGGAGCCGCTGCGGGTCTGGCTGGTCCGCACCGGGGTGCGCCCGGAGAAGCCCGTACGCCTGGTCTGAGGCGCCTCGGCAGCCTCTCGACGGCACCCGCCCGGCCCGGCTTCCCGGAGGCCCGGCTTCCACTCTCGCCAATTCACGACGAACGGTGACGGAGTGCGTGCGTTATGTGATGTGCTGGAGACCGCCACTGACAGAGGCACGGACCAGCGACACGAACCGGCGACACGAACGCGGCGGTGACCGGCCGACCCGGGGGAGTCGAGGGAGGGGCGCAGCATGGGGGCGGAGCAGATCAGACGGTGGGAGTCGGGCGCGCTCGCGCACGCCGTGACGGACCCCTTCGGCCAGGGCCCGCTGCCCTGGCTGCGCGGTTCCGAGAACTACTTCGACGACACCGGTCAGATGGTCCCCTGGTACGCGGACGAGATCCTCGCCCGGGGCGGCAGCGGCGGCCCGCGCACGGCCGACGACGTACGGCGCCAGATCAAGGGCTTCGCGTCCGACGGCGCCGTGGCGCCGGGCGAGTCGATCGACTTCCACATCACGGTGGACCCGCCGCAGCAGTTCTCGGTCGACGTCTACCGGATCGGTCACTACAGCGGCGACGGCGCCGCGAAGATCACCACGAGCCCGCGGCTCTCCGGGATCGTCCAGCCGGCCCCGCTCACCGCCGACCGCACGGTCTCCTGTCACCACTGGTGGCAGTCCTGGCGGCTGCAGGTGCCCAGCTACTGGTCGATCGGCGCGTACGTCGCGGTCCTCACCACCGCCGACGGCTACCGCTCGCACATCCCCTTCACGGTCCGCGACAACCACCCGGCCGATCTGCTGCTCGTCCTCCCGGACGTGACGTGGCAGGCGTACAACCTCTATCCGGAGGACGGCCACACCGGCGCCAGCCTCTACCACGCCTGGGACGAGGAGGGCCGGCTGCTCGGCGAGCAGGACGCGGCCGTCACCGTCTCCTTCGACCGGCCGTACGCGGGCGCGGGGCTGCCGCTGCACGTCGGGCACGCCTACGACTTCATCCGCTGGGCCGAGCGCTACGGCTACGACCTGGCGTACGCGGAGACGCGCGACCTCCACGCGGGCCGGGTCGACCCGAGCCGCTACCGGGGCCTGGTCTTCCCGGGCCACGACGAGTACTGGTCGGTGCCGATGCGCAAGACCGTCGAACTCGCCCGTGACCAGGGCACGTCGCTCGTCTTCCTCTCGGCCAACACCATGTACTGGCAGGTGGAGCTGGGCCCTTCGCCGTCCGGGGTGCCGGACCGGCTGCTCACCTGCCGCAAGCGGCGCGGCCCCGGCCGCCCCGCGCTCTGGCGCGAGGTCGACCGGCCCGAGCAGCAGCTCCTCGGCATGCAGTACGCGGGCCGGGTGCCCGAACCGCATCCGCTGGTCGTGCGGAACGCCGAGCACTGGCTCTGGGAGGCCACCGGGGCAGGCGACGGCGACGAGCTCCCCGGCCTGGTCGCGGGCGAGGCAGACCGCTACTTCCCGCGGACGGCGCTCCCGGAGCACCAGGGCCGCATCCTGCTCGCGCACTCGCCCTACCGGGACGGTGAGGGGGCGCTGCGCCACCAGGAGACCTCGCTCTACCGGGCGCCCTCGGGTGCCTGGGTCTTCGCCTCCGGCACCTTCGCGTGGTCGCCGGCGCTGGACCGGCCGGGCCATGTCGACGCACGGGTCCAGCGCGCCACGGCGAACCTGCTCGACCGGATCTGCAAGAGGGACTGACCGGTCCGGTCCGGCTCGGGTCATGAGTCCGACCGGGGCCGGTCACGAGTCCGA
>NZ_JBEOXR010000030.1:36920-66321 GCF_040296665.1 Streptomyces sp. NPDC002057
CCGACCGGCTCGGGCCACGAGTCCGACCGGCTCGGGCCACGAGTCCGACCGGCTCGGGCCACGAGTCCGACCGGCTCGGGCCACGAGTCCGACCGGCTCGGGCCACGAGTCCGACCGGGCCCCCGAACGCGCCCGCGACCGAGCCCCGTCACGGCATCGGCCCGATCCGGCCGGGAGGCTTCACCAGGGCTGACCGGGCCCGCTCGCCGAGGACCCCGTCCGGTGCGAGAGAATCGACGTGCTCCTGGATCAACCTACGCGGAGGAACCGTGTCCGGATTCGTAGAAAAGCCCGAGCCCGTCCAGGTCCCGGGCCTCACCCATCTCCACACGGGCAAGGTGCGCGACCTGTACCGGAACGAGGCCGGTGACCTCGTGATGGTGGCGAGCGACCGCATGTCCGCGTACGACTGGGTCCTGCCCACCGAGATCCCCGACAAGGGCCGGGTCCTCACCCAGCTCTCCCTCTGGTGGTTCGACCGGCTCTCCGACCTGGTCCCCCACCACGTGCTCTCGACCGAGCTGCCGCCCGGCGCCCCCGCCGACTGGGCCGGCCGCACCCTGATCTGCAAGTCGCTGAACATGGTCCCGGTCGAGTGCGTCGCCCGCGGCTACCTCACCGGCTCCGGCCTGGTCGAGTACGACGCGTCCCGCACGGTCTGCGGCCTCGCGCTCCCCGAGGGGCTCACCGACGGCTCGGAGCTGCCCGCCCCGATCTTCACCCCGGCCACCAAGGCCGCGGTCGGAGACCACGACGAGAACGTCTCGTACGAGGAGGTCGCGCGCCAGGTCGGCGCCGAGACGGCCGCGCTCCTGCGGCAGACCACCCTCGCCGTGTACTCCCGGGCCCGGGACATCGCCCGCGACCGCGGGATCATCCTCGCCGACACCAAATTCGAGTTCGGCTTCGACGGGGAGACGCTCGTCCTCGCCGACGAGGTCCTCACCCCGGATTCCTCGCGCTTCTGGCCGGCCGCCCAGTGGGAGCCGGGCCGCGCCCAGCCCTCGTACGACAAGCAGTTCGTGCGGGACTGGCTGACCTCCCCGGCCTCCGGCTGGGACCGCAAGAGCGAGCAGCCGCCGCCGCCCCTCCCGCAGGAGATCGTGGACGCCACGCGCGCCAAGTACCTGGAGGCGTACGAGCTGCTGACCGGCAACGCCTGGTCCGACAGCTTCTAGCCGCCGCCCCGGCCCCCGGCCCCTCGGGCCGGGGGAACGAGAAAGCCCCCGGTCGATTCGACCGGGGGCTTCTTCATGGAGCGGACGACGAGATTCGAACTCGCGACCCTCACCTTGGCAAGGTGATGCTCTACCAACTGAGCCACGTCCGCATGCGCCGTAGCGCGGAGCCAACTATACCCAACCTTTCGCCTGCGCGAGACGGACTGCCGTGTGCCGGTTCTCCGCACCGAGTTTGGCGGCGGCCGAGGAGAGGTAGTTCCGGACGGTTCCGGGGGAGAGCGAGGCCCGCCGGGCGATCTCCGCGACGGGCGCCCCGTCGGCGGAGAGTTCGAGCACCTCGGCCTCCCGGGCGGTCAGCGGGGAGTCCCCGGCGGCGATGGCGTCGGCCGCCAACTCCGGGTCCACGTAACGGTTTCCGGCGTGCACGGTACGGATGATCTCGGCGAGCCGCCGGGCGCTGACCGTCTTCGGCACGAAGCCGCGGACCCCGGCCGAGAGGGCCCGCTTGAGGTGACCGGGACGGCCGTGACCGGTCACGATCATGGTGCGGCAGTCGGGCAGTTCGTCCCGCAGCGATGTGGCGACCCTCACACCGTCGGCACCCGGCATCTGCAGATCGAGCACGGCGACATCGGGGCGATGGGCCCGGGCCATGGCGAGCGCCTCGGGTCCGGTCGCGGCCTCGGCGACGACGACGAGATCGTCCTCGAGACCGAGCAGCGCGGCGAGCGCGCCCCGGATCAGGTGCTCGTCGTCGGCGAGCAGCACGCGCACGCGTACGGACGGGGCCGCCGGGCCCCCGCCGACGAGAGGTACGGGAGGAGTCGTCGGCTTCCCGTCACCCGGGGGTACGGGCGAGGTCATCGGATCACCCTCGTCCCGGAGCCGGGAATCCGGACCACCTTCGCGCCGGCCCCGGGAACGCGGTCCACGGGGATCCGGGCCGTCACCCGGAAGGTACCGCCGTCCTCGGGCCCCGCCTCCAGCGTTCCGCCGACCGCCGCGAGCCGCTCCCGCAGCCCGACGAGCCCGGTGCCGGAACCGGTACGGGCGCCGGTGCCGCCGTCACCCGCACCTCCCTCCGTACCCCCTTCCGCGTCCGCCTCCGTCCGGACGCCGTCGTTCTCCACCGTCAGCAGCACCGAGTCCTCCTCCTCGCGCACGGCGATGGCGCAGCGCCGCGCGTCCCCGTGCCGCAGTACGTTCGTCGTGGTCTCCCGGACCACCCAGCCGAGCGCCGAGCGGACCTCGTCGGGCAGGTCGAGCCACGGTCCGGCGGAGTCGACGGCGCAGTCGATGCCGGCCGCGTCGAGCACGCTCCGCGCGCCCTCCAGCTCCACCCGCAGGTCGGCCTCGCGGTAGCCGCGCACGACGTCCCGCACCTCTCGCTGGGACTCCTGGGCGATGCGCTGCACCTCGATCATCTGGTCGACGGCCTCCGGGCGTTCGCGCCGGGCGAGCTGTACGGCGAGCTCGCTCTTGAGCGCTATCACGGACAGGTTCCGGCCGAGGATGTCGTGCAGGTCGCGGCCGAAGCGGAGCCGCTCCTCGGCGACCGCGAGCCGGGCCTGGACGTCGCGCGCCTCGCGCAGCTCGAAGACGACGCCGAGCACCCAGAGCGAGAGGCGGACGGTGACGGCGAGCCAGCCGGTGATGAAGGCCACGGTCACCACGGTGCTCACGCTCTGCACCGTGTCCCGGTCGGTGAGCGGGACGAGGAAGAAGAGGAGCCCGATCAGGAGCGCCTGGTGCAGGGCGACGATCCGCGCGCGAACGATCAGGCAGTGTCCGGCGAGGAAGGGGACGAGCGCCGCCCCGAGCATCCCCGGCAGCAGCCCGGTCACGTCGGCCGTGGCCGCTTCGAGGAGGACGGCGGCGGTGGTCGCCGTTCCGGCCGCCGCCGCGGGCAGCACCTCGCGCGGCCGGAGCACGGTCCCGGGCCGGAGGTACGCGTCCATGGCACGGCTCAGGAAGCGGTGGCAGAGGATGCCGTTGGCGAGGTTGAGCACGGGGGCGACGACGACGAGGAGGAGCGGGGCCTCGTGCCGGATCGGCCGGACCAGGAGCAGGAGCCCGAGGACGAACACGGCGGACCAGAGCAGCATGTACACGGTGGCGCGGGTGTAGAGGTCCACCTTGGCGAGGCCGCTGCGGCCTCTCCAGCTCTTCACGGGCGAAGCCCCTCCTCGGTCGTCGAGCACGAGTCCTGCCGGCCCTGGTCGCTCCGGCACCGGCGGTCCCGGCACCGATCTCCCCGGCACCGGCGGTCCCGACGCCGGAAGCCCCGGCGCCGGCCGCCTCGACTCTCTCAGCTTTCGCGGCCGACTCCGCCGACTCAGCCCTCGCAGCCGACCGAGCTGTCTGCCCTGACCCGGCTGACCCGGCTGACCCGGCTGACCCGGCTGACCCGGCTGACCGGGCTGCCCGGGCCGAACAGGTCGACCGGGCTGTCCGGGCTGTCCGTGCCGTCTCGGCCCGTCCGCCTGTCTCAGCGTCGCGGTTCCCAGCGGAACCACCGCTGGACAGCAAACACCGAGAGCGCGGTCCAGGCCACCGCGGTCAGCAGGGCGCCCAGCAGATCGTCCGCCGGCACGCCGCCGGACCACCCGGCCCGGACCAGGGTCATGACGCCCGTCAGCGGCAGCAGTTCGCAGATCGAGGCGAGGCGGTCGGGGAGGAGGGAGAGGGGGACGAAGAGCCCGGAGCCGACGGAGGAGATCAGGAAGAGCGGCATGGTGGTGAGCTGGGCGCTGTCCACGGTGCGGGTGATGGCCGAGGTGGCCGCGGCGACGGCGGTGAGCAGGACGGTGCCGAGGAGGACGCCGAGGAGGAGCAGGTCGGGCCGGGCGGGCGCGGGCAGGCGCAGGACGGTGACGCCGCCGATGGTCAGGAGCGCGGCCTGGGCGAGGGTGAGGGCGGCGGCCGGCAGGGCGATGCCGGTCAGGATCTCCAGGTCGGTGGGTTCTCCCGTCCGCAGCCGCTTGAGGACGAGTCCCTCGCGGCGGGCGACGTAGGCGGAGACGAGGTTGGAGTGGACGACCATCAGGAGGGCCATGCCGATGCCGCCGGTGATGGAGGCCTCGGCGATGGTCGTGCCCGCCTTGCCGAGGTCGATGTTCTGGACCGAGGTGCTGATCGCGCCGACCATGAGGAGGGGCACGAGGACGGCGACGAAGAGCGCCGTGCGGTTGCGGACAAGCAGGGTCAGTTCGGCCCTGCCGAGGGCGACGAGCCGGGTGCGGGCCGGCAGGCGACGGGGCGCGTCGACGAGGGAGCTCATCGGGCTTCCTCCTTTTCCGGGTGCTGTGCCGCGATGTCGAGGAAGGCCTCTTCGAGGGAGGCGGAGCGGGCGTCGAGCCCGTCGAGCTGTACGCCGTTGTCCCGGGCCCAGTCGAGGAGTGCGGCGAGGTCCTCCTGGAGGGACTCGGTACGGATCTCGACCCAGCCGTTGTCCTCGGCGGCCCGCAGGTGCAGGGGGAGGCGGCCGGCCGGTACGCCGTCGGCGAGGGTGAAGCGGATGCGGGCGGGCCGGGCGGCGGTGACCTCGGACGGGGTGCCGGAGCGGACGATCCGGCCGCGGTGCATGATCGCGAGCCGGTCGGCGAGGGCTTCGGCCTCCTCCAGGTAGTGGGTGGTGAGGAGGACGGTGGTGCCGCCGTCCCGCAACGCCCGCACGAGGTCCCAGGTGTCGCGGCGGCCCTCGGCGTCGAGGCCGGTGGTGGGTTCGTCGAGGAAGAGGACCTCGGGGCGGCCGAGGAGCGCGAGGGCGAGGTCGAGCCGTCGGCGTTCGCCGCCGGAGAGCTGCTTGACCCGTACCCGTTCGCGGCCGGTGAGTCCGGTGATGGCGAGTACCTCGCCGGCCGGCCGGGCACCGCTGGTGCAGCCCGCCCACATCCGCGCGGTCTCGGCCACGGTGAGATCCGTGGGGAAGCCGCCCTCCTGGAGCATCACGCCGATACGGGGGCGGACGGCGGCCCGTTCGCGGTACGGGTCGTGGCCGAGGACCCGGGCGGTCCCGCCGCTGGGGGCGGCGAGTCCTTCGAGGAGTTCGACGGTGGAGGTCTTGCCGGCGCCGTTGGTGCCGAGCAGGGCGAAGATCTCGCCGCGCCGGACGGTGAAGGAGATGCCGCGGACGGCCTCGAAGCCGCCCGAGTAGTCGCGGCGCAGGCCTTCCGCTTCGATCGCGTTGGTCATGTGTCCAGGTTTCCGGCGGCGGGGGCCGACCGGCAGTGCGCGCTGTCACCACCCGCTTCTGACAAATGTCATGGGGGGCGACCACCGACAGGCCGACCGTCCGGCCGGCTCACCCGTCCAGAAGGGAAGCACGACGAAGGCCCCGGTTCCAGAGAACCGGGGCCTTCTTTCCTGAGCGGACGACGAGATTCGAACTCGCGACCCTCACCTTGGCAAGGTGATGCTCTACCAACTGAGCCACGTCCGCATTGCTGCCGCTCAGCTCTCACTGGGCGGTGCGAGCACCACTCTACCCGATGCACCGGAGTGCTTCGGTCATGCGATGCAGAGCGGGTGACAGGAATTGCACACTGCGCCTTCCCCCTGGAAGGGGGATGTTCTACTACTGAACTACACCCGCACGCTGCGTGAGGTGGGACCTTGTCGGCCTCGCCCCTCGGCGTGTTCCAGACTTTAGCGGATCATGGGGGGTGCAATGCAAATCGACGCGGCGCCGGGTCCGTCCGGGCCCGCCGGGACCGGCCCCGGCAGACGTCAGCTCGCGGCGCGGAAGGCCTCGTAGACCCGCTTCGGGATGCGGCCGCGGGCGGGCACCTCCATCTTGTTGGACTGCGCCCAGGCGCGGACCGCCGCCGGATCGGGGGCGAGGGAGGTGTGGGTGTACGTCTCCACCGAGGGGCTCCGGCCGGCCGCGGCTCTGCCGGACTGCTTGCGCCCGGCGGCGAGGTACGGGGCGAGGGCCTTGCGGAGTTTCTTTGCATTGGCAGCATTCAGGTCGATCTCGTACATCTTCCCGTCGAGGCCGAACGCGACCGTTTCAGCCGCTTCTCCGCCGTCCATGTCGTCGGAGAGAGTGACCACCACACGCTGAGCCACGGATATCGGTCCTTTCCTGCGGTCGACGCCGCAGAGGGGGCGCTTGTGGCGCCTCTGACGTGCGGTGATGTCGACCGAACGGCTGTGCCGGGACAATGCTGCTTTCTTCTGGATTCCTTTGTACAGCGGTAGGCGTCGCATTGTGAAGCCCTGGCAATTGTTTCAGCGTGTCCCGGTGC
Organism: Streptomyces sp. NPDC002057; assembly: GCF_040296665.1. Lineage (NCBI taxonomy): Bacteria > Bacillati > Actinomycetota > Actinomycetes > Kitasatosporales > Streptomycetaceae > Streptomyces > Streptomyces sp. NPDC002057. The sequence goes on from NZ_JBEOXR010000030.1 coordinate 43,351, forward strand.
AATGAGGTCTGCAATATTTCACTGGAATTTTGCGTGGGCGTGCTCGGGCGGGGGTGTGGTTGCTGTTCGTCGGCGGGGGCGGGTCCTGGCCTGGCTTTTGGAGGATCCTTCAGATCTCTACCCGCGTAGAATTTGGAGACAGGTACGCTGAGGGAACCGCCCACGCAACACACCACCGGGAGTGCCAGTGGCACGCGTCGTAGTCGACGTCATGCTCAAGCCGGAGATCCTCGACCCTCAGGGGCAGGCGGTGCAGCGTGCACTGCCCCGCCTGGGATTCGCCGGAATCGCCGACGTCCGTCAGGGGAAGCGTTTCGAGCTGGAGGTGGAGGGGCCGGTCGATGACGCCGCCCTCGCCCGCATCCACGAGATGGCCGAGACCTTCCTTGCAAACACCGTGATCGAAGACTTCATCGTGAAGGTGGAGTCGTGACCGCACGCATCGGCGTCGTCACGTTCCCCGGAACGCTCGACGACCAGGACGCGCTGCGTGCCGCCCGCCTGGCGGGCGCCGAGCCCGTCTCGCTCTGGCACCGCGACAAGGACCTCAAGCAGGTCGACGCCGTGGTCCTGGCCGGCGGTTTCTCCTACGGCGACTACCTGCGGGCCGGCGCCATCTCCCGCTTCTCGCCGGTGATGGAGACGATCATCGAGCAGGCGAAGGCGGGCATGCCCGTCCTCGGTATCTGCAACGGCTTCCAGATCCTCACCGAGGCCCATCTGCTGCCGGGCGCGATGCTGCGCAACAACCACCTCCACTTCATCTGCCGCGACCAGAAGCTGCGGGTGGAGAACGCGGAGACCGCCTGGACCTCGGACTACACCGAGGGCCAGGAGATCGAGGTCCCGCTCAAGAACATGGACGGCCGGTACGTCGCCGACGAGCGGGTGCTCGACGAGCTGGAGGCCGAGGGGCGGGTCGCCTTCCGCTACCTCGACGTCAACCCCAACGGCTCGCTGCGTGACATCGCGGGCATCACCAACGCCGCGGGCAACGTGGTCGGCCTCATGCCGCACCCCGAGCACGCCGTCGAGCCGCTCGTCGGCACCGGGAAGACGGACGGCCTCGGTTTCTTCACCTCGATCCTCAAGAAGCTGGTCAACGCCTGATGAGCCTCGACACCGTCAAGCACGCCACCGGGACGCCCGACGTCGAGCAGCCCTGGCAGGAACTCGGCCTCAAGAAGGACGAGTACGAGCGCATCCGCGAGATCCTCGACCGCCGGCCCACCGGCGCCGAACTCGCCATGTACTCCGTCATGTGGTCCGAGCACTGCTCCTACAAGAGCAGCAAGGTCCACCTGAAGCAGTTCGGCGAGAAGACCCCCGAGAACGACGCCATGCTCGTCGGCATCGGTGAGAACGCGGGCGTCGTCGACGTCGGCCAGGGGTACGCGGTCACCTTCAAGGTCGAGTCGCACAACCACCCCTCGTACATCGAGCCCTACCAGGGCGCGGCCACCGGCGTCGGCGGCATCGTCCGCGACATCCTCGCCATGGGTGCCCGTCCGGTCGCGGTCGTCGACCCGCTGCGCTTCGGCGCGGCCGACCACCCCGACACCAAGCGCGTGCTGCCCGGTGTCGTCGCCGGCATCGGCGGCTACGGCAACTGCCTCGGCCTGCCGAACATCGGCGGCGAGGTCGTCTTCGACGAGTGCTACCAGGGCAACCCGCTGGTCAACGCGGGCTGCATCGGCGTCATGAAGCACGAGGACATCCACCTCGCCAAGGCCTCGGGCCCCGGCAACAAGGTGATCCTGTACGGCGCCCGCACGGGCGGCGACGGCATCGGCGGCGTCTCGGTCCTCGCGTCCGAGACCTTCGACGACACCAAGCCCACCAAGCGCCCCGCCGTCCAGGTCGGCGACCCCTTCCAGGAGAAGCTCCTCATCGAGTGCACCCTGGAGATCTTCAAGGAGAAGCTGGTCGCGGGCATCCAGGACCTCGGCGGCGCCGGGCTCTCCTGCGCCACGTCCGAGCTGGCCTCGGCCGGTTCCGGCGGCATGCGCGTCGAGCTCGACCGGGTCCACCTGCGCGACGCGACCCTCTCGCCCGAGGAGATCCTCATGAGCGAGTCGCAGGAGCGCATGTGCGCGATCGTCGAGCCCGTGCACGTCGAGCGCTTCCTGGAGATCTGCGAGAAGTGGGACGTCATCGCCACCGTCATCGGTGAGGTGACCGAGGGCGAGCGCCTGGAGATCTTCTGGCACGGCGAGCAGATCGTCGACGTGCCGCCGCGCTCCGTCGCCCACGAGGGCCCGACCTACCACCGGCCGTACGCGCGCCCGGAGTGGCAGGACGCGCTCCAGGCCGACGACGCCGGCAAGCTGCCCCGGCCGCAGAACGGCGCCGAGCTGAAGGACCAGGTCCTGAAGCTGGTGTCCTCCCCGAACCAGGCCTCCAAGGCGTGGATCACGGACCAGTACGACCGGTTCGTGCAGGGCAACACGGTCCTGGCGCAGCCCGAGGACGCGGGCATGGTCCGGATCGACGAGGAGACCAACCTCGGCGTGGCCATGGCGACCGACGGCAACGGCCGGTACGCGAAGCTCGACCCGTACACGGGTGCGCAGCTCGCCCTGGCGGAGGCGTACCGCAACGTCGCCGCCTCCGGTGCCAAGCCGCTGGCCATCTCGGACTGCCTGAACTTCGGTTCGCCCGAGGACCCGGCCGTGATGTGGCAGTTCGCCGAGGCCACCCGTGGTCTCGCGGACGGCTGCCTGCAGCTGGGCACCCCGGTGACCGGCGGCAACGTCTCCCTGTACAACCAGACCGGTGACGTGGCGATCCACCCGACGCCCGTCGTCGCGGTCCTCGGTGTGATCGACGACGTGAACCGCCGTACGCCGATCGCCTTCGCGGAAGAGGGCCAGCTCCTCTACCTGCTCGGCGACACGCGCGAGGAGTTCGGCGGCTCGGCCTGGTCCGAGGTCGTCCACCAGCACCTCGGCGGTCTGCCGCCGGCCGTGGACCTCGACCGGGAGAAGCTGCTCGGCGAGATCCTGATCTCGGCCTCCCGCGACGGCATGATCGACGCGGCGCACGACCTGTCGGACGGCGGTCTCGTCCAGGCGGTCGTCGAGTCCTGCCTGCGCGGTGGGAACGGCGCGCGTCTGGTCGTCCCGGAGGCCCTGGACGCGTTCACGTTCCTCTTCAGCGAGTCGGCCGGCCGTGCGGTCGTGGCCGTCCCGCGCAGCGAGGAACTCCGCTTCACCGACATGTGCGGTGCGCGGGGTCTGCCGGCGGCGCGGATCGGCGTGGTCGACGGTGACACCGTGGACGTGCAGGGCGAGTTCGCGCTCTCCCTGACGGAGCTGCGCGCGGCGCACGAGGCGACGATCCCGGGCCTGCTGGCCTGATGCGGAGCCGCTGCCGGTAGGCGAGCGAGGGGGAGGCCCCCGTCCTGACCTTCGGGTCGGGGCGGGGGCCTTCTCGTCGGTTCCGGTTACTCGGCCCGGCCCCAGAAGGCGTCGGACTGCTCGATGTCCGCGACGCACTCGTCGATGTCGGTGATCTTTCCGCCGACGAGGGTGAAGACGAGCGCGCCCTTCATCTCGATGCCCCGGTCGCCGCGTTCGGCGTAGAAGGTGTTGGCGGCCACGGCGTGGCCGCGGCCGTCGACGGAGACGGAGTCCATCGTGATCCGCATCCTGCCGCCGGTGAGCTCGAACATCTTCCTGTACATGGCGAGGATGTTGTCCCTGCCCTTGTAGTGCCCGGAGATCTGGCTCTCGCCGGGCGAGTGGTGCGTGCAGTCCGCCGTCATCAGGGTGCCGACGGTGTCCATGTCCCCCCTGGTCCACGCTTCGAAGCCCTGGCGGACCACTGCGATGTCAGGGTGCTCGGCCATGACGGTCCGACCCCTCTCGTACGGGTAGGTGTGTGCTGGCAGCCCTCCTCCTCCAGTCTCCGACTACCCTCGCCCCCATGCCACCGGCCAAGAAGCGCACCCGCAGCTACGACTCCGCCAAGACGAGGGCCGCCGTCCTGGCCCAGTTCCGGCACGTGCGGGAGGCGGTGGAGGCGCTCACGCCCGAGCAGTTGGACGGGCCGACCCGGCTGGGGGAGTGGACGGTGCGGGACCTGGCGGCGCACCTCGCGTGGATGGTCGACTCGGTGCCGCGGCTCCTCGCGGCGCCGGAGCGGGGGGAGGACCGGCTCGCCCTGCTGGACTGGCCGTCCGTGACGGCGGGAGCCGCCGAGCGGATCGACGTGTTCACCCGTGGCATCGACGCCTCGGACCTGCCGGGGCTGTACGCGCGCGTGGCGGACGACGTCGACCGGGCGCTGGAGGGGGCGGCCGGTGAGCGGCTGCTGCCGCTGACCTTCGGGACGATGACCCTCGCCGACTTCCTCGTCACCCGGACCGTCGAACTCGTCGTCCACACCGACGACCTGAACGCGGCGACCGGCGCCGGGATCCCGTACGACCGGCAGGCCCTCGCCACCTGCACCCGGCTGCTGGCCGACGTGCTCGCGGTGCGGGCGCCGGGCGGGGCGGTCGAGGTGCGGATTCCGCCGTACGCGGTGGTGCAGTGCGTGGAGGGCCCCCGGCACACCCGGGGCACCCCGCCCAACGTGGTCGAGACGGACCCGCTGACCTGGATCAGGCTGGCGACCGGGCGGGCGGAGTGGGCGACGGAGCTGGACGAGGCGCGGGTCGGCGCGAGCGGCGAGCGCGCGGATCTGAAGGACCTTCTGCCCCTGATGGGGTGAGCCGCGCGGGCGCGGCGGAACCGACGCGCGGCGGCGTCCGTCCCATTCCCATGCAGACGCAGACGCAGCGCATCCTCGCATCCGCCGCCCTGGTCCTCCTCCTCGCCGCCTGCGGCACGGAGGGAGGGACGGGCTCCGCCTCCGGTCCGGGTTCCGGATCCGACACCGTCTCCCCGGACCTGCCCGTCGCCGGGACCCAGTGGACGATCGGCGCCGTGACGATCGACGGGCGCAGGTCCGCCGCCCCGGACGGTGCCCGTGTCGAGTTCGGGAAGGACGGCCGGGCCCGGGGCAACAGTGGCTGCAACAGCTTCGGAGCGACCGTCGCCGTGCGGGGGGAGACCCTCACGGTGTCCCCGCAGGAGATCACCCAGATCGGCTGTGCGGGGGACCGGGGGCGCTTCGAGGCCGAGTTGGTCAAGGCGCTCACCGGTCCGCTCACGGGGAGGCTGAAGGGCGAGTCCCTCACTCTGACCTCGGCGGACGGCCGGAACGCCGTGGAACTGGCCGCCGAGAAGGACCTTCCGCTCCGGGGCACCACCTGGAAGATCGACGGGCTGGTCTCCGGGGGCACGGCGTCCTCCCTGCAGCCCGGCACCGGGGGCAAGGCGCGGCTCGTGCTCGGCGCGGACGGCCGGGTCACCGGCAACCTGGGCTGCAACAACTTCTCCGCGACCGCCCGGGTCGAGGGGAGGACGCTGACGGTCGAGGGGCCGGCCGCCACCACCCGCATGATGTGCACGACCACTCAGATGCAGCTGGAGACACAGCTGTACGAGATTCTCGACGGTCCGCTCACCTACCGGCTCGACCATCGGAAGCTGACCCTCACGAACGCCTCGGGCGAGGGGTTCACGGCGCGTGCGGCGGAGGCCGAGAAGGCCGCGAAGCCGTCCGCGCGGCCGTGATCGGGGTGCACTCCGTCACATCGCGGGGAGTCACCCCGGCTGGTACGAGCGTCCGCTCGGGAGGGGCCCGGGGGCGGAATCCCTTACCGCGCCTGCTTTGTAGCCCTCTCCAAGCCGGAGATGATCATTTCGTGCGATCGTACGAGGGGGCCGACCCCGCATTTCCTCAATTCGGACCAGTGGTCGAGCCCGTCTACACTCGGAAACGTGCCACGTGGTGACGGTCGACTCAATCACGACCTGCTTCCCGGTGAGAAGGGCCCCCAGGACGCTTGTGGCGTCTTCGGTGTCTGGGCTCCGGGTGAAGAGGTCGCAAAGCTCACGTACTTCGGGCTCTACGCCCTCCAGCATCGGGGCCAGGAATCCGCGGGTATCGCGGTCAGCAACGGCTCCCAGATCCTCGTCTTCAAGGACATGGGGCTTGTCTCCCAGGTCTTCGACGAGACCTCTCTCGGTTCCCTCCAAGGTCATATCGCGGTCGGTCACGCCCGCTACTCGACCACCGGGGCCTCCGTGTGGGAGAACGCGCAGCCGACGTTCCGGGCAACCGCCCGCGGCTCGATCGCGCTCGGCCACAACGGCAACCTGGTGAACACGGCGCAGCTCGCCGAGATGGTCGCGGACCTGCCCAAGAAGGAAGGCCGCTCGACCCGGGTGGCCGCTACCAACGACACCGACCTGGTCACCGCGCTCCTCGCGGGCCAGGTGGGCGAGGACGGTACGCCGCTCACCATCGAGCAGGCCGCCGCGAAGGTCCTCCCCGACGTCCGGGGCGCCTTCTCCCTCGTCTTCATGGACGAGCACACGCTCTACGCGGCCCGTGACCCGCAGGGCATCCGCCCGCTGGTCCTCGGTCGCCTGGAGCGTGGCTGGGTGGTCGCCTCCGAGTCCGCCGCTCTCGACATCTGCGGCGCCAGCTACGTCCGCGAGGTCGAGCCGGGCGAGATGATCGCGATCGACGAGAACGGCATCCGCACCTCGCGATTCGCGGAAGCGAAGCCCAAGGGCTGCGTCTTCGAATACGTGTACCTGGCCCGCCCGGACACCGACATCGCCGGCCGGAACGTGTACCTCTCCCGCGTGGAGATGGGCCGCCGCCTCGCGAAGGAGGCGCCCGTCGAGGCCGACCTGGTCATAGCGACGCCGGAGTCCGGCACCCCGGCCGCGATCGGCTACGCCGAGGCCTCGGGCATCCCCTTCGGCGCGGGCCTGGTGAAGAACGCCTACGTCGGGCGCACCTTCATCCAGCCCTCCCAGACCATCCGCCAGCTCGGCATCCGGCTGAAGCTGAACCCCCTCAAGGACGTCATCAAGGGCAAGCGCCTGGTGGTCGTCGACGACTCGATCGTCCGCGGCAACACCCAGCGCGCCCTGGTCAAGATGCTCCGCGAGGCCGGCGCGGCCGAGATCCACATCCGGATCTCCTCTCCGCCGGTGAAGTGGCCCTGCTTCTTCGGCATCGACTTCGCCACCCGCGCGGAGCTGATCGCCAACGGCATGTCGATCGACGAGATCGGCAAGTCGCTGGGCGCGGACTCGCTCTCGTACATCTCCCTCGACGGGATGATCGAGGCGACCACGATCCAGAAGCCGAACCTCTGCCGTGCCTGCTTCGACGGCGAGTACCCGATGGAGCTGCCGGACCCCGAGCTGCTCGGCAAGCAGCTCCTGGAGAACGAGCTGGCCGCGGGTCCCGCGGCCACCGCCGCCTCCGACGCTCTCCGTCGTCCGTGAGTCCTGCCGCCCGTAAGACCCCGCTGCACACCCGCAGTACGACACGAAAGTTCTCAACCCATGTCTGAGACCACTGGTGCCAGCTACGCGTCCGCGGGCGTCGACATCGAGGCGGGTGACCGCGCCGTCGAGCTCATGAAGGAGTGGGTGAAGAAGACGCAGCGCCCTGAGGTCCTCGGTGGCCTCGGGGGCTTCGCCGGCCTCTTCGACGCCTCCGCCCTCAAGCGCTACGAGCGTCCGCTGCTCGCCTCCGCCACCGACGGTGTCGGGACGAAGGTCGACATCGCCCGCCAGATGGGCGTGTACGACACCATCGGCCACGACCTGGTCGCGATGGTCATGGACGACATCGTCGTCTGCGGCGCCGAGCCGCTCTTCATGACCGACTACATCTGTGTGGGCAAGGTCCACCCGGAGCGGGTCGCCGCCATCGTCAAGGGCATCGCCGAGGGCTGCGTCCTGGCCGGCTGCGCCCTGGTCGGCGGCGAGACGGCGGAGCACCCGGGCCTCCTCGGCCCGGACGACTTCGACGTGGCCGGCGCGGGCACGGGCGTCGTGGAGTACGACCGGCTCCTCGGGGCCGATCGCATCCGTACGGGGGACGCGGTCATCGCCATGGCCTCCTCGGGTCTTCACTCCAACGGGTACTCGCTCGTCCGGCACGTGGTCTTCGACCGCGCCGGCATGACCCTCGACCAGCGGGTCGAGGAGCTCGGCCGGACGCTCGGCGAGGAGCTCCTGGAGCCCACGAAGATCTACTCCCTCGACTGCCTGGCCCTCACCCGGACCACGGACGTCCACGCGTTCAGCCACATCACGGGCGGCGGCCTCGCGGCCAACCTGGCCCGGGTGATCCCGGACGGCCTGCACGCCACGGTCGACCGTTCCACCTGGGCGCCGGGCGCGATCTTCGACCTGGTCGGCAAGGCCGGTCAGGTGGAGCGCCTGGAGCTGGAGAAGACCCTGAACATGGGTGTCGGCATGATGGCCGTCGTGCCGGCCGACTCCGTGGACGCGGCCCTGGCGACGCTGGAGGACCGGGGCGTCGAGGCCTGGGTCGCGGGCGAGATCACCGAGCGCGGCGCCCACACCACGGGCGCGGAGCTGGTCGGGGAGTACGCGAAGTAGGACGGGCTGTACGTGTCGGGGCGTCCCTGAGGGGGCGCCCCGTCCGCGTTCCGCGGGTCCCGGGCCCGCCCGTACGCGGACAGCACAGAAACCCGGCCGGGTGATCCCGGACCGGGTTTCGGTGATTCAGAAGGTCAAGCGCGACGCGGGGACGAACCAGGACCGGACTCGTCGTCCTCGTCCTCGTCGTCCTCGTTATAGAGATCCGCGTACTGGGCGTACGGGTCGTCTTCCTCGTCGTCGTCCTCGAACGGCTCGCCATTCGGCGGCTGGTTCGAAGTCGAAGCGCCCAGCTCATTGGCCAGACGCGTCAGGTCTGTCCCGCCGCTGCTGTACTTCAGCTGGCGGGCGACCTTGGTCTGCTTGGCCTTTGCCCGGCCGCGCCCCATGGCTCGACCCCCTCGGTGACGGGGCTCGATGGCCCCAGAGTCTTGACACGCGTTCATGATTCGGAACGGACTCTCGACAGAGAGACCGGTCCGTAGGGCTTCAACGGTACCTGTTTCCGCGGGTCTACGGTACGCCGCGCGCATCACATACCCCGGTACAGAACCTTCGAGGTGCCCTTTCCTCGCTGGTCAATCGCGATTTTAACCTCTTCTTGAGGGCCGACCCGCCGAGGGGCGTGAGAGAAGTCTCCCCGGCGACGGTCCGGCCCCGTGCGTGGCCCGTGTGCGGCCCGCCGGGGCGGCACACGGGCCACGCCGCGCACTCAGGCGCGTCGCGCGTCCGACATGCGCTGCTCGGCGATCCGGTCGGAGGCCGCGGCCGGCGGGATTCCGTCCGCCTTCGCACGTGCGAAGATTTCGAGGGTGGTGTCGAAGATCTTCGTGGCCTTCGCCTTGCAGCGGTCGAAGTCGAAGCCGTGCAGCTCGTCCGCGACCTGGATCACGCCACCGGCGTTGACCACGTAGTCGGGCGCGTAGAGGATCCCGCGCTCCACGAGGTCCTTCTCGATGCCCGGGTGGGCGAGCTGGTTGTTGGCCGCGCCGCAGACGATGCTCGCGGTGATGAACGGCACGGTCTCCTCGTTCAGGGCGCCGCCCAGCGCGCAGGGCGCGTAGATGTCGAGACCCTCGACGCGGATCAGCGCCTCGGTGTCGGCGACGACGGTGACCTGCGGGTGCTTGTCCGTGATCCGGCGCACCGACTCCTCGCGCACATCGGTGATCACGACCTCGGCGCCGTCCTCCAGGAGGTGCTCGACGAGGTAGTGGCCGACCTTGCCGACGCCCGCGACGCCGACCTTGCGGCCGCGCAGGGTCGGGTCGCCCCAGAGGGTCTGCGCGGAGGCGCGCATGCCCTGGAAGACGCCGAAGGCGGTGAGGACGGAGGAGTCGCCGGCGCCGCCGTTCTCGGGGGAGCGGCCGGTGGTCCAGGTGTTCTCGCGGGCGACGACGTCCATGTCGGCGACGTAGGTGCCGACGTCGCAGGCCGTGACGTACCGGCCGCCGAGAGAGGCCACGAAGCGGCCGTAGGCGAGGAGGAGCTCCTCCGACTTGATCTTCTCCGGGTCGCCGATGATGACGGCCTTGCCGCCGCCGTGGTCGAGACCGGCCATGGCGTTCTTGTACGACATGCCGCGGGCCAGGTTGAGCGCGTCGGCGATCGCCTCGGCCTCACTGGCGTACGGGTAGAAGCGGGTGCCGCCGAGGGCGGGGCCCAGGGCGGTGGAGTGGAGGGCGATGACGGCCTTGAGGCCGGTGGCGCGGTCCTGGCAGAGCACGACTTGCTCGTGGCCACCCTGCTCCGAGTGGAACAGGGTGCGCAGTACGTCAGCAGGAACGCCGGTCACATCGGTCACGGTGGTGACTCCCAAGTACGAAGCGGCGGTTTCGGCCCTCCCTGTGGGTGGGGGAGGACCAGTTCGGCAAGAGGGTAAGTCCTACCTGGGCGTAGATCGGCCGCAGTGCTCAGGATCACCCCCTCCCGGAGTACCTCCGTGGAAGGATTCGCGACATGTCGGTCGCCTCCTCGGTCCTCATCCCCTACGCGTCCTATCTGCGGGTGTACGAGCCGCTGGCCGCGTTCCCCGAGCCGGAGCGGACCCACTGGGCCCGGTACGCGCGCCGGCCGCACACCCCGGGGGCGCAGGAGGAGCTGCGGCGCTCCCTCGCGGACCTTCTCCCGACGCCGCCGGTGCCGGTGCCCGTCCACGAGAGCGGGGAGGCCTTCGTCGCCCACCTGGACGGGGTGGTGGTGATCTGTCCGTGGCGGACGCGGCTGCGCGGCTGGCTGGCGCTCCAGGAGCTGGACGGCCAGTTCCCCGGTCCCGTGCTGGACGCGATGCTGCCGCCGGTCGTACGCCTCCAGGTGGCGGGCGACTACGAGCGGTGGCTGAGCAGGAACCCGGACGCGCGGCCGTGGATCCGCACGGCGGTCTGGCAGGTCCCGCTGCGCTGGTTCGCGCTCTTCGGGGACGAGGACCGGCAGTACGAGCCGGGGGAGCCGGGCGGTGCGGGGGGTGCGGAGCCGGGCCGGGCGCCGGTGCTGCGCTACCGGACGACGATGGCGCAGGCGCGCCGGCGTCTCGCGCGGGCGCTGCGGGCCCTGCGGGAGTCGATCGACGAAGGCCCGATGACGGAGGGCCTGATCGAGGTGGGGCGCTGGCTGGAGGAGTTCCATCCGCGGGCGCTGGTGGAGCTGGACTTCGGGGGCCTGGTGCACGCGGTCACGGAGGAGTGGCTGGCCGAGGACCGGTCGGCGGCGCAGCTGGCGGAGGGGATCGCGGCGCTGCGCGCGGGGGACGGCGAGGGGGCGAGCGACGCGTACGGGCGGCTGGCGGAGCGCTGGCGGATCGTCAGGGACCTGCGCTTCGCGAATTGACATCAGTCGGGCATCTTCGTCAGGTCGGTATCGACAAGACATGTCCGACCGGTGTAAATGATCTTCAGGGCTGTCCGGATCCCGCTGCCCGGATTTCGGTGTTCGCGGGGTCCGGGTCTTTCGGCACCTGCTGGGCGGGGACGTTGGTCCCGATCCGGGCCTTTGGCTCAAGCGTGACGGACAGCACTTACCGCACCCTTGCGTCGATCACCCACCCTCGTGCCAAAATAGGACAAGGAGTCCGGGGAGGGTTCCTTCCGTCCATCTATGGGCGGAACGCTCAGCATTGCACTCTATGGGGGGTCTGAGGACTCCTGATCGCTCTGTGACTGATCGTCACAGCCGCGTGACTGTCCGTTATGGCATGGTCCATCGACTTCCGCCGCTGATGAACACCTGCGAGGGCAATTCCATCGGTTTGGCCGACGTGGCTGGACGGATGGTGTAGTTGTAGTGCCGAGGACAAGCCGTTCGTCCTATAACCGACTCGGCCCGCTTCTGCCATTTCGGGCAACGCGGGTCAAGGTGCAGAATTTAGAGGAAAGAACCGAGAAGGTTCGGTTCTCCCGAGGAGGCCGCTCATGACCGCTCGCACCCCTGATGCCGAGCCGCTGCTGACCCCTGCCGAGGTTGCCACGATGTTCCGCGTGGACCCGAAGACGGTGACCCGTTGGGCGAAGGCCGGGAAGCTCACGTCCATCCGCACCCTGGGTGGACACCGCCGCTACCGCGAGGCCGAGGTTCGCGCGCTGCTGGCGGGTATTCCGCAGCAGCGCAGCGAGGCCTGAGGTCGCGCACACCCCGCAGTACCCCGTAACACCGGGCCTGTCCGGATCCCCCAATCCGGTGGCCCACCCCTAGCTCTGCCGACGTGATCCTGCCCCAACAGGCCCGCGTCAACGATCGCGCTGGACTCCGCCGGGTCTGGCGCGATCTTCTTTTGTGTCCGGCGCCACTCCGTGAGGGCCGGTGCAATTGCACATATTAAATCTGGCTGGTGTAGGAAGGGTGTAAGTGAAGCGGTTCCTGAAACTGCTTCAGTGACTCCCGTCACACCTGTGAAGTCTTGCCAAAGAACAGCCTGCCACTGTGGGGAACGCTCCCAACCCGCCGTTGGTCATGGGTCGGTAGGACTTTCGTCCTCAGTGGCCCCCGCGGACCCGGCCGGCCCCCGGAGCCCCTCGGGGGCACCGGAGGGAGCCTCGGGGGGAGTCCTGGAGGGCGTCTCGGAGGGCGTCTCCTCCGACTCCTCCGGTCCCTGGGACTCCAGGGGCTCCGGAGGCTCGGGAAGCTCCATGGCGAGCCGCAGGAGGCGGTGGCAGACCACGCAGTGGCGCGTGAGGTGTCCATAGCGGGACGCGGCCGCCAGATGGGCGCGCAGCAGTGCTCGTGTGTCGTGTCGTGCTGCGGACGCCGCGGCCATGCGCGACCACCTCCGGTGTGGGCCCCCGATTCCCTGATGTCCGGGGTACCGGTGGGCGCGTGGCCCCGTCAAGACACGGGAACACAACGAAAGGCCCGCATCGTGTGATGCGGGCCTTTCGGTGAAGCGAACCTGACGGGACTTGAACCCGCGACCTCCACCTTGACAGGGTGGCGAGCTAACCAACTGCTCCACAGGTCCTTGTTCGCGGCCCCTCGTGAGTGGCTGCAAGCAAGACTGTACAGCAGGTCAGCGGTCCGGTCGAACTCACCACCGGTCAGGCCGGTCAGGGGGCCGCCGCGTCGATCGCCTTCACGATCCGCTTGTCCGAGATCGGGTAGGCCGTGCCCAGCGCGTGCGCGAAGTAGCTCACCCGCAGCTCCTCGATCATCCAGCGGATGTCGGTGACCTCGGACGGCACCGGGCGGCCCTTCGGGAGCTGTTCGAGCAGCCAGGCGTACTCGTCCAGCATCTCGTGGACCTTCTCGGTCCGGGTGGTGTCCCGCTGCACCCCGGTCGGCATCTGCTGGAGCCGCCGGTCCACCGCCACCAGATAGCGCATCAGGTCCGGGAGCCGCTTGAGCCCCGTCCGGGTGACGAAGCCCGCCGGCATCAGCCAGGCCAGCTGCTCGCGCACGTCGGTCAGGTTGTTGATCAGGGCCAGGCTGTTGGTGGACTTGAGCCGGCGCTGGCAGGCCTGCCAGGCCGCCAGGATCTGCTGGACCTGGCCCACCGTCCGTACCGTCGTGTCCACCAGGTCCGCGCGGACCTTGTCGAACAGCTTCCGGAAGGACTCCTCGTCCCAGGCCGGACCCCCGTGCTCGGCGATCAGCCGGTCGGCCGCGGCGGTCGCGCAGTCGTCGAAGAGGGCCTGGATCGAGCCGTGCGGGTTCGAGGACAGGGCCAGCTTCTGCTGGTTGGTCAGCTTGTCCGAGGCGAACTTCGCCGGATTCACCGGGATGTTCAGCATGATCAGCTTCCGGGTGCCCCGCCACATCGCCAGAGCCTGCTCGGCCTCCGTGTCGAAGAGCCGGACGGCGACGGTCGCGCCCTCGTCGACCAGCGCCGGGTACGCCTTGACCGGCTGGCCGCCCCGCTTGGTCTCGAAGACCTTCGTGAGCGTGCCGATCGTCCAGTCCGTGAGCCCCGTGCGCTCCAGGGAGGGCCCGGAGCCGTCCGGACCCCCGGTGGCCGCCGCGGCGGCCTGGGAGAGGGCCTTGCGGGCCTTGGGGCGCAGCTGCAGCCGCAGCGTCTCCAGGTCCTTGTCCTCGGCGAGCTTCCTGCGCCGCTCGTCGACGATCCGGAAGGTCACCTTGAGGTGTTCGGGGACCTTCGCCCAGTCGAAGTCCTCGGCCGTGACCGGCACCCCGACCATCCGCTGGAGTTCGCGGGCCAGCGCCCCCGCGAGCGGCTCCTGCACCGGCACGACGACGTCCAGGAAGCGGGACGCGAAGTTCGGCGCGGGGACGTAGTGGCGGCGGATCGGCTTCGGCAGGGAGCGGATCAGCTCGGTGACGACCTCCGCGCGCAGACCCGGGATCTGCCACTCGAAGCCCTCGTCCGTCACCTGGTTCAGCACCTGGAGCGGGACGTGGACGGTCACGCCGTCGGCGTCCGCGCCCGGCTCGAACTGGTACGTCACCCGGAACTTCAGCGGGCCCTGCCGCCAGGAGTCCGGGTAGTCGTCCTTGGTGACCCCTGCGGCCTTCTCGTTGATGAGCATCTCGCGCTCGAAGTCGAGGAACTCCGGCTCCTCGTGGCGCTTGTGCTTCCACCAGGAGTCGAAGTGGGCTCCGGACACGATGTGCTCGGGGACGCGCTTGTCGTAGAAGTCGAAGAGGGTCTCGTCGTCGACGAGGATGTCCCGGCGGCGCGCCCGGTGTTCCAGCTCCTCGACCTCGGTGAGGAGCTTGCGGTTGTCCGCGAAGAACTTGTGGTGGGTGCGCCAGTCGCCCTCGACGAGCGCGTTCCTGATGAACAGGTCGCGGGAGACCTCGGGGTCGATCCGGCCGTAGTTCACCTTGCGGTCGGCGATGATCGGGACGCCGTACAGCGTCACCTTCTCGAAGGCCATCACGGCCGCCTGGTCCTTCTCCCAGTGCGGTTCGCTGTACGTCTTCTTGATCAGGTGCTGGGCGAGCGGCTCGATCCACTCGGGCTCCACGCGCGCGTTGACCCGGGCCCAGAGGCGCGAGGTCTCCACCAGCTCCGCCGACATGACGAAGCGCGGGGGCTTCTTGAAGAGCGCGGAGCCGGGGAAGAGCGCGAACTTGGCGCCGCGGGCACCCAGGTAGTCGTTCTTGGCGCCGTCCTTCACGTCCTTCATGCCGATGTGGCTGAGCAGACCGGCGAGGAGGGAGACGTGGACGGACTGCTCCGGCGCGTCCTCTTCGTTCAGATGAATGCCCATCTGCTTCGCGACCGTCCGCAGCTGGGCGTAGATGTCCTGCCACTCGCGGATGCGCAGGAAGTTCAGGTACTCCTGCTTGCACATCCGGCGGAACGAGGACGAGCCGCGCTCCTTCTGCTGCTCGCGGACGTACCGCCAGAGGTTCAGGTAGGCGAGGAAGTCGCTCGTCTCGTCCTTGAACCGGGCGTGCTGCTGGTCGGCCTGCGTCTGCTTCTCCGCCGGCCGCTCGCGCGGGTCCTGGATGGAGAGCGCGGCCGCGATCACCATGACCTCGCGGACACAGCCGTTCTTGTCGGCCTCCAGGACCATGCGGGCGAGCCGCGGGTCCACGGGCAGCTGGGAGAGCTTCCGGCCCTGCGGGGTGAGCCGCTGCCCCCGCTTCCCCTCCTGGGGGGACTTCTCCTCCGGTTCGATCGCGCCGAGCTCCTGGAGGAGCTGCACGCCGTCCCGGATGTTGCGGTGGTCCGGCGGGTCGATGAAGGGGAACTTCTCGATCTCGCCGAGCCCGGCCGCGGTCATCTGGAGGATGACGGAGGCGAGGTTGGTACGGAGGATCTCGGCGTCCGTGAACTCCGGCCGGGAGAGGAAGTCGTCCTCCGAGTAGAGCCGGATGCAGATGCCGTCGGACGTACGGCCGCAGCGGCCCTTGCGCTGGTTGGCGCTGGCCTGGCTGACGGCCTCGATCGGCAGCCGCTGCACCTTGGTGCGGTGCGAGTAGCGGGAGATGCGGGCGGTGCCCGGATCGATCACGTACTTGATGCCGGGAACGGTCAGGGACGTCTCGGCGACGTTCGTGGCGAGGACGATCCGGCGGCCGGAGTGCGCCTGGAAGACCCGGTGCTGCTCGGCGTGGGAGAGGCGCGCGTAGAGCGGGAGGACCTCGGTGTTGCGGAGCTGCCGTTTGAGGAGGGCGTCCGCGGTGTCCCGGATCTCGCGCTCGCCGGAGAGGAAGACCAGGACGTCGCCCGGTCCCTCGGACTGCAGTTCGTCGACGGCCTCGCAGATCGCGGTGATCTGGTCCCGGTCGGCCTCTTCGGAGTCCTCTTCGAGGAGGGGCCGGTAGCGGACCTCGACCGGGTACGTACGGCCGGAGACCTCGACGATCGGGGCTTCGCCGAAGTGGCGGGAGAAACGCTCCGGGTCGATCGTCGCGGAGGTGATGACGACCTTGAGGTCGGGGCGCTTGGGCAGCAGCTGGGCCAGATAGCCGAGCAGGAAGTCGATGTTGAGGGACCGCTCGTGGGCCTCGTCGATGATGATCGTGTCGTAGGCGCGCAGCTCGCGGTCCGTCTGGATCTCGGCGAGCAGGATGCCGTCCGTCATCAGCTTCACGAAGGTCGCGTCGGGGTTCACCTGGTCGGTGAACCGGACCTTCCAGCCGACGGCCTCGCCCAGCGGGGTCCGCAGCTCCTCGGCGACCCGCTCGGCGACCGTGCGGGCGGCGATCCGGCGGGGCTGGGTGTGCCCGATCATGCCCCGGACGCCCCGGCCGAGCTCCAGACAGATCTTCGGGATCTGGGTGGTCTTCCCGGAGCCCGTCTCACCGGCGACGATCACGACCTGGTGGTCGCGTATCGCCTCCAGGATCTCGTCCTTCTTCTGCGAGACGGGCAGCTGCTCGGGGTAGGTGACCGCGGGCACGCGGGAGGCGCGCCCGTCGACGCGTTCCTTGGCCTTGGCCGCCTCGACGGCGATCTCGTCCAGGACGGCCTCGCGGGCCTCGGGCTTGCGGATGCGGCGGGCGCCTTCGAGACGGCGGCCGAGCCGGTGGGAGTCCCGCAGCGAGACCTCGGCCAGGACGGACTGGAGGGCGGCGAAGGAAGTAGACATACGGAGTCCAGGATCGCACCTGCGGCCGAGAAGCGGCGAACCGATTTACGAGCGGCCTCTCCGGGGGCGGGGGCCGGGGTGCGTACTATTTCGGGCACGTCGACCGGACCGGAGAGGTTTCGCATGTTCTGCACCACCCGCGTGCCGGCGGCGTTCGTCGCGCTCGTGGCGCTGGTGCTCGGCCTCCTGGTCTGCGGTCCGACGGCCGGTCGGGACGCGGCGACGACCGCGGCCCCGGCGGCCGCCCCGGTCCCGGGTGTCCCTCCGACGGCCGCGCCCGTCGCGGGCGCGGGCGTGCCGGGCTGCGATCCGGGCCGTACCGCAGGGGAGGGGGCCGCGGGGCCCGTCGTACCGCCCCGTGCGAGCGGCTTCGCGGAGCTGCTGCCCGCGCTCGCCGCCGACCGGACGCCGTGCGGGGCCCGGGCGACGGAGCCGGACGGCCGGGGCGCTTCGCCGGGGCGGGAGCCGCCCGCGCGCGTACCGCCGTCCCCCGTGGAGCTGTCGGTCCTGAGGGTGTAGACGGACGGCCGCCCTCCGTCCCTCCTTCTCCGTCCCGCCCTTTCAGGAGCACTTCCGCATGTCCAAGTCCAAGCCGATCGTGATCGTCTCCGGGGTGGCGGCCGCCGCCGTCCTGCTCGGCGTCGTCTCGTACACCGCCACCAAGCCCGCCGCTCCCGGCGCCTCGGGTTCCTCGGCCGTCGCCGAGGTCTCCGCCGACCCGTCCGCCGGCGTCTACGCCGAACTGGAGGCGTACGCCCGCCGGGACGCCTCCGACCGGCTCGCCCTCGGCCGGGCCGACGCGCCCGTCGTGCTCATCGAGTACGCCGACTTCAAGTGCGGCTACTGCGGGAAGTTCGCCCGGGACACCGAGCCGGTCCTGGTGAAGAAGTACGTGGACGACGGCACCCTGCGCATCGAGTGGCGGAACTTCCCGATCTTCGGAGAGGAGTCGGAGGCGGTCGCCCGCGCCTCCTGGGCGGCCGGGCAGCAGGGCCGCTTCTGGCAGTTCCACCGGGCCGCCTACGCCGAGGGCGCCAAGGAGAAGGGCTTCGGGAAGGAGCGGCTCGCCGCCCTCGCCGAGGAGGCGGGCGTCCCCGACGCGGCCCGGTTCGCGAAGGACACCGACGGGGCGGCGGCCCGTGAGGCGGTCCGCGCGGACCAGGAGCAGGGGTACTCCCTCGGCGCCACCTCCACCCCGTCCTTCCTGGTCAACGGCCGGCCGATCGCGGGCGCGCAGCCCCTGGAGACCTTCACGGAGACGATCGAGGCGGCGGCGAAGGCCGCGAAGGCGAAGGCGAGCGGGGGCGGGGGCGGGCCGGCGGCGACCGGTTCCGCGAAGCCCTCCCCGGGCACGCCGTGACCGCCGGCATCGGCTACTTCGCCGCCTTCCTGGGCGGTCTGCTCGCCCTGCTCAGCCCGTGCAGCGCCCTCCTCCTGCCCGCCTTCTTCGCGTACTCCGTCGACACGCGCGCGAAGCTGGTGGCCAGGACCGGCATCCTCTACGCGGGCCTGGCGACGACCCTCGTCCCGCTCGGCGCGGCCGGGTCCTTCGCGGGCCGCCTCTTCTACGGCCACCGGGACCTGCTCGTCACCGTCGGCGGCTGGCTGATCATCGGGCTCGGTCTCCTCCAGATCCTCGGCCTGGGCTTCGCCTCCCGGCGGATGGCCGAGGCGAGCGGCCGCATCCGGCCGACGTCGGCGTTCTCCGTCTACGCCCTCGGGCTGGTCTACGGCCTCGCCGGGTTCTGCGCGGGCCCGATCCTCGGCAGCGTCCTGACGGTGGCGGCGCTGAGCGGCAGCCCGGCGTACGGGGGACTGCTCCTCGCCGTGTACGCGCTCGGCATGGCCGTCCCGCTGTTCGTGCTCGCGCTGCTCTGGGAGCGGTACGACCTGGGCCGGCGGCGCTGGCTGCGCGGGCGCCCGCTCCGGGTCGGCCCGCTCACGCTCCACTCGACCTCGCTGCTCTCGGGCCTGTTCTTCGTGGCCCTCGGCACGCTCTTCCTGGTCTTCGACGGGACGACCGCGCTGCCGGGACTGCTCTCGGTGGACGACTCGTTCGCGGTGGAGCAGCGGGTGGCCTCGCTCGGCCGTGCGGTCCCGGACTGGGCGCTGCTCGTCGCGGTGGTGGCCGCGGTGGCGCTGCTGCTCGCCCTGCGGGGCAGGCGGGGGAGCCGGGCGCGGGAGCGCGAGGAGGCGTGACGGTACGGGGGAGGGGCGCGTGCCCCTTCCCCGTACGGAGATGGGGCAGGTACGGGGGCCCTTCCCAGTACGGAGGTGGGGGAGATGCGGGGGCCCTTCCCGTACGGAGGCGGGGCGGGTGCGGGGGCCCTTCCCGTACGGAGCCGCCGTGCGGACCGGGGGCGGCGAGGCCCTTCCCGTACCGGATCGCCGGAACACGAAGAAGGCCCCGTTCTTTCGAACGGGGCCTTCTGTTTGTGGCTGGGGCCGGGGTCGAACCGGCGACCTATCGCTTTTCAGGCGATCGCTCGTACCAACTGAGCTACCCAGCCACGAAGCCGTTTCCAGCTTCAGCGACTCTGACGGGACTTGAACCCGCGACCTCCACCTTGACAGGGTGGCGAGCTAACCAACTGCTCCACAGAGCCAAGCTTGTGCGCGATCACTAGTCTCGCACACGGTGATGCGTGCCCCCAACGGGATTCGAACCCGTGCTACCGCCTTGAAAGGGCGGCGTCCTGGGCCACTAGACGATGAGGGCTAGAGGCTCACCTGCGCACTTCTCAGTGCGTCGGGGACGTGAGAAGCATATGGGATGGCGGCCGCTATCGCCAAAACGGTTTCCGGCGGGGGGACAATGGGCGCGTGCTGGAGATGACGCGCGAGGAGTTCGAAGAGCTGGTCGCCGAGGCCCTGGACCGGATTCCGCCGGAGCTGACGCGGCTGATGGACAACGTCGCCGTGTTCGTGGAGGACGAGCCGGCCCCCGACGATCCCGAGCTGCTCGGGCTCTACGAGGGGACGCCGCTGACCGAGCGCGGTGAGTGGTACGCCGGTGTGCTGCCCGACCGCATCACGATCTACCGGGGGCCGACGCTGCGGATGTGCGAGTCGCGGGAGGACGTGGTCGCGGAGACCGAGATCACCGTGGTGCACGAGATCGCCCACCACTTCGGCATCGACGACGAGCGGCTGCACGCGCTCGGCTACGGCTGAGCCGACGTCCGGGCGGGTTGGGCTCCGGGCGTGTCCCTTGTGGCGTCAGGGGAGTTGGGCAGTGCAACGCGTTCCGTTCCTGCCTGTTGTGTCCTGGAGGTGCCCCCGTGCGCCATTTGCCCACCCCGGTGAGATGGGCCGCCACCGCGCTGGCCGTCGCGGCCTGTGCCGGTCTGAGCGGCTGTATGAGTGTGAGTGACGAGGGGGCGAAGCCGACGCCCGGCGCGTCCGGCGGGAAGCGGGGCGTGGCGACCGACTCCGGCGGCGGCGGTGGCGGTCTGCCCGGCGGTGGCGGCGGGTCCTGGAACGGCCGGCCGGGCGCGGGCGGACCGGACGTGGCCGGCTCGGGCAGCGAGTCCCCGGTGCCGACCGGCTCGCCCTCGGGCACGGCGAAGCCCTCCGCGGGCGCGGTGCTGCCGGTGGAGGGTCCGGGTGGCCCCGGCCCGTCGAAGCCGCAGCCGACCGGCGGCTCGGACGGCCCGGGCGGAGCCGCGGGCGGCTCCGCGGGGAGCGGGAGCGGCGGGAGCGGCAGCGCGGGCGGCGGCAGCGGCGGGAACGGCGGCGGCTCGGGCGACACCGGCGGCGGTGCCACCCCGACGCCGGAGCCGACGGTCCCGAGCCCCGAGCCGACGCCGGAGCCGACCGTCCCGACCCCGGAGCCGACGCCGGAGCCGACCTCGAACCCCACCGATCCGCCGGCGCCCGGGGCCGACACCCAGATGGGTGCGCTGCGGGCGGCGGACGGGCCTGGAGCACCCCCCGAGCCGATGGCGTCTCCCCAGGTCGGACCGGTGTGACGGAGTCCGATTTGCCATAGGTGGGGGAGGGTGCGTATGGTGGTAGATCGTTTGATCCCATTGCCCGGCGCCGACACAGAAGAGCGCCGCGTGGCGCGTACTCTCCCTAGCCGTGGCTGACCGCATTGAGGCGGTCGTTTGCGAAATCACGGAGTTGACGGGCGCGTGCCGAGACTCCGGAAGGTTTCGCATTTCGCATGTCCATTTTCAGTTCTGACCACGCCGTCATGCCCGAGAACGACGAGATCGTCGAGGCCGTAGCGGCCACCGAGATCGTCACGACGGCCGTCATCGACGCCGACGAGCTCGTCGACACCCTCGACGACATCGACATCGACCTCGACCTCGACTCGGACGACTCCGTCGAGGAGCCCGCCGAGCCCACCATCACCTTCGGCGACCTCGGTCTGCCGGACGGCATCGTGCGCAAGCTCGAGCAGAACGGCGTCACGTCCCCGTTCCCGATCCAGGCGGCGACCATCCCGGACGCCCTGGCCGGCAAGGACATCCTCGGCCGTGGCCGTACCGGCTCCGGCAAGACCCTCTCCTTCGGTCTGCCGCTGCTCGCCACCCTGGCCGGCGGTCACACCGACAAGAAGAAGCCCCGCGGCGTCATCCTCACCCCGACCCGTGAGCTCGCCATGCAGGTGGCGGACGCCCTCCAGCCCTACGGCGACGTGCTCGGCCTCAAGATGAAGGTCGTCTGCGGCGGTACGTCCATGGGCAACCAGATCTACGCCCTGGAGCGCGGTGTCGACATCCTCGTCGCCACCCCGGGCCGCCTCCGCGACATCATCAACCGCGGTGCCTGCTCCCTCGAGGCCGTCAAGATCGCCGTCCTCGACGAGGCCGACCAGATGGCCGACCTGGGCTTCATGCCCGAGGTCACCGAGCTGCTCGACCAAATCCCGGTGGGCGGCCAGCGACTGCTCTTCTCCGCCACCCTGGAGAACGAGATCGACAGCCTGGTCAAGCGCTACCTGGTGAACCCCGTCACCCACGAGGTCGACCCCTCCGCCGGTGCCGTCACCACCATGACCCACCACGTCCTCGTCGTGAAGCCGAAGGACAAGGCCCCGGTCACGGCCGCCATCGCCGCGCGCAAGGGCCGCACGATCATCTTCGTCCGCACCCAGCTGGGCGCCGACCGCATCGCCGAGCAGCTGCAGGACTCGGGCGTCAAGGCCGACGCGCTGCACGGCGGCATGACGCAGGGCGCCCGTACGCGCGTCCTCGAAGACTTCAAGAAGGGCTACGTCAACGCGCTCGTCGCGACCGACGTCGCCGCCCGAGGCATCCACGTCGACGGCATCGACCTGGTCCTCAACGTGGACCCGGCCGGCGACCACAAGGACTACCTGCACCGCTCGGGCCGTACCGCCCGTGCCGGCCGCTCCGGTGTCGTGGTCTCCCTGGCCCTGCCGCACCAGCGCCGCCAGATCTTCCGTCTGATGGAGGACGCGGGCGTCGACGCCTCGCGCCACATCGTCGGCGGTGCCGGCGCCTTCGACCCCGAGGTCGCCGAGATCACCGGCGCCCGTTCGCTGACCGAGGTCCAGGCCGACTCGGCGAACAACTCGGCCAAGCAGGCCGAGCGCGAGGTCGTCGACCTGACCAAGCAGCTGGAGCGCCTGCAGCGCCGCGCCGTCGAGCTCCGCGAGGAGGCCGACCGCCTGGTGGCCCGCGCCGCCCGTGAGCGTGGCGAGGACCCGGAGGCCGCTGTCGCCGAGGTGACCGAGGCCGCCGAGGCCGAGGTCGCCGCCGCCGCGGTGGAGGCCGAGCGCGCCGCCCGCGCCGAGGAGCAGCGCCGCGAGGAGCGTCCGGCCCGCGACGAGCGGGGCAACTACGAGCGTCGTGACCGTGGTGGCGACCGCGGTGGCTTCAACCGTGACGACCGCGGTGGTTTCCGCGGCGGTGACCGTGGCGGTGACCGTGGTGGTTTCCGTCGCGACAACGACCGTCCGTCCGGTGGCTTCCGTCGTGACGACCGTCCGTCGGGTGGCTTCAACCGTGACGACCGTGGTG
>NZ_JBEOXR010000030.1:66419-97790 GCF_040296665.1 Streptomyces sp. NPDC002057
GACCGTCCGTCGGGTGGCTTCAACCGTGACGACCGTGGTGGCGACCGTGGTGGTTTCCGTCGCGACAACGACCGTCCGTCCGGTGGCTTCCGTCGCGATGACCGTCCGTCGGGTGGCTTCAACCGCGACGACCGCGGCGGCCGCTCCTTCGAGCGTCGTGACGACCGTCCGGCCGGCGGCCACCGTGGCAGCGACCGTCCGTTCAACCGTGACCGTCGCGACGACCGCCCCGCCGGCGGCTTCCGCTCGGGTGGCGGCGACCGCCCGTTCGGCCGTCGTGACGACCACCGCGGCACCGGCTCGACCGGTTCGACCGGCTCGACCGGTGGCTCCTTCGGCCGCCGCGACGACAAGCCGCGCTGGAAGCGCAACGGCTGAGACCGACCCGGTCGGCTGAATCGATCGACAGAGCAGGGCCCGTACGGCACTTCGGTGGCGTACGGGCCCTGCTCGTTTGTTTGAACGGGTTCGAAACAGGCTTTCACCGTATGTGCGCCCGCTGTTAACCTCCCTTGCATACGCACGGGGGGTGTGCACAGCGGGGCGCGCGATCACGCGCCGCCGACCGCGGCACATGGCTGCCGCGTCCCCTCCGGGCGTCCACTCGCATCCATGGAGACCGCGTGAATCGTCCCGTCCGGCCCCGGAGGGCCACCCTGCGCCGAGTTCTCGGCACCGCGCTCATACCCGTCGTCGGTCTCGGTGTCGCCGCGACCGACGCCCCGGCGGCCTTCGCCGCGCCGTCGGGGATCACCGCCGCCGCCCCCGTGGAGTTCGACCCGTGGGCCCCGTCCACGCCGTTGTCGGACGGAACGGGGTGGAACGGCGTCCACGCCGTCGAGACGGCCAGGAACGGCGCGGTCGTCGCCCTCACCTACCGCGAGTCCGCCGACGGGATGTCGGGCGAACTCGGCGCGCGGGTCCGGCCGGCCGGCAGCACGGTCTGGGGGGCGCCGCAGCTCCTCAGCGCGGCGGACGGCCGCCAGAACCCGCAGCTCCTCGCCGCCCCCGACGGCGCCGTCGTGGCGACCTGGGAGGTGAACAACGCCCTCAAAATGGCCGTGCTCGAACCCGGAGCCACCACCTGGTCCGCCGCCACCGACATCGCGACGGAGGACCTCCGCTCCACCTTCCGCCTGGCCGGCTCCCCGTCCGGGACGCTGGTCGCGACGTGGGTGCGGCACATGGGCGAGGGGGTGTACGCGTCGGTCCGCACGGCACCCGGTGAGGCCTGGTCGGAGCCGGTCCGGTTGAGCGACGCAGCGCCGAGCTGGTACTTCGTCCACGACGTGCAGCTCATCGTCTCCGACCGGGGCACGGCCACCGTCGCCTTCACCGAGGACAGCAGGCCGAACGGCGCGACCAAGGTCATCGACCTGCTCGCCGGCGGCAAGGGCTGGGGCAAGCCGGTCACCGTCTCCGCCTCCGGTCGCGACGCGGGCCCCGTCATCCTGACGAGGGGTCCCGACGGCCGCGCCGCGCTGCTCTGGGAGGAGAAGGACCCCGCGAGCGGTGAGACCACCCAGGTGTTCGCCCAGCGTCCGGCCGGCAGCCTGACCTGGGGACCCCGGGAGGCCACCCCGGGCCGCTCGCCTGGTCCCTGGGAGGCGGTCGCCTTCGGCCCCGAGGGCGATGTCACCCTGCTGGGCAACTACGAGTACGAGGATGACGGGTTCAGCGCCAGGACGACCACCCGGTCCGCGGCGACGGGAAAGTGGTCGCCCGTGCAGCTCCTCGACGGGGGCTACGGTCGGAATTCGAGCCAATTCGATCTCGCGATCGGCCCCGACGGCAACGCGCACGCGATCTGGACGAGGTGGGACGACGACGGCTCCGGCCCCAGGGGGAGCGTGATGGCGTCCTCCCGGGTGAACGGCGTCTGGTCCGCGAACTCCACGCTGCTGAGCAACCCCGCCGACCGTCACGGCGTCGCGAGGGTGACCGTCGATGCCGACGGCCGCCCCGTCGCCGTCTTCGGCCAGGACTCCGGCTCCGGCTCCCAGCTGCGTACGGCCACCACCGCCCCCGCCCGCGTGAAGCCGCGCGACTTCAGCGGGGACGGCAGGGGCGACCTGATCGCCCGCACCTCGACCGGAACGCTGACCGTGCGGACCGGGACGGGCACCGGAGGCCTCGGGACGGGGGCCTCGGCCGCCGGCTGGCCCGCCTCCTCCACGGTCGTTCCCTTCGGCGACCTCTCCGGCGACGGGTGCAACGACCTGCTGGTGCGGGACGCCGGGGGCCGGCTGAGCCGGTACGACGGCGGCTGCGGCAAGGCGTTCTCGCCGAACGGGACGAAGGTCCTCTTCGGCGGCGGCTGGAACGTCTACGACCAGCTGGCGGCCCCGGGCGACCTCACCGGCGACGGCCGTCCGGACCTGCTGGCGCGGACGCCCGCCGGTGATCTGTTCCTCTACGCCGCCGACAGGGGCAAGTTCGAGCCGCCCGTGAAGGCGGGCTTCGGCTGGCAGACCTACAACGCGATCGTCGGCACCGGCGACCTGACCGGCGACAGGGCCGATGACCTGATCGCCCGGGACAAGGCCGGCGTGCTGTGGAGCTACCAGGGCACGGGCCGCAGGGGCGGTCTGAACGCCCGTGTGAAGGTGGGCGGCGGCTGGCAGATCTACGACTCGGTCGTCGGCGTCGGCGACATCACGAACGACGGCAGGGCCGATCTGGTGGCCCGGGACAAGGCCGGGGTGCTCTGGCGGTACGCCGGGAACGGCACCGGCACCTTCGCCCCCCGGGTGCGGATCGGCGGCGGCTGGCAGATGTACAAGACGCTGTCCTGACGTACTGCCCGGTGAACCGGGGCAGGGCCCGCACCCGCGTTTCGTCGCGGGTGCGGGCCCTGAGCCGTCCTTGGGCCACCGTGCCGGGCAGCCCCCGGCCCGTACCCGTGTACGACGGGATACGCTCTGCCGGTCGACGTGGGTGAGACGTGCCGGCCAGGGGGCCCGGCGGAGACTTCTCCCCGAATCCGGCACACCAGCGTGAGCAGCGGTCCGGCAGCAACCGGACTTTCAGGTTTCCCGGGGAGGGACCTCCTTGTCTCGTTTCGCAACCGCGCGGCGCCCGCGCGCGCGTATCGCCGTCCTCGCCACGGCGTTGCTCGCCTCGGGGGTCGTGCTCTCACCCGTGGTGACCGCGCAGGCCTCGCCGATCGTGGGCGTCGACCAGCTGGACGTCACGCCGAACTGGCGGGCCGTGCCCCGGCAGCAGACCGTCACCGCCGTCGGCCCCACGGGGTACGTGCACGAGACGGAGGACCCCGACCGGCCGTACGGCGGGGAGCTGGAGTGGACGGACCTCACCGACCCGGCGAAGAGCGTCCGGCTGGGGTACGGCAAGGGGTTCCTGCCCTTCGCGGAGTCCGGCACAGGCGGGCGCCACCTGTACGTCCAGCGCGGCATCGGCGTCCACGCCGTCCGCGACCTGGAGACCGGCACCGAGCGGACGTTCGACATACCGGGCGACGCGACCTACCGGGCGCTGGTCGGCGACACCCTGCTCTTCCAGCGGTACGCCTCCGCCGAGGACACCGGCACGACCACCGGCTTCTACCTGGTGCGCGCCGACGACCCGGACGGGACCCGCACGCCGGTCACCGGCTGGCCCGCGGACGCCCATCTCCACATGGCCCGGTTCGTGGCCGGCGACGGCTCCACGGCCGTCGTCCGCTTCGGCCGCGCCGCCGAACCGTACGCCTCCGACCTCGGCCTCATCGACCTGGCCACGGGCCGGATGACCGTCCTTCCGGCGCCCACCCCCGACGGCGGGGTCCTCGTCGCCCCGGTGGCCCTGAGCCCGGACCGGATCGCCTGGGTGGACCGCGCCCGTACGGTCCACGTCCGCGAGCGCACCGACCCGACCGGCCCCGAGCGGACCCTCGCCCTCCCCGAGGGCCTGAGCACCGACCGCATCGCCCTGGTCGGCGACTGGGTCCTCGCCCTCGGCGAGGCCCCCGGCACCGGCTCGCCCCTGCTGCGGAAGCTCGTCGCGCTCCACCCCACCCTGCCCGCGCAGACCCTTCTGACGGGGGCGGAGCCGGAGCTCACCCAGATCGCGGGCGGCGGCGCGGCCGTCGTCGGCGGCACCTCCGCCACCGACTGGTCCCTCCTCAAGGCCGTCCCGGGCAAGGGCGGTGGCGCGCCGGTCCTGGAGAAGCTGCGCCGTGTGGAGCCGCTGCCGGCGAAGGTCGCCGCGCTCGCCCTCGGCGCGGGCCGGCTCTCCACCCTGGAGCAGGGCACCTCCAAGGGCAGCGGGTTCTACGGACGGACCCTGCCGGTCGGGCCCCTGCACACCGGTGATCCGCAGCCGGTGTGGGCGGGCGCCGAGACCAAGGCGCTGGAGCGGACCACGCCGCTGTTCGACAGCGGGGACGGCCGCACGGTCCATCTGGCCCGCGACGCCTCCAAGCCGCTCGAAGTCACCGCCCGTACCTCCACCGGCCAGGTGAAGCGGGTGTCCACCGGCGAGATGAACGGACGGATCCTCGACGCCTTCGGCCGGCGCGCGGTCTTCGAGGGCGGCGGCAGGACCCGCGTCGTGGACCTCGACGCGGGGACCGTCGTCCGCGAGCAGCCGACCACGCCCGGGGCCCTCTGGGGCGACACCCTGTACACGGCCACGGCCGCGACGGGTGAGGTGGCCCGTACCGACCTGGCCACCGGCAAGGACCTCGGCAAGGTCACGACCGGCGCGGCCTGCGTCCCGACGGAGCTCCAGGCGGCTGCCGGACGCTGGCTGTACTGGGGGTGCGGGCCCACCCAGCGGCGGGGCGTGATCGACCTCCGGACGAACACGAAGCTGCAGTTGTCCCCGGGCGCGGTCGGCGACACCCTGCTGGGCGACGGCTACCTCGTCGACCGGGACCCGGACACGTACCTCCGGCTCACCGACCTCACGGACGTCACCTCCGGCAAGCCCGCGGCGCGCAGGCTCGTCGATTCCGCGCCCGTGCGCGGCGCCCGCCGGGAGGCGTGGACCGTCGACCGCTTCGGCGGCCCCGTCGCGTACACGGACGCCTACGACCGCGTCCACGTCGTGTGGCCGGGCGTCCCCACCTCCGACCTCACCACCGCCACGGCGAAGCCGTCGGCCACCATGCGGTCGCAGGACGGCTGGAAGGCGTCCTGGACGCTCTCCAAGCCCGCGTCGGGCTGGCAGCTGACGGTGCGCAACCTGTACAGCTGGTCCCTGGTCCGCTCCTACGGGGGCGGCGAGACCCGCAACGGCATCGCCGTCACCTGGGACGGGAGGACGGCGGCGGGCAAGCCCGTGCCCAACGGCCAGTACAACTACGACCTGACGGCCACCACGGCCGACGGCAAGGGCCAGGACCTGATCACCTCGGGCGTGATCACGGTCTCCGGCGGCAGGCCGTCCTGGCGGGACCTGGCCGGCAACGACATGCAGGGCGATCTCCTGGCGATGGACACGGCCGGTGCGGTGTCCATGTACAAGGGCGGCTACGGCGGCGTGTCGGCGCGGATCGCCGGGACGGGCGCGAAGTTCGCGACGAGCTCCGTCCTGGTGCCCTTCGGCGATGTGAACGGCGACGGGTGCGCGGACGTCCTCGCCCGGGTGGGCGACCAGTTGCGGGCGTACCGGCCGGGGTGCGGCAAGGTGGTCTCGGCCTCCTCGCCGTACACGTCGATCGGTTCGGGCTGGGGACAGTACGACGTGCTGACCTCCCCGGGCGACGTCGACGGCGACGGATCCACGGACCTGATCGCCCGCCAGGCGTCCACCGGTGACATGTACTTCTACGCCGGTACGGCCGACCACCGGCTGAAGTCCCGCGTGCGGATCGGCACCAACTGGAAGCTGTACAAGAAGATCACGGGCGCCGGCGACCTGAACGGTGACGGCCGGGGCGACCTGGTCGGCCTGGACGCGTCCGGCGCGCTGTGGCGGTACTACGGAACGGCCTCCGGCGGCGTCACCACGCGCGCGCAGATCGGTCACGGCTGGGGCGTCTACAACTCCGTGGTCGGCGTCGGCGACCAGTCGGGAGACGGCTGCACGGACCTCGTCGCCCGCGACGGCTCGGGCAGGCTCTACGCCTACCCCGGCACGTGCGTCGGCGGGTACGGCGGCCGCGTCCTGATCGGCACGGCCGGCTGGAACACCTTCAAGTCCCTGTTCTGATGTGCGCGGCGCGTGGAACCTTCCGGCCCGCGCGCCGCGTCCTTACGATCAGCGCGCCGCGCGGCGGGCCGTGACGGCCGGTGGTGCGGCGCGCGGCCCGGCCCGTGTCGGATACCCGATCGGTTCGGGGGATCTCTCGGGCTATGCTGCACGGGCGTGCTTGTCCACGGGCCGTTAGCTCAATTGGCAGAGCAGCGGACTTTTAATCCGTTGGTTGTGGGTTCGAGTCCCACACGGCCTACGTGTGGCGGGCGGGGGTTGCGACCTCCGGGCCGCCGAGAAGCGCCCCGACCGGTTCCGACCGGTCGGGGCGCTTCCGCGTTCCCGGTCCGGGTAGGGGCTTTCCCGCGAACGGATCTTCCCGTGCGCGGGATGCGGCACCGTGGGCGAATCTGGAACGTGGACGCTGAGCGTGGAGGTGGGGACGGTGACGGTGAACGGAACCGGTGATCCGGCGGGGGAGGCCCGGCGGCTCGCCCGGTGGTCGCTCGTGGCGGTCGCGGCGGCGGTCCTGCTGCTGCTGACCGGGATCGGCGCGGGCGGGGTGCTGATCCTGGTGAGCGGGCTCGTGGGCATCGCCTGTTCGGCCATGGGGATCTGGTGGTTCCTCGCCCATCGCGGTGCGCTGCGGGTCCTCGGCGCGCTGCTCGTGGTCGGTGCGCCGCTCGCGGTGCTGAGCCTCTACATCGTCGCGGGCGTGTGGCTGAACGCGCTCCTGGCCCTGGGGCTGTGGGGCACCGCCCTGTTCTGCGCGCGGGCCGCCCTGCGCCGCGTCCGGGACGTGAAGGGGAGCGGCCGGGAGAAGCGGACCGACCTGGCGCGCGGGGAACGGCGGCCCCGGCCCCGGCGCCCCGTGCTGATCATGAACCCCAAGTCGGGGGGCGGAAAGGTCACCCGCTTCGGGCTCGTCGAACGCGCCGAGAAGCTGGGCGCCCGCGTCATCCTGCTCGACCCGTCCGCCGAGACCGACGTCGCCGCGCTCGCCCAACAGGCCGTCGCCGACGGCGCGGACCTGCTCGGGGTGGCCGGCGGCGACGGTACGCAGGCGCTCGTCGCGGCGGTGGCCGCCGAACACGACCTGCCGTTCCTGGTCATCTCGGCCGGAACCCGCAACCACTTCGCCCTCGACCTGGGCCTCGACCGCGACGACCCGTCGAGCTGTCTGAACGCCCTCGTCGACGGCGAGGAACTCCGGGTCGACCTCGGTTCGGTCTCCGGGCGGGCCTTCGTCAACACCGTCTCCTTCGGCGTGTACGCGGACGTCGTCCAGCGCCCCGAGTACCGCGACGCGAAGGCGGGCACCGCGTTCGACGCCCTGCCCGACCTGCTCCAGGGCGGCGAGGGCGACCGTCTCGACGCCATCGCCGACGGTCTCCCGCTGCCCGCGCAGCAGGCGCTCCTCGTCAGCAACAACGCGTACGCCGCGCCCGATCCGTTCGGTGCCGCCGCCGCCAGGAGGCCGCGGCTGGACCGGGGGGAGCTCGGGGTGATCGGCATCAGGGTCGACGGGGCCGCCCAGGCCGCCGAACTGGTGGTACGGGGCACCCAGTCGGCCGGTCTGAACGTCCTGACGGCCACCCGGGTCGAGGTGACCGGGAAGGCGGCGGGGGTCGGGGCCTCGGCCGATGCGGCTGATTCGGCT
Source organism: Streptomyces sp. NPDC002057 (assembly GCF_040296665.1). Classification (NCBI taxonomy): domain Bacteria; kingdom Bacillati; phylum Actinomycetota; class Actinomycetes; order Kitasatosporales; family Streptomycetaceae; genus Streptomyces; species Streptomyces sp. NPDC002057. The sequence continues at coordinate 74,218 of NZ_JBEOXR010000030.1, forward strand.
GGTTTGGGTGGTGTGGCTGGTTCGGGTGGCGTCGCCGGGGCAGGGGGGACTGATGGGGCTGATGGGGCTGGCGGGTCCTCTGTGACGGGTGGATCGGGTGAGGCTGCCGGTTTCGGGGCCGCCGGGTCCTCGGGTCCCTCGGCCTCGGGTCCCTCGGCTTCCGGTTCCTCGGCTTCGGGTGTCTCGGCCTCCGGTCCCTCCGGTTCCGGTTCCGTTCCCCGTTCCGACGGTTTCCGGCCCGGGCCCCCTCCCGGCTCCATCGCCGTGGCCGTCGACGGCGAGGCGCTGATCCTCCCCACCCCCGTCGTCTGCACCCTCCGGCCCCGCGCCCTGCGGGTCCTCGTGCCCCGTCAGCGGCCGGGCGCCATCGAGCCCCGCCCCCGCCTGGACTGGCGGCGCGTCATCGACCTCGCCCTTCACGACCATCCCACTCCGAGGAGCAGCAGCACATGACCGGGACGACCACCACGGGCTCCCTCCGGGGCGTCCTCAGCGACCTCCGCGCGATCGACGGTGCCGTGTACGCCGCCGTGGCCGCCACGCCCACCCCCACGCTCGACACGGGGCTGCGCAGGCTCTCGCACGCGGCCGACCACTCCAAGATCTCGTTCACGGTGGCGGCCGCGCTCGCCCTGGTGCCTGGCCGGCCACGCCGCGCCGCCCTCGCGGGCGTCGGGGCCATCGCCGTGGCCTCGGCCTCGGCCAACCTGCTGGGCAAGCGGCTGGTCCGCAGGGCGAGGCCGGACCGGGAGGCGGCCCGGGTGGTGGTGGGCCGCCACGTGAAGATGCCGGACTCGGCCTCGTTCCCGTCCGGGCACACGGCGTCGGCGGTGGCCTTCGCGACCGCCGTGGGCGTGGTGCTGCCCCCGGCCGCCGTACCGCTCCAGGTGCTGGCCATGGCCGTGGGCTACTCCCGCGTCCACACCGGGGTGCACTACCCGGGCGACGTCGCCGCGGGCGCCGTCCTCGGCATCGGGAGCGCGGTCGTCTCCCTGGTGACCGTCGCGTCCCTGACGGCCACCAAGGGGAAGGGACCGTCGCGTCCCTGACGGCCACCAGGGGGAAGTGAGCGGGGGTCGGGGGCGGTGACCGCTCCCGGGGGGCACGTCGGCGCGGTCACCGGCCCCGACCGTCTCAGTACGTCGCGCGGGCCAGGTCCTCCTCCGAGAGGTCGAGCGCGGCCAGCCGCTCCGGGTCCGCCAGGATGTGGAGCTCGACGATCCGCTCCCCGACGATCGTGAACGCCATGAGCGCGCCCGGGCGTCCGTCGGCGACCGACAGGACCGCGGGCGCGCCGTTGACCTCGACCCGGAGCGATCCCGTACGGAACTTGGCGTAGGTGAGGGCCTGCGCGACGACGGCCTCGGCGCCCCGGACGAGCTTGGAGACGGCCGCGAGGGTCCTGCCGCCGTCCGCGCGGAGCACCACGTCCGGGTCGAGGACCGCGAGCAGCCCTTCGAAGTCGCCGCCGTGCGCGGCGGCGAGGAAGGCGTCGGCGATCTCCCGCTGTCGTCGGGCGTCGGGTCCGGCGGCCGGGGCGGCGTCCCGCACCCGGCGCCGGGCGCGGCTGGCGAGCTGGCGGGTGGCGGCCGGGCTGCGGTCCACGATCGGCGCGATCTCGTCGAAGGAGACGGCGAACATGTCGTGCAGGACGAAGGCGAGCCGCTCGGCGGGGGCCAGGGTCTCCAGGACGACGAGGAGCGCGAGGCCGACGGACTCGGTGACCTCGGCCGCGTGCTCCGGGTCGGTGGTGTCGGTGACCCGGACGACGGGGTCGGGGACGTAGTACTCCAGCGGGTCCTCACGGCGCGAGCCGCGGGAGCGCAGCATGTCGAGGCAGACGCGGCCGACGACGGTGGTCAGCCAGCCGCTGAGGTTCTCCACTCCGCCGACGTCGCTGCGGCTGAGCTTGAACCAGGCTTCCTGGACGGCGTCCTCGGCCTCGCTGAGCGAGCCCAGCATCCGGTAGGCCACCGCCCTCAGGTGGCCCCGGTCGGCCTCGAAGCGCCGGGCCAGCAGTTCCTTGTCGTGGTGCACTCGTCGATCTCCCCGTTCGCGTCCCGTCATGCCTTCATGACGTATGAGGCCCCGCCGATGTGACGGCGGTGAGGGTCATCGAAGCGGGGACGGCCGGTGGCGCGGGTCCCGGTGCGTGAGATCCACGCCGCCTCATGGTGAACGCCCGGGATTCCCCGGCCGATCCCTCCGACGGCCGTGGATCCTCACTTCAGCCCGGTGATCCCCGTCCGTAGATTGATCACCATGACGACGACGCAGCAGGTCAACCCCGTACTCCGCACCCCGCCGGCCTCTCCCGCCGCGGCTGCCGCGTACTTCTCCGCGAGCCTCGCCTTCCACGCCGACGTCTCCGACGTGGCGTCCACGCTCGCCGCCTCGGTGGCCGACGGCACCGACCCGGGCTTCGTGGTGATCGACTCCCGGTCGACCGCCTCCTGGGACCAGGGGCACGTCCCCGGCGCGGTCCACCTGCCGACCGCTCTCATCCCCGAGCAGGCCGAGCGGCTGCTCGACCGGTCCGTGCCGGTCGTCACGTACTGCTGGGGCCCCGGCTGCAACGGCGCCACCCGCGCCGCTTTGGCCCTCGCGGAGCTGGGCTTCCAGGTGAAGGAGATGCTCGGCGGTTTCGAGTACTGGGTGCGCGAGGGCTTCGCGTACGAGACCTGGGAGGGGCCCGCGGAGAAGGCCGCGGACCCGCTGACGGCGCCGGTCGACTCCGACGACTGCGGCTGCTGACGGAATCCGATTTCCGGATCACCCCGGTCATGCCGTAGAGTCGGGTTTACCGACGCGGGGTGGAGCAGCTCGGTAGCTCGCTGGGCTCATAACCCAGAGGTCGCAGGTTCAAATCCTGTCCCCGCTACTCAGTAGCAACGAAGGCCCGGATCCAGTCACTGGATCCGGGCCTTCGTCGTGTGCCCGCCCCTCGGTGGCGTCGGCTTGACCTTTACGCAGCGTCAAGATCTAGCGTCTTCCCCATGGAGTGGTCGATCCAAGAGATCGCCAAGAAGGCCGGCACCACCAGCCGCACCCTCCGGCACTACGGGGAGCGCGGACTGCTGGAGCCGAGCCGGATCGGCGCGAACGGTTACCGGTACTACGACCAGGCGGCGCTCGTGCGGCTGCAGCGCATCCTGCTGCTGCGCGAGCTGGGGCTCTCGCTGCCCGCCATCGCCGAGGTCCTCGCGGGCCAGCGGGACACGTCCGCCGCCCTGCGCACCCATCTCGCGCTCCTGGAGCAGGAGCGGGAGCGCATCGGACGCGTGATCGCGTCGGTGCGGACCACTCTCCTGAAGACCGAGAACGGAGAAGAGCTCATGGCCGAGGAAGTGTTCGACGGTTTCGACCACACGGCGTACGAGGAGGAGGTCGGCGAGCGCTGGGGGCGCGAGGCGTACGAGAAGGGCGACCGCTGGTGGCGCTCGCTCGACGCCGCGCAGAAGAAGGCGTTCATGGACGAACAGGCCGGCATCGCGCGTGACTTCGGGCAGGCGCGGAGGGACGGCCTCGCCGCCGGCAGCGACGAGGTGCAGGCGCTCGCGCGGCGCCAGGTCGCCTGGCTGTCGACGACCGCCGCCCCGAGCAAGGAGTACGTGATCGGCCTCGGCCGCATGTACGTCGACGACCCGCGCTTCACCGTGAACTACGACAAGCACGGGGAGGGCACGGCCGTCCTCGTGCGGGACGCGATGGAGATCTACGCGGAGCGGAACCTCTGACGCACCCGGGCCGGTGCTCCCGGCCGCGTCCGGAGGGAGCGGTGGCCGAAACCGCCCCCGCCTCTTTGCGGCCGCCCGGTGTCCCACCGTAGTGTCGCGCGCACCATGAGTGACGAGCGAGTGAGTGATGTGAGCCGGCGGGCGCCCGCCGTGCTCGTCCTGCTCGCGCTCCTCGCCCTTCTGGTCAGCGTCTGCCACGGCTCGCACGACCACGTGCTGCCGCCGACGGGCTCGGCGACCGTCGTCTCGGGCCCCGCGCTGCCGCACGGCTGCGAGCGGTCCGGGGACGCCTGGTCCTTCGACGCCCACCTCCCCGCGCAGGCCGCCGCCGCGCCCCTCACCGCGCCGGACGCGGGCGGGGCCGTCGCCCTCCCGTACCCGCCCGACCTCCGCACCGACCCCCGCGCACGCTGCGTCCGGGGCAGGGCGGGGCCCGGCCCCGAGCCGGGCCGGCTGCTGATCGCCCTCGGGGTGGACCGGAACTGAACCGGGTCCCGCACTCGCGTGACCAGGTTCCCCTTCCGCGTACCCACCCAAGGACGTACCTCCATGAGCGCACCACTGATCGGCGCCCCGCGGCCCGTCGCCGAGCAGACCGTCGGCAACACCCCGGTCCTGTGGACCGACGACGGCTACTGGGCGAAGCTCGAAGGCTTCAACTTCGGCGGCATCAAGGACCGTGCCGCCCTCCACATGGTCGAGCAGGCCCGCCGCCGCGGTGAGCTGCGGCCCGGCGCCCCGATCGTCGAGTCCACCTCGGGGACCCTCGGGCTCGGCCTCGCCCTCGCCGGGGTGCTCCACGGACACCCCGTGCACGTCGTCACCGACCCCGGTCTCGAACCGATCGTCGAGCGGATGCTCGTCGCCCACGGCGCCCGGGTCCATGTCGTACGGGAGCCGAGCGCGCACGGCGGCTGGCAGCGGGCCCGGATGGACCGGGTCGCCGAGCTGCTCGTGAGCCTCGACGGGGCCTGGTGGCCCGACCAGTACGGGAACCCCGACAACCCCGACGCCTACGCGGGGCTCGCGGCCGAACTCTCCGTTCAGCTCGACCGGATCGACGTCCTCGTCTGCGCGGTCGGCACCGGCGGCCACTCGGCCGGGATCTCCCGGGCGCTGCGCGCCACCGGCAGTCCCGCGCTGGAACTGGTCGGCGTGGACTCCGTCGGCTCCACCGTCTTCGGGCTGCCCGCCGGGGAGCGGCTGATGCGGGGCCTCGGCTCCTCCATCCACCCGGGCAACGTGGACCACGGGGCCTTCGACGAGATCCACTGGGTGGGACCCGCGGAGGCGGTACGGGCGGCCCGCCGGCTGGCCTCGCGCCAGTTCGCGACGGGCGGCTGGAGCGTGGGCGCGGTCGCGCTGGTCGCCGGGTGGCTGGCCCGGACCCGGCCGCGCGGGACGCGGATCGCGGCCGTCTTCCCCGACGGGCCGCAGCGGTACTTCGACACCGTCTTCAACGACGAGTTCTGCGCGGCGCACGGTCTCCTCGACGGACCCGTACGGGAGGACCCGGCCGGATACGAGGCCGGGGCGCCCGTCGACGGCTGGACCCGCAAGGTCACGGAGCGGGCGGGGCGGGTGCGTTGAGCACCACGGCGGCACCGGCCCGGGGCGGGGTGTGGAAGCAGAGCCGTACCTTCGAACCGGCCGTGCGGCTCCTCTTCCTCAACCAGCTGACCATCAACCTCGGCTTCTACATGCTGATGCCCTATCTGGCCGCGCACCTCGCGGACGGGCTCTCCATGGCGGCCTGGGCGGTCGGGCTCGTCCTCGGCGCCCGGAACCTCTCCCAGCAGGGCATGTTCCTCGTCGGCGGGGCGCTCGCCGACCGGCTCGGCTTCAAGCCGCTCATCGTGGCGGGCTGCGCGCTGCGGACGGTCGGCTTCGGGGCGCTGGCGTTCGCGCAGTCGCTGCCGATGCTGATCGCCGCCTCGCTCGCGACCGGGCTCGCGGGCGCGCTGTTCAACCCGGCGGTCCGGGCCTGTCTCGCGGCGGAGGCGGGGGAGGAGCGCCGGGTGGAGGCCTTCGCGCTGTTCCAGGTCTACTACCAGGCGGGCATCCTGCTCGGGCCGCTCCTCGGGGTGGCCCTGACAGGGGTGTCGTTCCGGCTGACCTGTGGGGTGGCGGCGGTCCTCTTCGCCGGTCTGACCCTGGTACAGCTCAGGTCCATGCCCGTGAGGGGCGGGAGTCCGGCGCCCGCGGGGGAGGAGCGGGGGCAGTTCCGCACGGTCCTCGCCCACCGCACCTTCTGGCTCTTCTCGCTCGCGATGACCGGCTCGTACGTGCTGTCCTTCCAGGTCTACCTGGCGCTGCCGCTCGCCGCCGGCGGTACGGGTCCCACCACGGCGCTCTTCGTCGTCTCGGCCCTCGTCGCCCTCGCCGGGCAGCTGCGGATCACGGCCTGGTGCCGGCGGCGGCTCAGCCGCGAACGGTGTCTGGTCCTCGGGCTCGCCCTGATGGGCGGAGCCTTCCTGGTCCCGGCGGCCCTGGGGCGGGGCCTGGTGGGGCTGCTGCTGTGCGCGGCGGTCCTGGCCGTCGCGAACGCGGTGCTCTACCCGTACGAGATGGACACCGTGGTCGCCCTGTCCCGGGGGCGCTGGGTGGCCACCCACTACGGGCTCTACAACACGGTGTGCGGGATCGGCATCACCCTCGGGAACCTGGGGACGGGCGCGCTGCTCGACGTGACCGGGTGGTCGGCGGTGCCGTGGCTCGCGCTGTGCGCGGTCGGCCTGGTGTGCGCGGCGGCGATGGCCCTGCTCGCGAGGGGCGGCCGGCTGGCGGAGGAGGGGACGCGCGGCTGCCCCGAGCCCCGGAAGGGGTGAGCCGCCCCCTGCCGCCCCGGGCCCCGGCGGGGTGAGCCGCCCGGCCGGTACGCCAGTCGGCCCCGTGGAAGTCGCCGCCCCCACCGGGGGCGGCGACCCTGGGAGGGCGCGCGGTACGGGCCGCCGCCGGGACGGACGGGGCAGGAGAGCACAGGTGGGGCACCCCTTGGGAGGGATCGGCGGCGGGCGGAGGGGCGAGGGCCGCCGCCCCTACGGGGTTGCCCGCAGGTTCATCCGGGCACTGCCACCGCTGATCATCGTGGGCGGTGTCGTCTTCGACGTCCTGACCCCGCCGCAGTACAGCGCGGCGCCGCTCTTCTCCGCCGCCCCGCTGATCGCGGCGCCGTTCTTCTCCACCCTCACGACGCTCCTCACCGGGATCGCGGCCGTCCTCGCCTCCGTCGGGCTGCACGTCTACAACGACACCGTCTACGAGGTCCCGGCCCTCACCGAGGCCCTGACCGTGCTCACCGTCTCCGCGCTCGCGCTCCTCATCAACCGGGTCGTGCGCCGCAGCGGCGAGCGGCTCGCCTCCGCGCGGGTCATCGCGGAGACCGCGCAGAAGGCGGTGCTGCCGACGCCCGCCGAGCGGATCGGCGGGCTGCAGTGCGCGGCCCGTTACGAGGCGGCGCAGGCGGACGCGTTCATCGGCGGCGACCTCTTCGCGGTCCAGGACACCCCGCACGGGGTGCGGCTCGTGCTCGGGGACGTCCGGGGCAAGGGCATGGACGCGGTCGAGGCCGTCGCCGTCGTCATCGGGGCGTTCCGGGAGGCCGCCGAGCAGGAACGGACCCTGGAGGGCGTGGCGCAGCGGCTCGAACGGGCGCTGGCCCGGGAGGGCACCCGCAGGGACGGGCTGGACGCCTTCGAGGGGTTCACCACGGCCGTCCTGGCCGAGATCCCGCGCGGCGACGGCGGCACCTCCGGGGGTTCCGTACGGGTCGTCAACCGCGGGCATCCGCCCCCGCTGATGCTGTACGCGGACGGGCGCCTGGACACGCTGGAGCCGGGCGACTTCGCGCTGCCGCTCGGCATGGGCGATCTGGCGGCGTGGCCGGACCGGGCCGAGGCGCGACCGTACCCGCCGGGCGCGACGCTGCTCCTCTACACCGACGGCCTCTCCGAGGCGCGGAACCCGGAGGGCGTCTTCTACGACCCGGGGGCGCGCCTCGCCGGCCGGATCTTCCCGGGGCCCGAGGAGCTGCTCGACGCGCTCGTGGACGACGTACGGCTCCACACGGGCGGACGGTCGACGGACGACATGGCGCTGCTCGCGGTGAGCCGGCCGGCGACGGGGCAGCCGGAGCGGCGCCGGACGATGCCGGTGGTGCCGCCGGGCGGGCCCGGTCACCGGTCGTAGTCGAGAGGTGTCGCTGCGATAACAATTGACGAAACGTCAGATCGCGAAGGTTTGGCCGCCCCTTACTGAAGGGGGGTCAACTCGGGCCATTCCCGCCCAATCCCATGAATGATCAAGAGGAACGGCTTGGAATCGGGACCCCCTGTCTATTAACGTTCGATAACGCAGCGCGGTCGTCCCAGCCGTCGCAAGAGGCGGCACCGTGCGCACGCGCCGAATCCTGAAAAGGAACCGGGGAACCACTACTTGGGGTGAATCGGGCCCTTCGCACCTGTGCGACGCGCCCGTAGGAGACCTTCCTGCTCCGAACCCGTCAGCTAACCCGGTAGGCGAGAAGGAAGGAAAGGAGCGCGCCTTCGTGGCGTCCAACACTCCCGCACCCGAAGCCCCCTTCGATGCCTTCGGTGGTGGTGCGGGTCCCGCCGCTCCGGACACCGAGTGGAACCCCACCGAGGATTCCCTCCGCGCCCAGAGCCGCTCCGGCGGCCGGCACCGGGTCGTCAAGCAGCGCTCCAACTTCGCCCGCTCCTCCACCGTCCTCGGCGTCGGTGTCATCGCGGCCGTCGGCGCGGGCGGCCTCGCCACCGCGCAGGAGCGGCCGCCGGTGGCGATATCGCTGCCCGACCTCGGCCTGCCGGACGCCCACGACCTCCCCGGCGTCGGCGACCTCCTCCCCGAGGAGACCCACGAGACGGTCAGCGCGGCCCGCGCCAACCCCAACCCGCTCACCGTCGCCACGTACACCACGCTCGACGAGGAGCGGGACGCACAGGGCGGGCAGACCGTCCAGGCGTCCCTGACCGACCAGGCCGGTCAGGCCACGAACGCGCCGTCCGGCGCCGGCGACGCGGGCGAGGCCCTGCGCGCCCGCATCCTCCAGCAGGCCGAGCAGCAGCAGGCCTCCGCCGACGCCGCCGACAAGGCGGCGGCGGAGAAGGCCGCCGCCGAGAAGGCGGCCGCGGAGGCCGCCGCCAAGGCCGACGCGGCGGAGAAGGCGGCCGCCGAGGCGAAGGCGAAGGCCGAGGCGGAAGCCAAGGCCAAGGCGGAGGCGGAAGCCAAGGCGAAGGCCGAGGCCGAGCGCCTCGCCAAGCTCGCCGCGAGCTACTCGATGCCCCTCTCCTCGTACACCCTCTCCGCCACCTACATGCAGTCCGGCTCCATGTGGTCCTCCGGCCACCACACCGGCCTCGACTTCGCCGCGCCCACCGGCACCCCCCTCAAGGCGGTCCACGGCGCCACGGTCAAGTCCGCCGGCTGGTCCGGCTCCTACGGCTACCGGATCGTCCTGGAGCTCTCCGACGGCACCGAGGTCTGGTACTGCCACCTCTCCTCCATGACGGTCGGCGTCGGCCAGACCGTGGGCACCGGCGAGACCATCGGCCGCGTCGGCGCCACCGGCAACGTCACCGGCGCCCACCTCCACATGGAGGTGCACACGGCCGGCGGCGACGGCATCGACCCGGCGCAGTGGCTCCGCTCCAAGGGCCTCAGCGTCTGACGCGGACCCTCCCGGAATAGGCCCGGCGGTGCGGACGGTTGACCGACCCATGACCTCACTCCGCCCGCTGGGCAGCTCCGACCTGCACGTCTTCCCCGTCGCCCTGGGCGGCAACGTCTTCGGCTGGACCGCCGACGAGGCGCAGTCCTTCGCCGTCCTCGACGCCTACAGCGCCGCCGGCGGCAACTTCGTCGACTCCGCCGACGTCTACTCGGCCTGGGCCGAGGGCAACGAAGGCGGCGAGTCCGAGACTGTCATCGGCCGCTGGCTCGCCTCGCGCGGCAACCGCGACGACATCGTCGTCGCCACCAAGGTCGGCTCCCACCCCCGCTTCAAGGGGCTCTCCGCGACCACGATCAAGGCCGCCGCCGAGGAGTCGCTGCGCCGTCTCGGCACCGACCGCATCGACCTCTACTACACGCACTTCGACGACGAGTCCGTCCCCGTCGAGGAGATCGTCACCGCCCTCGACCAGCTGGTGAGGGACGGCAAGGTGCGGGCCGTCGCCGCCTCCAACATCTCCCCGGAGCGGCTGCGCGCCTCCCTCGACTTCGCCGAGTCCGAGGGCCTCGCCCGGTACGTCGCCCTCCAGCCGCACTACAACCTGGTCTCCCGCGAGACCTACGAGGGCCCGCTCCTGGAGACCGTCGAGCGCGCCGGGCTCTCCTCCGTCCCGTACTACGGTCTGGCCGCGGGCTTCCTCACCGGCAAGTACCGTCCCGGCACCACCGTCGACAGCGTCCGCGCCGCCGGGGCCGGCGGCCACCTGGACACCGAGCGGGGCAGGGCCGTGCTCTCCGCGCTCGACACCGTCGCCGAGGCGCACGGCGCGGAGCTCGCCACCGTCGCCCTCGCCTGGCTCGCCTCCCGCCCGACCGTCGCCGCCCCCATCGCCTCGGCGCGCACGGTCGAGCAGCTCCCGGCGCTCGTCGCGGCGGCGGGACTCACGCTCACGGAGGCGGAGCTGACCCTCCTGACCGAGGCGTCGTCGGTCTGACGGGGCTGCCCCGGTCCGGCCCCGGGCTAGCTCCGGTACGGGTTGTAGCCGTCGTAGTCCAGGTACTGCGGCGGCGCCCAGACCCGGCCCGTCGCCCGCGCCGCGTACGTGAGGGCCGGGGAGGCGACCTCCCGGCGCTGCCACAGGTGGTGCAGGAGCTCCTGCTCACGGGCCGGGAAGTCGGGCCCGGCCGTGCCCCGGCGGGCCCGGTCCCGCAGGAACGCCAGGGTCGTCGCGAAGGACTCGTACTCGCCGACGGCCCGCGCCGCCGACTGCCCGTAGGTGCGGGCGGCGAAGGAGCGGGCCAGCTGGCGGGCGCGCATCGAGGAGAGGGCGAGCGGCTCGGCGGGAGAGAGCCAGCCGGCCGCCGCGTACGCCGGGAGCTCTCCGGATATCGTGCGCAGCTCGCGCTGCCGGCTCCACACCGCGAGCCAGGTCAGCAGGCCGAAGGCCGGGACCATGAGCGCCCCGTACACCGCGTAGAAGGCCAGCGGGCCGCCGAAGGTGGCCGAGCCGTTCCACGCGGCGTGCAGCCCCATGGCGAGCAGCAGCCCGGCGAGCGGCAGCAGCACCCGCCGCAGCCGCTTCCCGCGCGGGGCGAGGGCGGCGAAGCCGAAGCCGATGCCGGTGAGCACGGTGAAGAGCGGATGCGCGAACGGGGACATCACGACCCGGACGAAGAAGGTCGCGGCGGTCACCGAGCCGAGACCGGAGGCGCCGAACTCCTGGTCCTCGCCGAAGGCGTTGCCCAGGTAGAGGATGTTCTCGGTGAACGCGAAGCCGGTCGCGGTGAAGCCGGCGATCACGAGCCCGTCGACGAGACCGCCGAAGTGCTTCCGGCGGAAGAGGAAGAGCAGCAGGATCGCGACGGCCTTCGCGCTCTCCTCCACCACGGGGGCGACCACCGTCGCGCCGAGGGTGTCCGCCGAGTCGGGGTCCGCGGTGGCCGTGGCGATCCAGCGGATGGCGAACGAGTTCGCCAGGATCGCGACGAGCGCGGCGGCGAAGGCACCCCAGGCGAAGGCGAAGAGCAGGTTCTTCCAGGGGCACGGCTCGACCCGGTCGAGCCAGCGGAACGCGGCCATCAGCAGCGGTACGGGGAGAACGGCGAGGCCCAGGCCGACGAGGAAGCCCTCCGTGCCGGTCTGCTCGCGGACCAGCCCGAGGATGAACAGGGCGCAGATCGCGAGCACGGTGACGACGGCGACGGCCCGGACCAGCCGACTGCGCCAGAAGGCCCGGCGTGGCCGGTAGCGCCACTGGGACCGGTCGGCGGCGGCCGGGAAGGCCGGCTCCTCGGTGTCCCGGTGGGGCACGGGAGCGGCGCCGGCGGGGGCTTCGGCTTCGGCGGGGACGGGGTTCGACACGTGAGCGACCCTAACGACCCCCACCGACACCGGCGACGGAGATACGTCCTCCGTGTCATTTCCTCGCGAAGAGGAGGTCGTGCACGACGTGACCCTTGTCGAGGCCCTGGCCCTCGAAACGGGTGACGGGACGGAAGTCGGGGCGGGGCGAGTAGCCGCCGTCGGCCCGGGTGTTCTCGAAGTCGGGGTGCGCGGTGAGCACCTCCAGCATCTGCTCGGCGTACGACTCCCAGTCCGTGGCGCAGTGGAGCACGCCGCCGGGCTTGAGCCGGGTCGCGAGGAGGCTGAGGAACTCGGGCTGGATGAGCCGCCGCTTGTGGTGGCGGGCCTTGGGCCACGGGTCCGGGAAGTACACCCGGCAGCCGTCGAGGGAGTCCTTGTCGAGCATCTCGCGGAGCAGGATGATCGCGTCGCCGTTGGCGACCCGGACGTTGGTCAGACCGTTCCGGTCGGCGAGGCCGAGCAGGTTGCCCTGGCCGGGGGTGTGCACGTCCACCGCGAGGATGCCGGTGCCGGGGTCGGCCGCCGCCATCTGCGCGGTCGCCTCGCCCATGCCGAAGCCGATCTCCAGGACGACCGGCAGCCCGTCGAACATCTCGCCCAGGTCGAGGACCCGCTTGCCGTCGATGTCGAGGCCCCAGTCGGGCCACCGCTTCAGCATCGCCTCGGCCTGACCGTAGGTGACGCGGCTGCGGCGCGGCTGGAAGCTGCGGATGCGCCGCTCGTGGTGGGACCCGGCGGGATCGGGCAGGGGCCCCTCACCGGGTGCGAACATCCGACTGCCCCGCCGCGCGACGGGCTGGGCGGGGTCGGCGACGGGCTGCGGGCTGTTCTCACTCTGCTCAGACACAATGCCCCCGATTCTACGGCGCCCCGGGGAATGGGCCCATTTCTGCGGGGGCTCCGGGGGACGGCGTCCGCCCCGCGGCCGGCAGCCCGCGGCGGGGGCGGCGTCCCTCAGCGGGCAGCGCGGTCGGCGTCCCGCACCCCGCCGCTACAGCCGGGCCAGTGCCCGCCCCGCCACCTCTCGGCCGATCGGGAGCGACGCGGTCGCCGCCGGCGAGGGGGCGTTCAGCACGTGGACCGTCCGCTCGGCCTCCCGGATCAGGAAGTCGTCGACCAGCGTCCCGTCCCGCAGGACAGCCTGGGCCCGCACCCCCGGCGCCGCCCGCCGCAGGTCCGACTCCTCCACGACCGGCAGCAGGCGCCGTACCGCCTCGGTGAAGGCCCTCTTCGACAGGGACCGGCGCAGCTCGCCCGCCCCGTACCGCCAGTGGTCGCGGGCGATGGCCCAGGAGCCGGGCCAGGCCAGCGTGCCCGCCAGGTCGCGCGGGCGGACGACGGACCAGCCGTATCCCTCGCGGGCGAGGGCCGGGACCGCGTTCGGCCCGATGTGGACGCCGCCGTCGATCCCGCGCGTCAGGTGCACCCCCAGGAAGGGGAAGGCCGGGTCCGGGACCGGATAGACCAGGCCCCGCACCAGCGACGGGTCCGCCAGTTCGTAGTACTCCCCCCGGAAGGGCACGATCCGCATGCCCGGGTCGTCGCCCGCGAGCCGCGCGATCCGGTCGCAGTGCAGCCCCGCGCAGTTGACCAGGACCCGCGCCCGCACGACCCGGCCGTCCGCCGTCCGCACGGCCACCCCCCAGGGCCGCCGGTCGATCTGGACGACCTCGGCGCCGTAGCGGATCCGGGCCCCGGAGGACTCGGCCAGCCGGGCCGACACCGCCCCGTAGTCGCAGATTCCGGTGGTGCCGACGTGGATCGCCGCCAGGCCCCGCACCCGGGGCTCGTACTCGCTGATCTGCGCCGGGCCCAGCTCGCGCACCGGGATCCCGTTCTCCCTGCCGCGCTGCACGAGCGCGTGGAGGCGGGGCAGCTCCTCGCGCGCGGTGGCGACGACGAGCTTGCCCGTCACCTCGTACGGAATGCCCCACTCCGCGCAGAACTTGACCATCTCGGCCGCGCCCTCGACCGCGAACCGGGCCTTGAGCGAACCGGGCCGGTAGTAGATCCCGCTGTGGATCACCCCGCTGTTCCGCCCGGTCTGGTGGCGCGCGAGGGCGTGCTCCTTCTCCAGGACCGTGACCCGGGTGCCGGGAGCGGCGCGCGTCAGGGCGTACGCCGTCGACAGACCGACGATCCCGCCGCCGATCACCAGCACGTCACAGTCAAACACCAGCGCCACCTCCCACCCCCGATAGTGCACTGGCCCACTGACAATCCCGTGAAACCTCGCGCGACGTCACGAGACGCAGGTCACGCCCACGGACCGCCGGGGCCGCGGCACCGCCCCGCCGTCGCGCCCGCGCACGGCCGCTCTGCCGCCCCGCCCGCGCCCCGCCGCCCCGTCGTCACGCCGGGGCGACCAGCAGGGGCCTGGCCCGCTCCCGCAGCTCCATGACGCGCGGCTCGTCCCCGTACGGTTCGAGCCGGTGCAGCAGATCCCGTACGTACTCGGTCGTCCGCGCCGACGAGATCCGTCCGGCCACCTCCACCGCGCGCGTGCCCGCCGCGCAGGCCGCGTCCAGGTTCCCGGACTCCAGCTCGGCGACGGCGGAGACCACGAGCCGCAGCCCGTGCGAGCGGACGAACTCCTCGGTGGGCCGGGAGAGCGCCTGCTCGGTGAAGCGGCGCACCTCGCGCGGTGCCTTCAGGTCGCGGTAGCACTCGGCGGCGTCGGCGCAGAACCGGTCGTAGGAGTAGAAGCCCAGCCAGGTCGGGTCGCCGTCGCCCTCCCGGGAGCGCTCCAGCCAGCCCTCGGCGGACTTGAGCGCGGCCGCGGCGGCGACCCCGTCGCCCGCCTTCGCGTGCGCGCGTGCCTCGACGAGCCGGAAGAAGGACATGGTGCGGGCGGTGGCGAGCCCCCGGTTCCGTTCGAGCGCGGCCTGGGCGAGGTCGACGCCCTCGTCGGCGAAGCCGCGGTAGGTGGCCTGGAGGGACATGGAGGCGAGGACATAGCCGCCGAGGGGTACGTCGGCGGCGGCGCGGGCGAGCCGCAGGGCCTGGATGTAGTACCGCTGGGCGGCCTCCTGCTGCCCGGTGTCGAAGGCCATCCAGCCGGCGAGCCGGGTGAGCTCGGCGGTCGCGCCGAACAGGGCCCGGCCGACCTCGTCCGAGTAGGAGGCGAGGAGCAGCGGAGCGGCGTCCACGCGTAAGCACTCGGGGACCATCGACGAGCGCCAGTCCCCGCCGCCGTACTTGGAGTCCCACCGGCGCGCGTCCTCGGCGGCCTCGCGGAGCTTGGCGACGTCGCTGTGCCCCACGCGCGCGTGCTCCGTGACCGCGGCGGCCGCGACGGCGCCCGGCGGGCGCGGGGCCTCTCGCTCGACCGACGGGTCGGCGGGGGTTATCAGCCAGCGGGACGCGGGTGTCGCGTACGCGCTCACCGCGAAGGAACCGGCGAGCGACTGCCAGATCCCGCCGCCACCGGCCCGCCGTCCGGCGAGATCCAGCCGGTACAGGTCGGTCGCCGAGCGGACCGCCTCGCCCACGTCGCGCGGGAAGGCGAGCCCCACCTCGGGCGCCGGGTCGGCGTCGGCGAGCCCGATCTCGTGCAGCGGCACGGGACGGCCGAGCTTCTGTCCGATCGCGGCGGCGATCAGATGCGGGGCGGCGCCCTGCGGCACCATGCCCTTCGACACCCATCGGGCGACCGAGGTCTTGTCGTATCGAAGCGTCAGGCCCCGTTGTGAACCTAGGTCGTTGACACGCCGGGCGAGCCCGGCGTTGCTGATTCCCGCGAGGGCGAGAACCGTGCCGAGCTTTTCGTTCGGCCCGCGTTGCTCCCTGGACATGACGCCACCCCTCGACCACCCAGACGGCCGCCACGACGCCGGGCATAGGCGTGCGGCATTCGTAAACACAGCGTAGTTCGCCGCATCCCTACCGTTAAGGGGCGGTGTTCCGTATGGCGAGATTGTTGTGTGAAAGGCCGACAGGAGGGGCCGGTGGCGCGGATCGTGCTCCCGCCGTGTGGCCGTGCGCCCGGCCGTGCGCTCTCTCCGGCCCGCCGGGGGAGCGCTTCCATGAGTAGCGCGTGGGTCGGCCCGCTCGGCCGGGAACGGAGTCCCGGACCAGCGGGCTGGGGGATACCGCCGCCCCATTCCCCGCGGGCGGCGGACGGCCCCGGGAGGCGTGAGTGCCTCCCGGGCTGCCGTCGGCGGGTGAGGCGCGGTGTGCGCGGGCGGCTGCCCGGACGCCGTCCACCCCCCTCGGGGAGGGTCGATATTTGGCCGAATGACGCCGGTCGTCAACTGGCCCATGCCAGGGGCGCATTCGGCTTTCGCGCGCGTGCACCCGGACTCCGCCCCGTGCGCCGTTGTCGTGGCAGCATGTCTCCCACCGAAACGGACGTGGAGGCGCCGATGCGATGGCTGGTGGGCTGGAGCAGCGTCGCCGCGGGCTTCGCGACGACGGCCGGGGCCCGGACGGGCTCGGTGAGCGGCGCGTACGGGACGTCTTCGCCGGCCGGTGACGGGTACGGCGCGTACGGGTCCACCGCGTCGTCGAGCGGTGGGTACGACGGGTACGGCGCGACCCGGTCGGCGGGCTCGGGCCGGGCCGCCGCCACCGAGGGGCGCACGGTGCAGCCGGTGGGCGCGCAGCTCCTCTGGGGCGACCCCGATCCGCTCTGGGCGGTCGGCGACTGGCGCCCGGACGAGGTGCGCGTGGTGGCCGTCGACGACCACACCCGCCTCGCCGTCCTCGGCTGTTGCGCCGCGAGCGACGAGGAACTGCGGATCGGCCTGCTCACCGCGCGCGGGGGCGCGTTGCGACACCTCACCGCGTGGCCCGGCAGCTACACCGCCGTCGTCAAGGCCGGCCGCCGCGTCACCGTCACCGGTGATCTCGCGGGCGCCCGGCCGGTGTTCCACACCTCCTGGCAGGGCGGCACCGCCTTCGCGACGGCCGCCCTCCCGCTCGCCGACCTCGTCGAGGCCCAGCTCGACATCGGCCACCTCGCCGCGCTGCTCGCCTGCCCGGAGACCCCGGAGGCGCTCCGCGACTCCACCCCGTACGAGGGGGTCCGGCGGGTCCCGCCCGGCCACGCGCTGATCCTGCGGGAGGGCTCGCGCGAGATCACCGGGTACGAACAGGTGGCCTCGCTCGCGGTCGCCGCGGCCCAGGCCGATCCCCGGCAGGCCGTCGAAGCGGTCAAGGACGCCCTGGTCGGGGCCGTCCGCGCCCGGCTCACCGCCCCCCGGCACGCGCCCGAGTCGCCGCTCCCCGACCCCGGCCCCGTGCCGGGCATGGGACCGGCCGACCGGCGGGCCGCCCGGGGCGCGGGCCCCGCGCCCGGCATCGGCGCCGACCTGTCCGGCGGCAGCGCCTCCGGCACGCTCGCCCTCCTGGCGGCGGGGCTCCCGGGCGTACCGGGCACGATCACCGGCCACGGCGCGGGCGCGGGGGAGCGGCTGCTCGCCGTCACCTTCAACGACCTGGCGACGCGGCCCGGTTCGGGCCGCGAGGACGAGCTGAAGCGGGCCGGGGAGATCGCGTCGGACCCGCGCCTGCACCACGTGGTCGTCGCGGCGGGCGAGGAGGCGCTCCCGTACGCCGTGCTGGACGGGCCGCTCACCGACGAGCCGGGCCCCTCGCTCGTCACGGCGGAACGCCACCGGCGGCGCCTGGCGGGCGGCAGCGCCGACCACTTCACCGGCATGGGCGCCAAGCAGGTCCTGGACGCGCACCCGGCGCGCCTCGCGGACCTCCTGATGGACCGCAGACGCCGCTCGCTGGTGCGTCCGGTGACGGCGCTCGCGAAGGCCTCGGGGCCCTCGGCGGGCTCGCTCCTCGTGCCGCTGACGGTGTACCGGGCGGCGCGGAGGCTGGCCCGCACCCCGTACCGGACGGGCCTGGAGGCGGCGGCCCAGCGGGTCCTGGAGGCGAACCGCACGGCCTCCGACGACTTCGGCCCCCTGGAGGCCTCCCTCTCGGCCCTCGCCTGGTCGAGACCGGGGCCCGCGGCACGCTGGCTGACGGGGGAGGCGCTGGCTGAAGTATCGGTTCGTCTGAACCGGGCGGCGACCCTGCCGACCTCCGTCCAGCGCCCGGGCGAGGCACGCGCGCGTGCCGCCCTCGCGCGGGCCGCCGCCGACCACCGGGTCCTGGAACAGGCCGCCGAGATCCGCGGCCAGCGCCTGCACGCCCCCTTCCTCGACAACCAGGTGGTACGGGCCTGCCGCGAGCTCCCCGAAGCGCTCCGGGTCCAGCCGGACGCGCGCGCGGGCGTCCTGCGCACGGTCCTCTCCGGCGCGGGCATCCACGACCTTCCGCCGGGCTGGGGCGCCCCGCACCCGGCGGTCCCGGCCGCCGCCGCCCGCGCGGGGCTGCGCGCCGCGCTCCCGCAGCTCATCGCCCTCTTCGACGCGCCGCTCCTCGCCGACGCGGGCCTGATCGAGGCCCGCGTGGTCCGGGAAGCCCTCCGCACGGCCGCCGACGGCGCGCCCGTCCCCCTCGACGGCCTCGCCGACCTCGTCTCCACCGAACTCTGGCTCCGCCGCCTCCTCTCCCGCCGGGGCTCCTGCTGGACCAGCACGACGGAACCCCGCGCCCACCGCGCGGTCCAGGGCCCCCTGATCCCGGCGTCGAGGTCGCTGCCGGCGTGAGGGGTGGGGGCCCCGGACGAAACGTCACAGCACACCCGTTCGAGTGAATGCGTTCCGAACCCCGGCAAGCGCCCCGTCCTAAGCTGGGAGCCTCGCACCGAGCGAAGGAGGCCCGGCATGGCGATGCCGCTGCCGGTTCCGGATGACGCGTTCTCCGAGGGCATGCCCGACCGTGAGGGCGCGAGTGTGCAGGAGACCTTCGAGCTGTTCAGTGCGCTGGCCCCCAAGGGCTGGCGCGTGGAGCTGATCGAAGGGGAGATCTACGTGGTACCTCCGGCCGATGGCGAGCACGAGGAGATCGTCTCGGAGCTGAACGGGCAGGTCCGAGATCATGACAAAGGCGTCGGGCGCTACACGGGCATCGGCTTGAGCCTGCAAGGGACTGCCGACACCGCACACGTCATCCCCGACCTCGTCATCGCTCCCAAGGGCAGCTTCCACGACCAGCAGGAGTGGCACGCCCCCGACCCCGTCCTCCTCGTCGCGGAGGTCACGTCCACCTCCACGGCGGGCCGCGACCGTGTCCAGAAGATCCGGGCCTACGCGCGCGGGGGGATCCCCGTCTACCTCCTGATCGACCGCGAGGCGAGCGAAGCCGTCGTCTGTTCCGAGCCTGCCGGGGACGACTACGCCCACAAGTCCATCCACAAGCTGGGGACACAGGTCCCGCTCCCCGCCCCCCTCGGCTTCACGCTGGACACGGCGGAGTTCTAAGGCCGTTTCGACACCCGGCTTCTGAGGGTTCCCCCCGGGGAAACCCCGAGGCGGACCAGGAGACCACCGGACACAATGAGCCGGTGCGGTATCTCATCCTCGGCACCACCGAGGCCCTCGACCCCCGCGGCACCCCCCTCCCCCTCGGCGGCGCCCGGCTGCGCGCTCTCCTCGCCGCGCTCGCGCTGCGCGGTGGACGGGCCGCCTCCGTCACCGAGCTCGCCGACGACGTCTACGGGGACGACCCGCCGCAGGACGCCCCCGCCGCCCTCCAGGCCCTCGTCGGCCGCCTCCGCCGGACTCTCGGCAGGGAGGCCGTCGCCTCCACGCCCGGCCCCGGCTACCGGCTCGTCGCCGCCCCCGACGACATCGACCTGTACGTCTTCGAGCGCCGCGTCCGGGAGGCGGGCACCCGCCTCGACGCGGGCGACCCCGACACCGCCGCCGCCCTCCTCCGGGAGGCCCTCGGCCTCTTCCGGGGCCCCGCCCTCGCCGACCTGCCCGACCCGGCCGGCGTCCGGCCCGAGGCCCAGCGGCTCGCGGCCCTGCGGCAGCGCGTCGAGGCCGATCTGCGCCGGGGCGCCACCGACGGACTCGTACCGGAGCTGACCGGGCTCACCACCACGTACCCGTACGACGAGGCCTTCCGCGCCCACCTCATCCGCGCCCTGCGGGCCGAGGGCCGGCACGCCGACGCCCTCACCGCGTACGAGTCGGCCCGCCGTACCCTCGCGGACGCCCTCGGCACCGACCCGGGCCCCGAACTCGCCGCCCTCCACCGGGAGCTCCTCGCGGGCACGGCCCCGGACCCACGCCGTACGCAGGCCCCGACGGGCCCACCCACCCCGCCCGGACCTCCTCCCCGGGCGCAACGGCCCACCTCCGGTCCCGGCGGCCCGCCCCCCACCGGACACCCCGCAGGGCCCGCGCCCGCCGCCGGGACCGCGCCCGGCGGTCCGGCCGGCCCCCTCACCACCGACGGCCCCGCCGGCGACACCGCAGGTACCCCAGCCACCCCAGCCACACCAAGCACCCCCACCCCCGGCAACATCCGCCCCCGCCTCACCTCCTTCGTGGGCCGGGAGCCCGAGCTCGCCGCGCTCCGCGCCGACCTCGCCCGCTCCCGGCTCGTCACGCTCACCGGCCCCGGCGGCTCCGGCAAGACCCGTCTCGCCGAGGAGGCCGCGCTGAGAGCCACCGCCCCGGCCACCGCCTCCGCCACCGCCCCCGGGCCGGCCCTCGCCCCGGCCACCGGCCCCGCGTCAGCCACCGGCTCACCCCCCGCCTGGATCGCCGAACTCGCCCCCCTCGACGACCCCGACGCCGTCCCCGGTGCCGTTCTCTCCGCGCTCCGGCTCCGCGAGGTCAACCTGATGACCCGGGACGGCGTGCCCCTCCCGGACGACCCCACCGCCCAGCTCGTCGAACACCTGGCCCGCCGCCCGCTCCTCCTCGTCCTCGACAACTGCGAGCACGTGATCGGCGCGGCCGCCGCCCTCGCCGAGACCCTCCTCACCCACTGCCCGCAGCTCCGCGTCCTCGCCACCAGCCGTGAACCCCTCGGCGTCCCCGGCGAGTCGGTCCGCCCCGTCGAGCCCCTGCCCCCCGACCCCGCGCACCGCCTCTTCGCCGAGCGGGCCCGCACCGTCCGGCCCTCCTTCGACCTCGTCCGGGACGGCGGCGCGACCGTCGACGAGATCTGCCGCCGCCTCGACGGCCTGCCGCTCGCCATCGAACTGGCCGCCGCACGGCTGCGGCTGCTCACCCCGCGCCAGATCGCCGACCGCCTCGACGACCGGTTCCGTCTCCTCACCTCCGGCTCCCGCACGGTCCTGCCCCGCCAGCAGACCCTGCGCGCGGTCGTCGACTGGTCCTGGGACCTGCTCGACCCCGAGGAGCGCACCCTGCTCCGCCAGGTCTCGGTCTTCGCCGGCGGCTGGGACCTCGCCGCCGCGGAGGCCCTCTCCCCGCGCGCGGCCGACGCGCTGGGCGCCCTGGTGGACAAGTCCCTCGTCGTCGCCACCCCCACGGAGGGCGGCGAGATGCGCTACCGCCTCCTCGAGACCATCCACGAGTACGCGGTCGAACGCGCCGCCGAGACGCCGCGGCTCCTCGCCGCCGCCGAGGCCACCCACACCGCCCACTTCACCGCCCTCGCCGAGGCCGCCGAGCCCAAGCTCCGCTCCGGCGAGCAGCTCCCGTGGATCGAACGGATCGAGCGCGACCTCGACAACATCCGCGCCGCCCTGCACCGCACCGTCGTCACCGCGCCCGACGAGCCCGCCGCGCTCCGCCTGGTCTTCGCGATGGGCTGGTTCTGGTGGCTGCGCAACTACCGCCCCGAGGGCCTGAACTGGGTCGACCGCGCGGTCGCGCTGGGCGAGGACCCGGACGACCCCGCCGACCCCCGCCACTGGCCCCGCATGCACCTGCGCATGCTGCACTTCTTCCTGGCGGTGGAGAGCCGCACCATGGCCGACTTCCAGGAGCCGGAGACGATCGCGCTCGTCCGGCGCGTCCGGACCGCGTTCGGCGAGCGGCCGGGCCCCGAGGGCGCCCGCTTCCCGGGGCTGCTGTGGCCGTTCACCGCGTACCTCACCGAGGAACCGGCCGTGATCCGGCACCTCCTCGACGTCGCCGTCGCCAACTGCCGTCGCCACGGCGGCGACTGGGAGGTCGGCGTGAGCCTCATGTTCCGTACGCACATGGTCGTCGACATGCCAGGCGGCATGCTCGGCGTCGACGACGACCTGGCCGAGCTCCGCGCCCTCGCCCGGCGCGTCGGCGACCGCTGGATGGGGGCCCAGATCGCGAGCGCGGCGGCCGAGGCCCACATGGTGCGGGGACGTCACCAGGAGGCGGGCGAGGCGTACGTGGAGGCCCTCCGGCTGGCCCGTGAGGTCGGCGCGCACGCCGAGTCCCCGTTCCTCCTGGCCCGCCTGGCCGAGCTCTCCTACCGCGAGGGCGACATGGAGGCCGCGGAGCGCGGACTGGACGAGGCCGCGCGGGAGGCCGAGCTCCACCACGTGCGGGACAGCAGCATGTTCATCTGTTTCATGCGCGCCTCCCTCGCGCTCCACCGCGGTGATGTCGCGGAGGCCCGCGCGCAGCTGGAGGGCGCGGGCAGGACCGTCGCGACCGGTACGCCTCCGCCGCACTTCGAGGCGGTGCTGATCGGGCTCGCCGCGCGCGTCGAGGCCCAGGAGGGCCGGGGCGTCATCGCCGTCGGCACCGCCGCCGAGGCGCTGCGGACCGCTCGGGACTCGCAGTGCTCGGACCTCACCGTGAACGCTCTGACGGAAGGTCTCGCCCTCGCCCTGTCCGAGGCGGGCGAACCGGACCTCGCCGTACGGGTCCTGGCCGCCGTCGACAGCCGTCTCGACGGGATGCCCCGCTCGGTGCCGGGGGTCCAGGAGGCGGAGGCCGTGACGGCCCGGGCGCGCGCCGCGCTCGGCCCGTCCGGCGTCGCCGCGGCCCGCGCGGCGGGCGCGGGGCTCGGCGTCGACGAGGTCCTGGCCCTGGCGGAGGCCGTGATCACCGCCGCCCGGGAGGACGTCAGGAGCAGCTGATCCGGGACTGCGCCCAGTCGGCGACCGCGGCCCGTCCGTACGGCGTGTGCTCCTCCACCACGAGCCGGATCGTGCTGCGGCCGGAGATGTCGACGTGCACGGGGACCGGCGGATCGCCCGCCCGGACCACGTCGGAGCGCCAGAGCCGCTCCTCGTCCCCGTACACGGAGAAGCGGACGCCGCCGATGCCGAGCAGGGCGCTCAGGTCGTCGACGCCGACGATCGCGTCGTAACTCGTGCACTGCTTGTTGAGGTCGATGAGCAGGGACGACGGTGCGTGGACGCTCACCCCGTGCGCGTACCGGGTGCCGCCGACGGAGAGCCCGTCGCGCTGCCACATCCAGCTGCTGTCGGAGAGCGCGACCTCGGGCCTGGTGCCGTCGCCGAAGATCCCGTACTCCAACTCGTTGACCTGGTAGACGGTCGGTGGCGCGGGCGGCGGCGCCGGCTTCGGCGAGGTCTTCCCGGGGCTCGGTGTGCGGGTCGGTGTCGGGGTGGGGGTCGGCGTGGGGCCGGGCCTCGGCGGCGGGGTCGGCTCCGGTGACGGCTTCTCCGGACTCGGGGTCGGCGAGGGCCTCTCGGGGCTCGGCGTGGGGGTCGGCGTGGGCGCCGGGGGCTCGGACGTCACGGGTACCGGCGCGGGCACGGCCTCGGGTGTCGGCCGCGGCGGGGGCACGGGCTCCGCCGGTACGACCGGGGTGACGACCGGCTGCGCGGGCCTGGGCGCGGCCACCGGCTGCGGGTCCCCGGCCATGGCCCAGACGAGACCGGCGGCGGCGGCGACGGCCACGGCCGCCGCGATCCCGGCCTTCGCGGGCGCGCCGAGCCCCTCGGCGGCGGCGCCTCCGGAGACCGCTCCCCCGGAGGACCCGGAGGCGGCCGCCGCCGCGCC